>JAGVQG010000051.1 GCA_020051845.1 archaeon | reverse complement strand
CTAAAGCCTTGGAATAGTTATGCAACACAGCATGTTTTTATGGTGAATCGTGGGAAATTCGTCACTAGGGAAAGCGGATTTACCATTAAGTGACGCGCGCAAATCCTCATTTTCTATGCGCGTTACTTTTTTATAGACGGCTCAGTGACAAGAGGCTATGTCTATCAAGAGCGGTCCTGGTGGTTTCGAGGGTTTGGGCTATGAGAAAGGGCTCGAGCGCTGCCACGAGCTCGGTCTGGACGCCTGCGAGGTCGAGTTCACCTATGGCGTCAACATGTCGAATGAGACCGCTGACGAGGTCGGCAAGCTCGCGAAATCGCTTGGTATCAGCCTTTCGATCCACGCTCCATATTACATCAACCTGGCCAGCGAAGAGGCGCCCAAGATCGCGGCCAGCAAGCAAAGGATCCTTGACAGCGTCGAGCGTGGCCATCATATGGGCGCCGAGTTCGTCGTCTTCCACGCGGCTTTCTACGGGATGCGTACCAAGGACGAGACCTATGTTATGGTCAAGGACGCGGTCGATGATTTGATGGCGACCATAAAAAAGAAGGGTTGGACGCCGTTGATCGCGACAGAGACGACGGGCAAGCCGAGCCAGTTCGGTGACATCGACGAGCTTTCGCGTCTTTCTGAAGAGACTGGCTGCGCGGTGTGCGTCGACTTCGCCCATCTCAAGGCGCGCAACGCCGGTGTCGTGGACTATGATGAGATGTGCATGAAGGTGAAGAAGATCAAGCACAAGACAGCGCATTTCTCAGGCATCGAGTGGACTGCTAAAGGGGAGAGACGTCACGTCCCTACCGACGAAAAACTCATAAAGGAGCTTCTGCAGCACATCAAGAATCACGGCATCAGCATAAGGATGATCAACGAGAGTCCTGAGCCTATGAAGGATGCCGCGAAGACATTGAAGTTGGCTAAGGGTATGGGGTTGGCATGAAAGTCTACGTCGACACGAATGGTTGGTTGCGTTGCGCAGCTCTGCGCATCGATCTTTGGGAGGAGCTGAAGCGTATCGTTCCAGGTACTGTCGAGATCATCGCGATCGACAAGGTCATGCACGAGCTTGAGGGTCTCAAGTCGGCCGGCGGCACTCTCGCGAGGGAGGCGAAGCTCGCGATCGAGCTCATCAAGCTCAAGCGTGTCAGCATCCAGGAGACCGACGGCCACGCCAGAGTCGATGATGTGCTTGTGCAGATCTGCCAGGAGCACAACTTCGTCCTGACACAGGATCAGGAGTTGAAGCGACGCTTGAAGAATAGGCATGTTGGCATCATCGTCATCCGTTCTGACAGTCACCTGATGCTTGAGAACCGCTAAAGGTCGTTTATTGTTTCTGCTATCTTGGCAGTCAGCTTACGCCAGTCCTTGACAGAATCAGCGTCGAAACCACGGGTGTCGATGGCTTTGCCGATTATGATGTCTGTCCGTCGGAAGTGCGGTAATCCGCCGCGCAGCAGAATGTCCTGTGAGTTGGTCAATCGTAATGGTATCAGCGGGACTTTCGCCTTGAGCGCGATCCGCGCCGCTCCTGATTTTGGTTTGGTCACGATGTTGTCCGATAGTCCGCCTTGTGGGAAGATAACGACGCTGCGTCCTTCTTTGGCAGCAGCCACTGCTTTGTCGACAACGCTTCCAGGGTTGTCGATTGGGACCACAATCGCTCGCGACAGCCGGAGATAGGCGCCGACTATGCCTTTGTACCATGCTTCTTCCACGAGCGCGCAATAATCGCGAGGCCAGCAGGCAAGCCCTACCAGTGGTCCATCGAGTATGCTTCCGTGGCTGCAGGCTATGACGCACCCTCCAGAAGGTAGGTTTTCACGTCCGATCATTCGCCGTATGTACGGTCTGAGCGCTAGTGTTGGAAGCCAGGCTAGGCGTTGGGAGATGGTCGGTCCCATGATAATTGCCATAACAACCGTTACCTTTATAAATGGACCCTATTCTCTCCACGACGGGGTATATAAGGAAATGTTCTACAAAGTTGAAGTCAAGGACCACATTCGAGTGCCACCGAAGTACTTCGAGCTGGATGTGAAGGAATCGGTGCAGAAGTGCGTGCACCTGAAGTACGATGGTTACATCGATGACCAGATAGGCCTCGTTATAGACGTCGCTGATGTCACCAAGATCGGTGACGGCGTCATCATCCCTGGCGATGGCAGCAGCTACTATGAGACCGTCTTCAACCTGATGACTTTCAAGCCCGAGATGCACGAGGTCGTGCAGGGCAAGATCAAGGAGATCGCCGATTTCGGCGCCTTCCTGACTATGGGTCCTATCGAAGGTATGATCCACGTCAGCCAGACAATGGATGACTTCGTGAGCTTCTCCAAGGAGAAGGTCCTCACAGGAAAGGACAGCAAGCGCGTCCTCAAGATTGATGATCCCTGCCGTGCCCGTGTCATCGCTGTGTCGTTCAAGGACCTCGCCAACCCGAAGATAGGTCTGACCATGCGTCAGGCAGGTCTTGGCAAGCTTGAGTGGATCGAGGAAGACGCTGCCAAGAAGGCGGCCGGCGCAGCGCCTGTCGAGAAGGTCGAGAAGAAAGAGGCGAAGAAGAAATGAAGAAGAAAGCATGCAAGTCCTGCAAGTTCCTTTACGCCGGTGAGGAATGTCCTAACTGCAAGAGTTCGCAGTTCGTTCTCAACTGGAAGGGTCGTTTCTACGTGCTCGATCCTGTGAAGAGCGACATCGCCAAGAAGGTCGGCATTAAACAAGCAGGCGAGTATGCTATCAAGGTGGTTTGAATGGAATTGAAGATTGTTTCAGCGGTCGAAAACCCGCTTCTCAAGCGCAAGCACATAGTCGGCAACCTTGTGTTCCCTGGCGAGAAGACGCCGAGCAACAAGGATGTCGTGGTCGCCGTCGCAAAGGCGACTGGTGGCAAGGAGGACGCTGTCGCTGTCCGCAGGATAGAGACCGCGTTCGGCTCCACGACCGCTGCGCTCGACGCCTATGTCTACGAGAGCAAGGAGTTGCTCGACAAGACCGAAGCGCGTCCCAAGAAGAAGGAGGCTCCCAAGCCTGCGGAGGGCAGCTAAATGGCAGCCGACAAGAAACCCGCGGCCGCTCCTGCAAAGAAGAAGGCCGCTGCTTCAGGAAGGTTCCAGCTCTACGAGAAATCAGGCAATGGTGTGAAGGCCAAGAACAGGGTCTGCCCCAAGTGCGGCCCTGGATTCTTCATGGGCGCCCACAAGAACCGCATCGTCTGCGGCAAGTGCGGCTACACAGAGATATTGACAGCGCCGGCAAAGTGAATTTTCCGGTTTTTTGTTGACGTTCTCTCGTCCATAATCAACCCGCAGGCCAAGGATTCTGCGCGGTCTGAGCCGCAGCGAAGACCCGCAGGGGAATTGGCCGTTAAGAAGAGTTCTTGTTCTCAGAGCATAACTG
>JAGVQG010000045.1 GCA_020051845.1 archaeon | reverse complement strand
ATATATCAGATATATATTAAATATAAATGCATTTCGCTACTCCAGACCATACATTCGTAATACGAATCAGAACAAGCACAAATCAGCTAAACAAATACAGAATATCTTAAAGCCAATAATCTCAGGACCAATATAATCAAAGTCCTTGAAGACAAGTTATATTCAGACAAGGCCAACTACCTTTTCCTACGCGATATCTACACCGCAGTGCTAGACGATATAAAGGCGATGAACGTCGCAATATTCCAAGATGCGCAATACTTCGGAAGAGTCAATGGACCAAACCCTTTCCCCCACTTCAAACTCATCATTCTCGATTTCCTTATCGACCTCAACAAAGTGGCAGACATAATAGATGTTGCAGCTGCAGAACCCAAGAAACGATTCCTGCGCGGAGTCGGACAAGTGCTACGTGATTTCGGCAAGAGGCTCATAGAATACCGTACCGCATCACAGTCGTCAGAGTTCGCACAGACATTCAGAAACGCAAAAGAATGCGCCAAATACCTAGATGGACAATTGATGCAATTATTGAGGACGTTAGCCAAAGCCCAAGCCAACAAAGCCGCAGAAGACCAGCGCATGACAACAGAGCAGGCAAAAGTTTTGGATCGCCAATTCTAATATTCTTTGGACTATAGTTTGTATTATATATGTTATAAACTGTTTCTGATTGTATATTCTCAAGCACACTAAACCTTTTCTATCCTCCATAAAGAGAACAACACATGCTCTTCGCCCACATAGCGGACTGCCATCTCGGAGGATGGCGCGACCCGGTGCTGCGTGAGATGAACCACAAGGCGTTCGTCATCGCGATGGATCGCTGCATAAATGAAAGAACGGACTTCGTGCTGATAAGCGGCGACCTGTTCAACACAGCGATACCAAGCATCGACTCCATACGCCTGGCTTTCGAACAGCTCCGGAGATTGAAGGAAGCAGGCATCCCTCTATACTTCATACAAGGAAGCCACGACTGCTCACCAAGCGGACGCAGCGTGCTCGACGTCATCGAAAGCGCAGGACTCGGGACGAACGTCTCACGGGGCGAGGCGACCGAAGACGGAATGCTCAAGCTGCGGCCTGTCGTGGATCCGAAGACCGGTGTCAGGCTTTGCGGACTTCTCGGAAAGAAAGGCGGACTTGACAAACATTACTATGAAGCGCTTGAGAGGACATCTCTTGAGACCCTGCCCGGACCGAAGATATTCCTCTTCCACGGAAGCATCACAGAACTGAAACCGGAAGAACTCGAGGAAATGGACGCGTTCGGATTGTCGCTTCTGCCAAAAGGATTCGACTATTACGCAGGCGGCCACATACACATCATCAAACAGCACAGCGCGCCAGGGCACCTCAACGTCGTATACCCTGGGCCGCTATTCCCGAACAACTTCTCCGAACTCGAGAAACTCGGAAGCGGCAGCTTCTACCTTGTGCGGAACTGGCAGACAGAACAGGTCAGGATCGAACAAAACCAGGTAATAAGCATATTGGTGAACCTCGACGGAAAGAGCGCCGCCCAAGCCGAAGCGTCTTTGCGTGACGCGATACCATCAGATGCGCAAGGCAGCATATTGCTGCTACGCGTCGAAGGCATCCTGAGCCAAGGATCACCGAGCGACATCAATTTCAGGGACATAATATCCTCCATAAAAAATGCGGCTGTCGTGCTGAAGAACACGAACGGGCTGACCGGCAAGGAGTTCGAAGAGGTCGAGATCGGAAAAGGGACGCTCGATGAGATCGAAGACAGGCTCGCGGCAGAGCACGCAGGCAAGAGCGGACTGTTCGAAGCGCCTGCCGAGATCGCGCTCACCAAAGAACTGATGAGGGTCTTATCCTCAGAAAAAAAAGAAGGCGAGAAGGTCGCTGACTTCGAGAAACGCATCGACGCAGAGGCTTCTGCGACCATAAAATAGCAAAGATAACCAAAGATCATCACTTTTATCTTTTGATCCTGAATTCCGCATCCAAATCCCGACTCAATCGTCTCTTGGGCCTATTGAGGAAACGGATCAACAGCAGGGCTCCAATCGCCACCAGTATCACTGGAAGAAGAAAGATCAACAGCTTGACGGCGAGGATCGCCAAAGCGATGAACAAAACAAAAAGAAGCGCCAGCACGACAAGGACTGCAAGCCCGCTGATTCTCACGATCCTCATGTCGACCTTATCTTCGCAGGAATGATGCGATGATGAGCACTATGCCGACGACGACCGCGATGAGCGACATCTGACCGCCGATTAAAGGCAGCCTGCGCAGGACGTCGACGACGGCGATAAGCACCAATCCAATACCCATACCACGCAACAAAGATCTGTCCATAAAATCACCCCAATACTACCTTCAAAATCTTGTTTATGACAGCAGGAGAACCCTTGCCTTTCAATGCCTTCATCGATTGACCCACAAGGAAATTGAAAGCCTTCTCCTCTCCAGCCTTATACTGAGCGACAACAGCGGGATTGGCGTCAACTACCTGCTTAACGACCGTAGTGATGGCGGATTCATCCGAAACAGCGGCAAGACCCTCTTCCTTGACCACCTTTGCCGGTGATATACCCTCCTGCACAAGCCTATCGACGAGGCGCTGACCAATGCGGTCGGTTATCGTCTTCTTGTCAATAAGCTGGAGCAGTTCAACGAGAAGCTTCTCATCCACCTCGGAAACATCCTTTCCGGCCGCTGCCAAAGCGCGGCGCAACTCACGCCGCATCCACCTGGCTGCAAGGACAGGATCGACATGCTGCGCGACGCGCTCGAACAGCTCGCCCAACTCACGCTCCTTTGCCATGACAGAAGCGTCGACAGCGTCGATCTTGTACTGCTGCGTGAGACGGGTGGCCTTCTCGCCGCCAAGCTCAGGCACGAGAGCACGCAACTGCTCGACACGGTCTTTCGACATCGTGATCGTGGGAAGATCGGGATCGATGATGTAGCCATAATCATCCTCGGTCTCCTTCTTGCGCTGTGAACGGGTCATGCCGACAGCAGGATCCCAACCACGCGTCTCCTGCACTATATTCTCGCCGCTCTTGATGGAACCGTGCTGACGCTGCACCTCGACGATAAGCGCGCGTTCGATCTCCTTCGCGCCTGTTATGTTCTTTATCTCGACACGGGTGTAGCCTGATTCCTTTATCGAAACGTTCGCGTCGGCCTTGATTATGCCATTCGCGTCGTCGAAGACCTTGAGATATGAGATTATGTGCATGAGCTTCTTGATGAACTCGCGCGCCTCATCAGGCGTCGTCATGTCAGGCTCGGTGACGATCTCGACCAGAGGCATGCCTGATCTGTTGTAGTCGACAAGAGTATAGTCAGCGCTGCCCTGGTGCACCAGCGCGGCAGGGTCCTCCTCCATGTGCACGCGCTTGACGCGGACTACCTTTCCATCATCAAGCGTGACATTCCCATGCTCGGCGAGCGGCAGCTCGAACTGGGTGATCTGATAGTTCTTGCTCATGTCAGGATAGAAATAGGTCTTACGCGAGAACTGCATCGAAGGGTTTATCGCACAGCCGATCGCCAATGCGATCATCGTCGACTTCTCCAACGCCACCTTGTTCAGGACCGGTTTCGAGCCAGGATGACCCAGGCAGACAGGACAGGTGGCCGAGTTAGGCTCCTGCGCGACCGTGGGACAGCGGCAGAAAAGCTTGGTGACTGTGTTGAGCTGGACATGGATCTCAAGACCAATGACTACATCTGAGGTGAAATTCATTCCAGGTTCACCCCTGTCCTGACAAGCGTCGATTCCTTGAAGTGATCAGCCACAAGCTGAATACCCACAGGCATCCGGTGCGCCGGGCTGACAGGCACGCTGATATGCGGCAGACCGGCAACATTCGGGCCGACGGTAAGAATATCCGCCATATAATTCTGCAAAGGAGTGAGCTTAGAGATCTCATCGAACGTCGGAGCAACCATCGGCATCGTGGGGCTCGCGAGGACATCGACTCCCTTGAAAGCAGACTTGTACTCGTCGATGAGAGCGGAGCGCAGCTTCAATGCGCGCAAGTAGTAAGCATCACGATAGCCAGCCATCCTTGCGAAGGTGCCGAGCATAAGACGACGCTTGGCCTCGTCACCGAAATGCGCTGTGCGGACCTTGGTGAAATACGTGTTGAAATCACCCTCAAGCTTCTCGTGCGCGCCATAGCGCATGCCACCATACTTCGCCAGATTCGTCGAAGCCTCGCACATGGCGATCAAATAATACGTAGGAATGCCATACTTGGCGTTGAGAGGCAGCGAGATCTCCTTGATAATCGCGCCCTTCGCCTCAAGCTCCCTTGTCGCGTTCTTCACGCTCTCGGCGACAGCAGGATCGACACCCTCGCCAAACGCCTCCTTTATGATTCCGACACGCAAACCCTTGATGTCACCATCGACAGTCGAGAACTGTTCAACGGGAAGATCCGAGCACGTGCTGTCCTGCGGATCAGAACCTGCCATGACCTCGATCAGAAGAGCGGCATCGCGGACGTTCTTCGCCATGGAACCGATCTTGTCCAATGAATTGGCATAATCGATAAGACCCCAGCGCGAAACCCGGCCATAGGTCGGACAGAAACCGACGACACCGCAGAAAGCCGCGGGACAGGTGATACTGCCGCCGGTGGATTCACCGATTGCCAGATGAGGAAATTCTGCTTTTCTTGTCATCCCTGCCGCGCCGCCAGAACTGCCACCACAACTCCTGTTCGTGTCGAAAGGATTCTTGGGAACACGATAACCTTTGCCGATATTGACGCTGAACCCTCCGAAACCGAACTCATCCTGAGAAGTCTTGCCAATGATCATGCCGCCCTGCTTCCAGACACGCTCGACAGCGGTGGCGTCGAACAGAGGTTTGTAACCTCTGAGAATGTCGCTACCGGCCGTGCTTTCGACGCCCTTCACGCAGACGCAATCCTTTACGCTGATCGCGACGCCGGCAAGCCTTCCCTTCGGTTTTGCGTTGGCTTCCTCGATGAAACGCTCATCCGCGAAGGTGTTGAAGTATGCGTGCTCCTTGTCAATAGATTTCGCGGACGCGAGCGCCTTCCTTGCTATGTCGACGACGTCATGCTCGCCCTGCGAGACCTCCTTGACGTAGCGCCGCAATTCAATCACTTGACAACCACCTTCTTCATGACATCTCCCTGCTGGATCTTCTTGACGACATCCATTCCTGCGGTGACCCTGCCGAAGATCGCATGCTTGCCATCAAGCCATGGAGTAGGAGCTTCTGTTATGAAGAACTGCGAACCGCCCGTGTCAGGGCCTGCGTTGGCCATGGCAACAACACCTGCCTTATCGAATCTCAGGCCAGGAGCGAACTCATCCTTGATCTCGTAGCCAGGACCACCAGAACCATCACCCCGTGGATCACCGCCCTGGATCATGAACGGCGGGCTATGGATCACACGATGGAACTTCAGACCATCGTAGAAACCCTTGTCTGCCAACGTCTTGAAATTAGCTGACGTCAACGGAGCCTGCAACATGAACAACTCGAAAACTATGTCGCCCTTGTCGGTCTGTATGGTAACTGTCGGATTCTGCATCTTGCTCATACCTCCTGTCAGGTTGTCGGCTGTCTCCACCTTGGCGGCGCATCCTGCGATGAGCACCAGACATACAACGACAACCAATGATTCAATCAAACGCACCATTCCATCATTCTCCAATTCTCAAAGGGCCCTTGGGCCCTTGAAGTAGCCGTCTTTCTTGTGCTGAGTATTCCTCAAAGCCGCCTCCTGCGTCAGACAGGTGTGCGGCTCATCGGAACGCATGACATCCACAACCGGCTCGGGATGCACGCTGATGCGATCGGAAACCGGCGCGGAAGAGACAATCGAGAACGCCTCGAGGATCTCCTTGAAATCCTTGACAAAACGCTCCTTCTCCTTCTCAGACAGCGCTATGCGCGCGTTAACGGCGACCGCCTCAATCAACGCTTTGTCGACATTCATGGTTTCTTCGGGATATCCGTCTTCAGATAGAGCTCCTTGAGCATCGATTCCTGCCATTCCTGAGGAGAACCATCCATGGGGTTCTCGACGTTCTTGGTCCTTGGGAATGCGATGACCTCGCGGATGTCGCTCTCGCCACACAGCAACGCGCACATGCGGTCGAATCCTATCGCGATTCCGCCGTGAGGAGGAGCGCCGTACTGGAAGGCGCGCAGCAGGAAGTCGAACTTCTTGATCGCATCCTCATAGCTCAGACCAGTGACCTGCAAGCATCTTGCCTGCACATCCTTGCGGTGGATCCTTATGCTACCGCCGCCAAGTTCGACTCCGTTGAGCACGATATCATAGGCCTTGGCGAGCACCGACCCGGGATCGGACTCGAGCTTGTCGATGTCCGCGTCCTTGGGACTGGTGAATATGTGATGGCGCGCCTGCCAGCGTTCCTTCTCCTCGTCCCATTCGTAGGATGGGAAGTCGACTACCCAACAGAAGTTCCACTCTCCCTCCTTGATGAGCTTGAGACGTCTTCCGACCTCAAGACGCACCTGGCCAAGGCCTGTGGCTGTCTTCTCGAAGTCGCCTGCCGCGAAGAATAGCACGTCACCCTCCTCTGCACCAGAGGCTTTGATGATCTCCTTCTGTATATCCTCAGAGAGATACTTGACGATGCTCGATTCGAGCTTGCCGCCGGCCGTGACACGGATCCAGGCAAGACCTGCGAGCTTGTACAGCTTCGCTATCTCTGTGAGGTCCTCGATGTCCTTGCGCGTGAAGTTCGACTTCTTCGCGTTCAAGCACAGAATGACGCCCTTCTTGTCGACCGCGCTCTTGAAAACAGAGAAATCCGCCTTGCCGGCGATCTTCGTCACGTCGACGAACTCCAGACCGAAACGCAGGTCGGGCTTGTCAGAGCCGAACTTCATCATGGCCTCGTGGAAAGTGATCCTACGGAAAGGCGTCGGGATGTCTATGTGGAGCACGCGCTTCCAGACCGACTTCAGAAGACCCTCGATCAAGAGGTATATATCCTCCTCGCCGATATAGCTCATCTCCAAATCTATCTGCGTGAACTCGACCTGACGGTCGGCACGCAAGTCCTCGTCACGCAGGCAACGGGCCAGTTGGAAGTACCTGTCCATGCCAGAGACCATCAGCAACTGCTTGTACATCTGCGGGCTCTCGGGCAA
Source organism: archaeon (assembly GCA_020051845.1). GTDB lineage: Archaea > Nanobdellota > Nanobdellia > Woesearchaeales > ARS49 > JAGVQG01. The sequence goes on along the minus strand of JAGVQG010000045.1, from coordinate 18,261 downwards.
AGCGAAGAACTTGCCAGGATGGACCCTGCTCGGCACCTTGAAAACCCTCGCTCCACCAGGAGTGGTCTTGACGAACATGGGAGTCTCGATCTCGCAGAAGTTCTGCGATGAAAGATACTCACGCGCTGTCTGGGCAGCCGTATGACGCATCATCAAATGCTTCTGCATGGTCGGCCTGCGAAGGTCGAGATAGCGATAGGTAAGACGCATCTCCTCTGAAGCCAAGTAACGGTCATCGATCTCCAGCGGCGGGGTGTCTGCCGGGTTGAGTATATCCACATGGTTGACTATGAGCTCGATCTCGCCTGTGGCAAGACCCTTGTTCACCATGCCTTCGGGGCGTTCACGAACGATGCCGTTCACGCGGACGACATACTCACGACCGAGCTGCTCTGCCCCCTTGTGCGCATCCTGGGAATGTTTGGGATCGAAAACAATCTGCGTCTTGCCATAGCGATCACGCAGGTCGATGAACAACACGCCACCGTGGTCGCGCCTGGTGTCGACCCAGCCGCATAGCGTGACTTCTTTCTTCAAGTCCTTCTTCGTCAATTCCCCGCAGGTATGTGTACGCATCATATCAAGCAAAACCCGACAATAACGCTATATAAAGATTACTGTGAAAATTTTTAAGCAGAAGGCATCGCCACCAGCGAGCATGATATACCAGCTAGTGAACCAGGACCGCCAGTACATGCTTCTTATGACTGACGAGAACAGCGTGCCCTTGATGCAGGGGAAACAATACACTGCCAGGTCACTATGCAACAGGCTCGAGCAGCTATCCGCATCCGACGAAGTGGACTTCACGAAGGCAAGAATAGGTCCAAGCGACCTTGCGAAAGTGATGAGAGCATACGCCAAGAGACAGGCCAACCCCAGTGTGGCTGTCGTGGCAAGAACCTAATCCCTACGCCTGACAATGATCATACCTGCGACCACCCCTGCCAAAGCAAGGACCATCGCCCAAGTGCCGAACTCCGGAACAGGAATGATGCCGCCATAGCCATAACCGCCAGTACCATCAAAGTGCTGGACAGTGTAGCTAAGAGTGCCTGCCCTGTTGTCACAGACGACATCGGAACAGTACTCCCAACAACCATCCTCCCTAGTCCCCACCATGCGACCGTTCGTCCTCAGGTCATGATAATCAACCACAGTACGATTGAGATAGTATATCACCCATTCATCGCAACCATCCACTTTCACTGTGACCCTAGCAGACGAGTTCAGCGACGGATTCAAGCTCGATGCATTTAGGCTGACATAGCCGACATCGATATCGATGGCTGCGTCGAAATCCTCACCTCTGACATCAACAGGCTCCTGCCAGTCTATCTTCCCTTTCTCGTTCGCGAGACGCACATCCTGCAAACTATCCGCCGCCTGAGTCGACACCGCACTCAATAGATCGGTCGTTCCGAAAGCGTGAGGGAACTCATCATACTTTGGAATCCTGTCCTTGCACCGGGTGGTCCTGGCACAGAACGCCGATGTCTTGCAATCCGTGTCCGTGGAACATGAATTCGGACACAGTGCACACGTGCCTGTAGCGCACTGATCAACATCCGCGAACAACCCACAGTTCCTAACACAATCCGAGTTCAACGTGTCGTTCAAGACCGAAGCATCATAATAGCACGACGTCTCGTTCGCTGTGCAAGAAGCATACCTCGCGTACAGGTCCGAGCCGATGCAGGCCATCTCCTGAAGATTAGACTGACCATTCACACATGACGCACCACATACCGGCGAACACGCGAACACGTCCTCGGTGTTCGTGCATTCATCATCCGCGTCCGTCGTGAACGGACCACAGGAAGTCACGACAGGATCCTGGCCGACACAACCATAGGAACTGCCTGTGCCATCGACACATATGTCTGCAGTGTAGTTGGTGAAACCACAGCCATCCGACAGTCGTGCCGCATACGACTCAGTGCTGCAGGGCTCCTCCGTGGACCACACGCCCGACGTGCAGACTTTATACAGCGTGTTGCCTGTGCACTTCCTATACCCATCAGAACGCGCCGTCCCCTCATCACTACACTGCCCAACAGGCTCGCAATGACTTCCGCTCCCGTCATAATCCGGCGCGCAATTGTTCGAGCCGCACTCTGATGAAAGATCACATTGTTCTCCGTTGTCCTTGCCGACGTAACTCGTGACTTCTGACGTCGTCTTCCTCACGCCGTCGCTGACATTGACCAATGCCATCACGCGCGTGTCTCCAGACGCGACAAATGCGGCATCAGCATGGTTCGTGTTCTTGTCGATGTCGACATACCAATACTCATGGCCATTCTGGAAACCATTCTGTGTGGCGGCGTGCACCTGATGATCATCATGTCCATTGTCAGCACCCTGAACAGACCAGACACCGACATCCACCGACGAAACATCCACATCGTCTCCGACCTCGGCCCAGACACGGAAGGAATAGCCGTGAGTCAATGGAGTGATACCTGAATCATAGATGACAGGGTAAGTCGCGTCATTGCCACAAATCCCGCCTATGCATTTGCGCGAGTCGCATTCAGAGCCCACGTCACAGGGATTTCCATCGGCACCGGTATAACACTGACCGTCGGTCCTCGCGCAATGATAGCCAACAGCACACTTTGCATTGTCATCGGATGCGCAGCTAGTCCGGCATAGACCATTGCTGCCCTGGCAATTGAAAGCGCCGCAATCGGTGATCTCGTCCGAGAGAGCACCATCATCCGCGAACTTGCAGCGCAGGCGGGACTTCGAGACGCAACCATCGCGACGCAACCACGAATCTCCCGAGGCGCAATAGTGGACAGTGGTCGGGTTGCTCACACCTAACTCACACGTCGCGCCGCAATCCATCTCGCAATAGGACACGTTGTAACGGTATGGGGAACAGGAGGTCGAAGACAATGTCTTGAAAGGCGCGCAGCTGTAATTATACGCCTTGTATAGATAACACCCATCGGTCGGCGCAGGACCTGAACGGCAACGGTCAGCCGGTTCCCTTGAATAGCCGCAACCATTCGGCATCACGACATAATCCGTGGTCCTGTCACAAGTCACCTGGTTGACCCAATCACCCGCCTGACAAGTCTCATAGTAGAGACGACCATAGCACTGACGCCAACCCTCGGAAACAGTATCACCATCAGAATAACTGCACGACCCGGCAGGTTGGCAATAACTATCCGTGCCACGGAAGTCGGTCGCACAATTACCAGATGAACACTGGTTGTCATTGGTGCACGACGCTCCAGCGTCCTGCGTGCAATAATCATTGAAACAAGTCAAACCCGAGTCGCACTCGGACGTGCTATCGCAGCGCTGCCCTGGCGAGCCATCATAACATTCATTGTCGCTAGAATAGCAGAAATTACCCGTGTCACACTTGAGGTCATCATTCGTCGCACAAGACGTCCGACAGTGACCCGTTGAATTATCACACGAGAAGTCGCCGCAACTCTGCACCAATGTGTCCTTCGTAACACCATCATCCACTAAAACGCATTGACCGCCAGCCACACCACATGAATCCCACCGAGTGTAGGAATCACCACCGCGCGTGCCAGTCGCGAAATTCCTGCAGACACGCAAACCCGTGTTCTCCTCATCCCAACGATTACAATCCGCGCCACAGGATGGCCGACACCTATTGACCAGGCCGGAACCGTCGCAGGAACTGGCACTGTAAGTCGCGAAATCACCACAGAGGGTGTTCTCTTCTGGCTGTTCCACGCAACCGAAAGACAATCCCTGGCCAGACACGCACTGATCAGGATCGCGCACATACCAACCGCAATTATTGGTCATGTAGCCATAATCCGGCGTGGCGTCACACACCCGTGGATTCGAAGACCAAACACCATTGGAGCCGGAAGTCCCGCAATACTTGTAGCCGCTTCCATCGGGCATGCAATACCTATAATTATAGCCGACAACGACACCTTCAATCGTGCAATTATGATATGTCGGAACACAGAACTTCCCGACGCCATCGACATCGGTGTGACACTCATCCGACGTGCAGTCGCTGTCCTGATCGCATGAAGTGCCTGAGCTGGCCACGCAGATGTTGTTTATGCACGCACCGGCAGGACATTCTGAATTAGAATCGCAAGCACTGCCTGCGGCGTTCTGATAACACTGATTGTTGCCGCTGTAGCAATGGTAGCCCGACGCGCACTTGTTATTGTCGTCCGACGCGCAACTCGAGTAACACGATCCTCCGTTGCAGTTGTATGCGCCGCAATCCTGGTTGAGCGTGTCGCTCGTGGCACCATTGTCACCATAGACGCAACTGCTACCGCTAACCGTGCACGCATCGATGCGGTCGTAGGAGTCGCCACTGCCGCAATAATTCACACCACTGTCCTGCGTATTGCCTGAATTGCAGCCGGCTCCGCAGGTCACACTGCAATAGGGCAACGTATCCTGATTGCAGCTCGAAGTGCTCGTCGTGTAGAACTGGCCGCAATCGGTCGGGCTCTGCGATCCGGCGATACAGCCCGAACCATCGCTGCAGCTGTCGGCGCCCTGATAATACCAGCCGCACTGGTTGCTCGTATAACCGTAACTCGCGGCAGCGCAATAGTTCGCGCCGGCCCACGAACCGGACGAACACTGCTTCCAGTAACTGTTGCCTGAACACTTCACGTAGCCGTTCGCGCGGCCAGTGCCTTCGTCGCTGCACTGACCTGACGCGACGCAATGACTGCCGCTGCCGTCGAAATCAGAGGCACAGTTGCCTGACGCGCACTGAGCGCCCGACGAACACGCATATCCATTATCATAGTATATCCACGAATCGACTGAACCAAAACCATCGTTGTTGGCCGCATCATACGCATACACGTGCGTCGTCAAGTGCATACCATTATAGCCACCATAATCCGAATCAGGATGGTTGGTGCCGCGATTCACATCGAAATACCAATATTCATGACCATTCTGCGAACCAGAATGCGTGCCTGAGTGCCAAACGAGATCGTTCTGCCCGTTAGGATCCGACCACGTCGGGAACAAGACACTCGAAACTCCGACATTATCCGTGACCTCTGCCCAAAGACGGAACGCATAATTGTGATATTGCGGCGAGACGCCCACAGCCCACACAACAGGATCGACCGTGTCACAGTCGGTGCAGGTGACGCCGTTGACAGTGATATAATCAGAGAATGAGGACGAACTACTAGTATATGACTGGCCACAGCTACTCGGGAACCCGGTGTCCAGATAATAACGATCCGCGGTCTGGCCCGACGCATCATAGGTAGTGAATGATACGTCATAGGTGTGGCTCGTCGGACAGACATTCACTCCTCCGAAAACACCTTCAAGTGCGGCGATGGTGCAATACCTGGAGATGACCGAATCACGACCAATGCGCGAATAACGATTGATGCCGCCGACAGTACTACGATACGGCTGGCCTGTCTGCAACCATTCCCCAATGTCCGAATAACGACACGAACAGGTGATAGATGTAGAACCCCCGCCCGGAGGAATCGTAGGTTGCCCGCACGCGGCAGCATAGGTGAATGTAGCAAGCGACACAATCGCGCACAACCACAAAAACATCCTCAATTCTCGAGCCACAGGTTCACCCCCTGTTTCTTGAGACGGACGGCCTTGCCTTCAAGGGCCAGCTCAAGTAAATGCTTCTCGGCGGTGTTCCAGGAACACCGCAGAATGACGGCAGCCTCGCTGGTGGTAATCACGCGCTCCTTGCGCATGGACTGCAGCAACAACGCCTTCGGATTCGGACGCATCGAACGTTGAAATGCGCCGCTCGTTTATAAATGTTGATGAATATTCCTATTAATATTACTATGAATGTTCATAGTTGACGACGGGACTTGAAAATAAGAACGAAACGAAATCCACGGCAAGAAAAGACGCTTCAACTACGCAATACCGCCAGTATCGCCTTGCCGAAATCCTTCGCTGCGCGCGGGCCATCGGCTGTCACGAGCTTGCCGTCCGTGACCACGTGCTGCGGCAGGATGGTCGCGCCAGCGGCTTTAAGCTCGCGGAACTGCGTGCCTGCGCCATCATCCCAACCAGTCACCTTCAAACCATCCAGAACTTTCGCCTTCGCAAGAACCACAGGCGCCCAGCAGATCGCCGCCAATACCTTCGCCGTCTTCTCAGCCTTACGCGCCATCACCAGCGCGGGCGGGTGAGTATATACCGTGGGAGTCCCAGGACCACCGACAAAAACCACGGCGTCCCAGCTAAGACTCAGCGCCTGATCTATAGAAAGATCGGCATTGACAATCGCGCCGAGCTTTCCCTCGCACTTACCTGCAGATATCGATGCAATATGCACTTCATACTCCTTCTCAAGAACAGATTTCGTGTCAAGCAATTCCTCGTCACGGAAATCCTGCTTAGCTATGATGAAAACGACCTTCATCCCAAACACCCCCTTGAGATCCGATTAAAGACCCTATATCTTTCCTTTGAGCTTGAGCTGCAAAGCAAGATCCTCGAGCTTCTCGAGACCATATTTGATCGCGTCGAACTTGCGTCGCACTGGCGTGTTACGGAACTCCAGACCGCTAAGCTCATCAAAAATCTCACGCACATTCTGGCGCATCTTCATCGCGGTCTTGATATCATCATCTATCGCAGAACCGATCGCCTTACGCACCATCTCCCCAGTCAGATCACAAAGACCGCCAAGATAGGGCTCGATGTCGACATTGAGATCCTTAGGAGAAGGAAGCTTGCCATCAAACATGACGCCATAATAACAGGAAGCTTCTACAAACTCCTCCATACCCTCATGGATGGCACCGACAGCGACCAGCTTCGGGTTCTGCTTGACCAAGGCAGCAATAGATGACAAGGCCTTCTTCGCCTCATCAAGACAGTCCTTAGCCACCTTCTGGTCATTGCGATGGATGGCATAAATAGCGGCTTTACTGGACTTAAGAACATCCCGAGTAGTCTTAATAATATCCTCGCGGGAACTATCAAACCGTTCAAGCTCGGCCTTTAGCGAAGCGAAGACACGTTTGTCTATCATGATATTGTGGGCGCGACCGTATCTTATAAACCTGCGCGTTCTAGTATGACGAGAACCACAGAAACCTTTATATAATGTGAGGTATCTAAAAAAAATAAGAAAAAGGCGTGAACATATGGCTACAACCGTGCTAGGCAATGTGCTCGAGTTCTTCGACCGATTAGGAGTCTTTGATGTAGTGCTGCCATTCCTGCTTGTTTTCACGATGATGTTCGCTGTCCTCGAACGAACGAAGGTCTTGGGCACCGATACAAGGGACAAGAAGGAAGTCACCAGAAAGAACCTAAACGCCATGACCGCGTTCGTGATCGCATTCCTCGTACTCGCATCGACAAGGCTCGTCGAGGCCATAACCAGCATCTCAAGCAACATGATCCTGCTGGTGATGCTAGGCGTCTTCTTCCTGCTCACAATCGGAGCATTCATGAAGGAAGGACAAGTCGGCAGGGAAGGCCTTGCGCCGGGCTGGCTGCGCACGATGTTCATAGTGGTCATGCTGGCCGGCATAGTCGCGATATTCCTCAACGCCATCAAGACAGAAGCGGGCGACACCTGGTGGGACATCACCTGGGACTACGTGACCAACCGCTGGGACAGCACGGTGTTCTCAAGCCTCGCACTCATCGTATTCATCATAATATTCGTATGGCTCCTGACAAAAGAGAACGCAGAGAAGAAAGAAGAAAAGAAGGGGGACTGAATCATGGGCATCTTCGACAACGGAATAATGTACCTCGACGCGATGGGCATCACCGACGTCATACTACCATTCGTACTAGTCTTCACAGTCCTTTTCGCCGTACTAATGAAAGTAGGCATCTTCACAGAACCCGGCAGTGACGGAAAGACACCAACTGCATCACGGCGCTACAACTCGGTGATCGCTTTGGCGATCGCACTCATAACAGTCATACCCCACATCACGCGCACCTATCCGATGGACAGCGACCCGGTCATCATAATAAACGCATTCCTGCCTGGCGCGGTCGTCTTGACCATCGTCCTTCTCGTATTCCTGATGCTCGTCGGATTCCTGGGCGGCGAGAAAGAGGCGACAAAAAGCCCGCTGGTCGGAATCGCAGGAATCATCGCCGTCGTCGGTCTCATAATCGTGCTCTGGAAAGCCCTATACCCCACCGGCTGGCCATCCTGGCTCTCGTTCCTCGACGACACCAACCTGCAAGCAGCCATCGTGATCATCCTGATAATGGGCATAATCATATACTACGTAACTGGCGAGAAGAAGGAGAAATCATCAACATACAAGTCGCTCAAGGAACTGTTCGGAGGCTCTTAGATGGTAGACCTGATAAGCGGTGTCGATTACCTGCGCAACATGGGCGTGGTCGATGTGATACTGCCATTCGTGCTAGTCTTCACCATCCTTTACGCAGTGCTCCAGAAAGTAGAGCTATTCGGAGGAGAGGGCAAATCCAAGAAATACAATCTAGTCATAGCGCTCGCCATCGCGGCAAGCATGGTGATAATGCACACCAACGGCTACTACCGCGCCGTGCTAGGATATGATCCAATAGACATCATAACAGGAATACTGCCAGGCAGCGCGCTGATACTGCTCATCGTCATGACCGTGCTAATCGTCTTCGCAGTCATAATGCCGAAGGAAGCGATATCCATACCAGGAAGCCCGATCGTCAGCGCTGTCGCGGTACTGGGCGTCATCGCGCTCGCAGGGATAATCATCCACAACGTATTCCCTGACTTCCTTGGATATTCATGGCCTTCGTGGCTTGACGATTCAGGACTACAATCAGTCATCATAATGATCGTAGTGTTCGGACTCGTTGTCTGGTTCGTCACAAGCGAACCCAAGAAACCCGAAGAAAAGAGCGGAATCAAAGGATTCCACAACTTCATGAAAGACCTGACAGGGACCAACAAGTAAAATGGCATCGATACTAGACCTGGGCGGCATAACATTCTTCCAACGAGTATGGCCATTCCTGCTCGTCCTGACCGTCGTATACTCCGCCCTTGGCTACGTCGAGATGTTCAAGGACAACAAAGGCATCAGGGCGATGATCGCGTTCATATTCGCGATACTCGCATCCACATATGCCATAGCATGGAAGACGATAAACCTGGCAGCGCCGTGGTTCGTGCTCCTCATATTCCTGTTCATCTTCCTTATGATCGCCTACCAGATATTCGGCATCAAACAGGCGCACATAGTCGATGTAATAACAGGCAAGACATCGGGCGACTACGGAAGGTCGTTCGGATACTGGACCCTTGGATTGATACTGATAATCACTATAGGATCGCTCTCGAGCGTGGTCTCGGAAGAGAAGAAGTTCACGAGCCTGCGCGAAGGAGGAGACGGCACAGCGGTAGAAACCCTGCCCGTGAGCCAACAGCCACTATCCGAACAAGTCGGCTTCTTCAACACCATCACCAACCCAAAGGTGCTAGGGATGATCCTCGTGATGCTGATAGCCTTCTTCACCATCGCGAACCTTGCGGAGAAATGACATGGCGCTCTTCGACAATCTAATCAGAATCAAGAAACCCGAGCAAAAGCCAGCGGCTCCGCAACAACAAGGACCACCCGTAGACCAGGTCCTGCAGATGCAGCAGAAGAGCATGACAAACAACCAGATAGTCGAGGCGCTGCAACGCGGCGGCTACGACATAAACACGATCATGGACGCGATCGCCCAGGCAGAAGCGGTGAACGGCGTACAACCCATGCCTTCAAACGTCCAGCCCGGACCTCCCCTTCCAGACCAGACACCATTGGGATCATTCCCACCAGTGGGCCTGCCGCCGCCACCAAGGCCCATGCAGGAGCAATCAAGCAACACGGAAGAGCTCGTCGAGAAGATTGTCGACGAACGCTGGCAGGAATTCGAGAAAGAGCTGACAAAATGGGGCGAGTGGCGCGACAATGTCAACCTGCGCCTTGAACGACTAGAACAAGGCATGACAGACACGCGCAACGACCTTGACAACCTGCACAAAGCAATAGTCTCCAAGATAGGCGAGTACGACAAGAACCTGATCGACGTTGGAACGGAGATCAAGGCCATGGAGAAAGTCTTCCAGAAAGTCCTGCCCACGCTCACAGAGAACGTCAGCGAACTCTCACGCGTGACCAAGAACATAAAGGAACAGGCAGCCATGCCTGTGAAGAAGAGATAACAACAAAACCATCGCTCCGATCATTCTGTCGAAGGTTTCTCTGAATCCGCATCCTTCTGCCGAGCGCTTTCGATCTCATCCTTGACTATCTTCTCGACCTGACCCGCATTCACGAACTTGACAGGCTCCCAGAAATCAAGGTATTTGCGAAGGACATCGACATCGGACTTCTTGGCCATCAACTGCAACTCCTTGATAAGAAGGATCATGCGGTTCTGCAGCTCTGAAATGGAGTGCTTGACCTCTGTGACCTCGCCGTTGAGCATCTTGAGCTCTCCCATCGCCTTCTTCTGATTGCTCATGGACTGCTGCTCGATGAACTGCAGCTGCCTCCTCAAGTCATTATAACGCTCCTCACCGATCCTGAGCCGGGTGCTCAAAGAGTTGATATCCTGCTGCACCTCTGAAAGGTCCACAGTGGGTACGGCAGGCTTGGAGCCGAAAAGGCTGGTCTTCGGAGCGGGTTGTGCAACGGGTGCGTCCATTTCAGCTTCCTAGTATCACCAAAGTCTTTAAATATACTTCGGCTCTTGTCTCGACGAGTGCGCTCATAAGCTTTTGTGACGAGGCGCAAGGGACAAAGGGGGATGATGGCACAATTCACGAATCCGAATCCGTGCGGCTTCTATGAGGTACGCAGAGAAGGGGAAGAAATCACCCTATTCATGGACTTCGAGAACTGCACATTCTTCCCAAGCATAGAAGACAACAGCCGGACGATGACCATGGTCATCGAAGCGCTATCCCAAGTAGGCACGATCACCCAGATCATACTCTACCAGAAACGCAACTACGAATACGACTACAACCAGGCACAACTCCTTCTCGAAATAGCACGACTATACAAGAAATTCGTGGATGAAAAACTCAGGACAGCGCTGCTCTCAGACCCGAAGGCAAGACGTTTCATCGAATCACGCTACGCAGAACTGCAGGACATAGCTCACCGCCTGATGAAAGGCGACCCCATAGCAGCCTACGTCGAGATACGCAGGATGGTGCGAAGTGAGCAGCTCATCATGGAACAGGGCGGATTCCCGCAGGACGCCATGCCTGCTGTGAAGAAATTCATCAATTTCGCCGAATCCCTGGCCGACGACATGGACAAAACCCAGCTCCTCGCGCTGGCAAAACCATACCTTGCCGGTTTCAAGATAGGCGACCGCTCGATCTACCGACGGTTCTTCTCACCGACCATACGGCCGGACTTCATGTTCACCAAGCTGATGTCCCAATACCCCACAGAGGGCGACGAACTAGACTCATACACCGTAGGGGAAACCGAAGTCACGCTATTCTCGATCCCGGACAGCGTCCAATACCTGTACCACACCGTACCGGCCGAATTCAACCTCACCGAGGAGAGATACGAGCTACTGGACGCCGCACGCAAAATCCTCGCAGAACACAAGCCCAAGCGCAGCGAATTCGTCGACCCTGAACGCATGAGGGCAGTTTTCGCAAACGTGGGAGCCGACCTGCTTGATGAACTGGCCGGCTACAGGAACACGCGACTCAAGGAGAACGACAAGCAGGCGCTCATCGACATACTCGTAAGGTACACCGTCGGCTTCGGACTCATAGAAGTCCTTCTTTCGGACGAAAAAATCCAGGACATCAGCATAAACAGCCCCATGGGCAAGATACCGATGTTCATAGTCCACCAGGACTTCGGAGACTGCCTCACCAACATCATAGCGACGCAGAACGAAAGCGAATCCTGGGCATCGAAACTCAGGCTGATCTCGGGCCGTCCACTTGACGAAGCCAACCCTATCCTCGACACGGAACTCATCCTACCTAACAGCAGGGCAAGAGTCGCGGCCATCACAGAACCACTAAACCCGACAGGACTCGCCTACAGCTTCCGCCGACACAGGGACAAACCATGGACGATGCCTCTCTTCGTCAAGAACAAGATGATGACACCGATGGGAGCGGGACTGATGAGCTTCCTGATCGACGGCGCGCGAACAATGCTCGTGGCAGGCACCAGAAGCGCGGGAAAATCCTCGCTGCTGGGCGGAATCCTCGTGGAAATAATGCGACGCATCCGTATCATAACGATAGAAGACACGCTCGAACTGCCGGTCGCTCCACTACGAGACCTCGGCTACAACATACAAAGCATGAAGGTCGCAAGCGCGCTCACGCGCGGCACGAACGAAGTATCCGCGGACGAAGGGATAAGGACCACGCTACGTCTTGGAGACTCCGCGCTCTTCGTGGGAGAAGTGCGTTCGACAGAAGCCAAGGCACTATACGAAGCGATGCGTGTCGGAGCCCTGGCGAACACCGTCACGGGAACGATCCACGGCGACTCACCCTACGGAGTATACGACCGAGTCGTCAACGACCTGGGCGTGCCAAGGACGAGCTTCAAAGCCACCGACATAATCATCGTCGCAAACCCTGTCAGAAGCCCTGACGGACTGCACCGATTCCGTCGTGTCACACAGATAACCGAGGTGCGCAAGCATTGGGAAGAAGACCCGCTGCGCGAAGGCGGCTTCGTCGACCTGATGAAATACGACGCCATAACCGACAAGCTGCAGCCGACAAGCGACCTGCTCAACGGCGACAGCGACATACTCAAGAGCATCGCCGGCAACGTCAAGGAATGGGCAGGCAACTGGGACGCTGTCTGGGACAACATCCAGCTGCGCACGGCAGCCAAGGACGCCATAGTCCAACTATCGAACCAACTCAAGAACCCGGACATCCTGGAAGCGCCGTTCTGCATCTCGGCCAATGACCAGTTCCACAGGATCTCCGAATCGGTACGTGAGGAAGTCGGAGCGCTCGACAGCGCCAAAATCCTGTTCCAATACAATGAATGGCTCAAGCGACAGGCCAAGAGGATCAAGCAATGACTGTCGCGCCAGGACCCGAGTTCACCGACATAATCGCCAAGTACAAGGCAAAGCTAGAGCAGCAACTCGGAGCCAAGGTCGAGGCGCACCAGGAGATAACCACCAAAGACTACCAGCAGTTCAAGGCAGAGATGCTGCCGACGCACGCGGGATGGTACGAGAAAGGCTGCAAGATCTCCGGCAAGTTCTTCAAACCCAACATCGAACCCACGAAGCGCTCGGTGCTCCAGGAAACCCTCAACATAGCCCACTTGAACGTCACGCCAGAAGAGGCGGCGTCTTTCGCCATACTGCTGCCTGCGATGATAATAATGTTCGGATCAGGGATCGGCGTCGGATTCAACTCCATGTTCTTCGCCGCAGCCATCATACTCTTCGGACTCATAATGCTGCCTGTACTGAACAGGTTCCCTTTCTTCCTGGCGAACAGCTGGCGCCTCAAAGCAAGCAACCAGATGGTCCTGTGCATCTTCTACGTGGTCACATACATGCGCCACACGAGCAACCTGGAGCTGGCCGTACGCTTCGCAGCAGAACACCTGGGGCCGCCGTTGTCGCTGGATCTGAAGAAAGTCCTCTATGACGTAGAGATAGGACAATACGAGACCATAACCGACAGCCTCGAATTATACCTTAACACCTGGCGCAAGTACAACCCCGAATTCATCGAGGCATTCCACCTCATCGAAGGATCGCTCATGGAAGCGGACGAGAAGCGGCGCGTGGAACTCATCGACAAGTCGCTCGACATAATGCTATCTGAGACATACGAGAAGATGCTCCACTACGCGCACAACCTCAAGAGCCCCATAACCACGCTCCACATGATGGGAATCATCCTGCCGATCCTCGGCCTCGTCATACTGCCGCTCGTAGTCAGCTTCATGGAAGGCATCAGTTGGTATCACATCGCAATGCTCTACAACGTGGCGCTGCCTGTCGGAGTATACTACCTCTCGAAGAACATCCTATCCACGCGTCCTACCGGCTATGGTGACTCCGACATATCAGAGACCAACCCGTCGATGAACAAGTACAAGGCGCTCCTGTTCAAGATCGGCTCCACGGAAGTACGCGCTCCGGCGATATGGGTCGCGGGTATCGTCGCATTCCTGCTGATCGGGATCGCGCTAATACCGCCCGCGTTCCACGCGTTCGCGCCTGAAAAAGAATACTGCGTCGAACTCGGCGGAGACCGCATGTTCTACGCCACCAACGTCGACCCTGTGACAGGATTCAAACCCGACGACTGCGGCAAGAAAGGCTTCGGGTTCTTCGAATACAGGCTGACCAACTCCAAAAACCCGGAACAACAGGGCAAAATCATCGGACCATTCGGACTCGGAGCGAGCATACTAAGCCTGTTCTTCCCGCTTGGAGCGGGCGTGGCGCTCGGATTATACTTCTCGCTGAAGACAAGCAACGTCCTCGAGATACGCGAGAACGCAAAGAAACTCGAGAACGAGTTCGCCACCGCGCTATTCCAGCTCGGCAACCGCCTAGACGATGGGATGCCCGCCGAAGCCGCCGTAGGAAAAGTCGCGGAAGTCATGCAGGACACGGTATCCGGAAGGTTCTTCGACGTCGTCAGCACCAACATCCGCAAGATGGGCATGGGACTCCACGAAGCCATATTCAACCCCCGTCTCGGAGCGGTCGTCTTCTTCCCGTCGGCGATCATCGAAAGCTCGATGAAAGTCCTGGTGGAGAGCATAAGGAAAGGACCGCGCATCGCTGCCCAATCACTCCACAACGTCTCACGATACATACACGAAATCCACCAGGTCGACGAGCGACTGCGCGACCTGATGGCCGAGATAGTTTCTGACATAACATCACAGATCAACTTCATGACGCCCGCGATCGCAGGCATCGTCATAGGCATCACCTCTATGATAACGACGATCCTGGGCAAACTCAGCGGACAGATCACCAAGGTGACCTCGGAAGGAGCGGGCTCGGGCGGCGGAAACCTGGGAGCCATCGCGTCAATGTTCGGAGATGGATTGCCCACATACTACTTCCAGCTCGTCGTCGGAATGTACGTAGTGCAGATAATCTATCTGTTGACCGTCATGGCGAACGGCATCCAGAACGGCGAGGACAAGCTCGCGGAAGAATACCAGCTCGGCGTCAACCTCAAAAGAAGCACCATAATGTACTGCTGCATAGCGCTGACGGTCATCATACTCTTCAACACCATAGCGAACCAGATAATAGGGAATAAGTGATTTCTAGAAACCGGAATTGATCACAAGACAAACCAGAACATTTTCGTGACGAGACACTGACCACTGGACAACGCCGCGCAAAACACAATAAGAACGCATCTTCTTTCGATAGAATGTTCAGTATTGTAGATAATAGCAGCTATCACGACAGACAACATAACATAACACTGCCAAAATCACCAAGTGCTGAACTTGCTGAATTCATAGGAATACTTGCTGGTGATGGCCACGTGACTCAACACGGACCGGGAAATAGAAACAAGATAGCAATATACCTGAATCTTGTCGACGAGAAAGAATACGCTGAATATATAAGAAAACTTGCGCTAAAATTGTTCAACGCAAAATTATGGTCAAAAAATTATAAACACGATACAACCTTACTTCTCGCTATAAGATCCCAATGTGTGTTTTCATTCCTTGAGCAAATAGGATTCAGAAAAAAAAGATGCATAATAACAATACCTGAATGGATAATAGAAAATGAAGACTTCGCACGTGCGTTCATACGTGGCCTTTTTGACACGGATGGTTGTATTGCTCTCAAGAGAAATCACGGAAAGCACCAATTTTATCCTGTAGTTGACATTACATCAAAAGACAAAACACTAATCGAATACGTATCAATATGGTCGAAACGTCAAGGTATCCCCCACTGGCATGGACCAGACCATAAATATGATAAACGCACAAATAAAAATAGCACAAATTACAAGTTCCAAGTTAATGGATACAAGAACTGCCAGGTCTGGTTCTCAGTAATAGGAACATCAAATCCAAAAAATAAGAAAAGATGGGAACGGAGAGATTTGAACTCTCGATACCACCGGCTTCAGCGGTGTGCTTTCCCGGGCTAAGCTACGTCCCCTTGGAAATCAAAAAACAACGAGTTCTGTTTATAAGGTTTCTGTCTCACTCCTTCGAGAAGTCATCCTCGACAGCTTCCTCTTCGAAATCGGATCCAAGGTCGTCATCGTCCTCATCCACTGGCTCAGATTTCGGGACAGTGCCTGCAGGCCTTGGCTGGATCTTGACAACGTTCTCCTTGACAGCGGGCTTCGCCGCGGGCGTCGATGCAGCTGCCGCCGCTGGCGCACTTGCCGCAGCAGCGCCACCGATCTCGAGCTGGCCGAACTTCCCTGTGCCAAGCTGAAGCTCGCCACGGTATTCGCTGACCCAACCATTGTGGATCGTCACGACATCACCCGTCTTGACCTGGTCGATCTGCTCGTTCCAAAGCGTGAGAGTTACTTCACCAGTGTCATCCTTGATCCTGGCGTTGGCTACGCGTCCGGCCTGTCCGAACTTGTCGAAAGTGCGAGCCTCATCTATCTTCGTGATCGTGCCTGTGAGCTCAACCTTGCCTGTACGTGCCTGCAATTCATTGACCTTTGTCATATCATTCCCCCCTATGCGACGGGCGTGCCCGCTTTCTCGAACTCGACCTCACCTGCAAGAAGCCTCTGCAAGGTCTCGGCGAGATTCGCCAACGGAACCCGTATCTGTTTAGTCGTGTCACGATCCCTTACCGTGACATCATTCTTCTCAAGAGTGTCAAAATCGACTGTCACGCAGAACGGCACGCCGATCTCATCGGCCCTCGCGTACCTGCGCCCGACGCTGCCAGACTTATCATATTGGCAGACCATCCTGGTCTTGAGAGCGCCGAAAACCTCACGCGCCTTCTGCTCAAGTTTGTTGACAAGCGGGAAAACTCCGATCTTTATCGGCGCCAATGCCGGACTCAGACGCAAGACGACATTATTGTCCCGCTGAGGGTCGACAGTGTACGCGTCGAACATGAAAACAAGGAAAGCACGGTCGACACCCTGGGACGGCTCGCAGACGACGTGAGGAACGATATGCTTCTTGTTCTCCTCATCATACATCGTCAGCTGCTGGCCTGAATGCTTGATGTGCTGCTGCAAATCGAAATCTCCCCTGTTGGCAAAACCCTGCAACTCCTTCCAGCCGAAGGGGAAGTTATACTCCAGATCCCAAGTGTCAGAACTGTAGTGGCTCAACTCATCAGGAACGTGCTGCCTCGCGCGCAGGTTCTTCGGATCGACGCCTAATGAAGAGAACCAGCGATGCTCGTGAGCGACCCAGAAAGCTATCCAAGGAGTCTTTATGATGCCATTATCCAAAGCCTCCTTTATCGTCATCTCGATTTCGGGCTGCTTGGCCTTCTGCGCGTCAGCACTCCAGATCTGGATCCTGTGACCAAGCATCTCGTCGATGTAAGGACACTTGCCGACCATGTCAGGATGGATGAAATACTCTATCTCCATCTGTTCGAATTCCCTGCAACGGAAAAGGAAGTTCCTCGGACTGATCTCATTGCGGAAAGCACGACCCATCTGCGCGACACCGAAAGGCAACTTGACGCGGCTAGTGTCGACGATGTGCTTGAAATCAGCGAAGATAAGCTGGGCTGTCTCAGGACGTAGGTAAGCCAAAGAATCAGGACCTTGAGACGGACCTGCGTGCGTCGTGAACATAAGATTGAACGCAGATGCAGTGCCTAGCGCACCCTTGCATTTCGGGCAGAAAACCTTGTTCTGCTTTATGATATTGTCAAGCTCGCCAGCCTTAAGACCCTCTGTGCGGATTTTTAGAACATCTTCCACCAAAGTGTCTGCCCTGTATCTCTCATTGCACTTGGTGCAACTGACAAGGATATCCGCGAAGTTCGCGGCATGGCCAGACGCCTCCCAGATCTTCTTGTGGCTGACTATCGCTCCATCGATACCGACCATATCCTCGCGATTATGGACGTGGACCCTCCACCAGTGCTGCTTCAGGTTGTTCTTTACCTCACATCCCAAAGGACCATAGTCCCACATGCCAGACAGACCGCCATAGATCTCGCTGCTAGGGAAAACGAAGCCTTTCCTGCGACAGAACGTCGCCATATCATCGATAGTGAGCGCCATGGGCCAAAGGTCAGAGGGCAGTATTATAAAGTTTT
>JAGVQG010000040.1 GCA_020051845.1 archaeon | reverse complement strand
TAGCGGTAGGCCGCCTTCGGGTGTGGTTGAGCGATCATCCAGTCTATCTTGTCCTGATGTTTCTTGAGAATGTCAAGGAGGGCGTGATAGGTCTTGACCACGTCGCGCATCCTGCCGGCTGCCTCGAAACCGAGAGCAGCGTACACATTGTCACGCAGCCATACACGGTTGTAGCCGGTCCCAGTGCTCTTCGCGGCAGCGGCGAACAATCCAGTCGGATATCGCAAACCTTCGAGCAAACGTATCGATGCTTCAGTCATTTTACCCCCTTTCTGAAGCATATCAGGCAGAATAAGTATATAAACCTTTCGCTTTTTTGTCACTATTTAGTGACAACATTACTCGATAATCCTGGCATCATCCACGACACCGTCACCGTCGACATCTATGCCCTCCACCACCTTGGCCAACACCCTATCATCAACGGTGTTACCTTTCGAGAGCTCGGTGAAATGCTTGAGGAAAGAAAGCACCACGGCGCGCGTGCCAGCGCCACGCGTGCCAGCAACCACCAATATCTGCTTGAGCGGGTTCCAAGGATTCTGCATACGCACAACAAGGCCGCTCGACTCCGATAGATAACTCTTGCCTGAGATCGTCGATATGAGCGCGTAATTATTCTGCTCGTCGAAACGTATCGGCATGCGGGAGTTGAGCTTCGCCGTCAATGAATTCACTATCGGACCGCCTATGACGATCATGTTCTGCCGAAGCCCCTTCTCATTAACGTCGGTGTCCATGCGCACGACAAGGTCGCCCGCATATGTCAGATAGCTGCCGAAGAACATCGCCAGATCCATTGCATGCATGGCGTCACGCGAGCGCGCCATGGCAGGACCGTGCGGATCAGGGCTGCCCATGATGATGACCCCATCAAACCGGCCATCCTTGACGAACGGAGCGAGCATGCCTGCGTCGGATTTCACATTGACATTCTGCGCTTTCTCGAAATCGCGGAAGCGAACGACAAAAGCGGGCTTGGCGATGCGATAGTAAGTGGCGTTCGCGCCCTGCACATACTCCTTGCGCGATGCCAAGATTATCTTGGCCTTATGCAACCTGTTAATGTGATAGTACACCTTCTGTTCCTGCACGCGCAAGCGTCTCGCGATCTCCTTTGGATAGAGCTCTTCTTTCGCCAAAATAGCGACGATCCGCTGCGCCAGCGACGTCGACAAGGTGCAACCCTGGGAAGGAGCTATCTCTGCCGCAGGCAGGGACACAACAACACCGTCCTTCTCGTCGACGACAAACATGGTGGCTAGTAAAAACCCATTTTTATGGGCATTACAAACCTTATAGGAATGCTTATATATAAGCATTGGGAATTAAAATGTATAAATTCCGGCTGGGTTCATACATTGATAGATCAAGTGTGATCCGCCCAGCGAATGTGAAGCGTGACTTCACATTCCGGCAATAACTGCGAGGTGATGTGTGGTGGAATTCGACGAAATGGACATCTATTCGTTCGGGGACGACTCTTTAGACGACATCAGCGATGACGAGGACATGAACCCTTTCTCTGTCGGCTATATCAAGGAATGCGAGAAGGCCAAACACATCAAAGAGGAAGAGCCTGCAGAAGACGAATGATTCATTTCTTTTTCTTACATTCTTCAAGCAAGATAATCGAGATGAATAAAGAGATAAGACAATAGAACAAAAGAAGACTAATTCTTGCTGCGTGCGACCTTCCTAAGGTCGCGCACCAGGTGCTTCAGGATGGCGCGCTGCATGTCGATCCTGTTCTGGACACGCTGTATATCCTCGGCCAAGTGCTTCTCATTGAAGACATCACGCACCCATGAAGCAAAGTCGTTCTTGGCCTCATTCGCGTAATTCCTGAACATATCATCACCCATGGTCTCAAGCTCATCGACAAGCTCGTAGAGCGAACGCAGATGCCTGCCGTCATGCAGGACGAAATGGAACTTCTCAGGCGCCTCGCCCAACGACTTAGAGATCACTGTGACCTCAACCTTGCTATCAGGACGCACCATGACACGAGTCTGCTTACCCAATACCTTGGCGACCTTGGCAGCCTTCTTAGACGCACGAGCTACGCGACGAGCAGCGGACGCTATCGCGTGAGCAGCCTTTCTCGAAGACGATGAAACCGCCTTCTTAGTGGAACGTTTCTTCAAACCCCTTCACCTCTCTTTTACTGAAACAAGGTATGACCCACTTGCTTTTAAACGTTACGCACGGCTGACGCACATCAAGCCGAGTACCAACTGCGGGCGTGCCGTTTCAGTTCGAACTTTCCAGCACCTGCAAAACATCTACTTCTTCTGCTGCTTCGCTCCCTTGATGCGCTGTCCTACCTTGTAGGCGGTCAATGCTCGGCTGTGCACGCGACCTAGCTCCTTCGACAAAGAAGCGTCGCCGAAGACATCGGCCACCCATCGCGCGAAGTCGTTCTTCTGGTCGTTGACGTGATGCCTGAAATGCTCATCCTTCATCGTGAGCAGGCCAACATGCAGTTGGCGCAGGTTCGCGTACGACTCTCCATTGGCGCAGAAGAAGCTCTTCTCCTTCGGCGCATCCATTACATATGTCGGGCTTGTTACCATACTATTCACCTCGGTTGATTGTGTTTGTCGTGTTTGCGCAGGCGCGTAACTATCCTGCAACGCGAAATATCTCGAAAGATCCTGATGGAAGGGCGCGGGCGGCGGGAATACCGGATGGAATGGATCCGGACCGTCACGTGTCGGCGGGAATAAATGGTCAGGCAGCGCGACCTGGAGCTCGAACTCGGCCCTGCCCTGCACCGTCCTCCTGGACCAGAACATCCGGCCAGGCAACAAGGGATGGCAGTGCGGCGGCAATTTCGACCCCTGCGGGAAGCGCAAGGACTTCTCCCGAATGCCCTCGACACGATCGTCGAGCGTGCCGAATCGCACAGGGCCGACGCTATTCGCACGGCTCGATGCGATCCGTTTCCTAACCTGGGCACTCATGCGCGCATCCACTGGCTCACCATCCCCGTCCATTTATCGGTATCCGGCTGCTTGCCGGTCGCCCTCATGTGCACGTCGCGGACGACGTTCATGTATGTGATGAACGCGTCGTAGGGCGAGTCATAGGGGTTGAAGTACTTGTGGACGTCGCCGTCGGCGAACCACTTGACGCACATGTAGTAGAAGTGGTCGCTTGTCGTGAGCTTGCGCCAATCGGTTATCAGCTGCTCATCGCCCGACGCAAGCACTTCGTCGCGCAAGGAGTATATCTGCTCGGCAGCAGACGTCTGCATCCTGTTGCCAAGCCAGGCAGAGGTGTCGCGCTCGACGTCAGCCCAGGAAATGGGAGCGTGTATGTCAAGCTCGTCCTTGGGCGCGTGTCGCGCAGCCTCTGAAGGCGTCTGGAACCCTATGCCCCTCTTGATCAATTCTTTAGGCATCGCTTTCAAGAAGTGGAATATCCCCGTGTCAGCCCACTGGTGCTCACCGAAAGTCTCGTAGTCCATGAAAAGGTTCACGGTGTCACCCATTATCGGCGCGACCCAGTCGGCGAACTTCGGAGCGGTCATCGGCCAGGCAGCCCATCCCTTGTTGCCGAACCTGAAAGCGATATCGTCGGAGAGCTTGTAGTTCTTGAGCAGCAGCGCGATCTTGTCGGCGGTCTTCGCCCTGTAGACGAAATTGGGGCTGCGCCAGCCCAGCACGTGGTCCGCTCCCTCTGCGATTACCGCCTTGTAGCCCATGTCCTGGACTTCCTTCGCCAGCGCGTTGTTGAAGATCAGCTCGGTGTTGCGGAATACCTGAGGCCGAACCCCGAAATTCTTCTTGATCGCACGATAGTGCTTCGCCACCTGGTCCCTGAACTCCTCCTTGTTGTGCAGGAAGCTGAGGCTGTGATAGTACGTCTCGCTGAGGAACTCCACCCGGCCGGTGTCGGCCAGATCCTTGAAACTGTCGAGCACTTCAGGCGCGTATTGCTCGAACTGCTCGAGGGCGGTCCCTGTGATGCTGTACGCTATCTTGAACTCAGGATGTTTGTGCAACAAATGCAGCATCGTGTTATTGGTCGGACGATAGCACTTCTGCGCCACCTTGCGCATGATATCATCGTTTTTCTTGGTGTCGAAATAGTCGCGGCTCTTGCCTATGTCGAACACCGTGTAGTTCGCCAGCCGGAATGGCTGGTGCACCTGGAAATACATGCATACGTCTGTCACTTTTTCACCTCTTGATCGAAACCAATCCAAGCAATCTAAGCGTGAGCAGGTGGAACACCAAGCCCAACGCGGCTATCATTATCAACAACACGAACGACCCTGTGGCCGAGTTGAACAATCCTGACCGCGGCAGTATCGCGCCCGACACGATGATCACCGCGAAGTACACCGTCGACGCGAATATCCCGCCGACAAGAACGCGCTCAGGGCTTGCCACCTTCTCTATCGAGCTCCTCGATAGCAGCGCGATCGTCACAGCGGCGAGCAAAGCGACGCCCACGATTATGGCGATGAACGCCTCGAAGGCGCCGATGATGCTGCCATAGGCCACCGCCACAACAAGACCCGCGACGAGCACGACGACAAGGAGCGCGTGCATGACTATGTGCGGGTCCCTCTTCCACAACGGTTTTCTGGTCCTCTTTCCTGATTTCATAATCGTGTCCTCCCAATAACATCTTTGTAGCAGTCCTCTGTCTTCTTGGCGGGCTCGTCAAGGTTGAACTTGCGCGCCTCATGGTAACTGTTCCTGCGTAATTCGTAGTGCAGCGCCGGATGCCGTATGACATTGATTATCTTGTTCGCCATCTCTTCGACATCCCAGAAGTCGGTCTTGAGCGCGTTGGTGATGACCTCGGACGCTCCGCTCTGCTTCGATATCAGTATCGGCGTGTTGTTCTTGAGCGACTCGAGCGCGACCAGGCCGAAAGGCTCTGACACGCTCGGCATAACGTAAAGATCCGCCATCTGGAACGCCCTGTGGACATCCTCGCCCTGCACGAAACCGAGGAAGTTGACCTTGTCGGCTATGCCAAGCTCGGCTACCCTGCGGATCATCCTGTTCTGCATGTCTCCTGAGCCGGCGATCATGAAGCGCACGTTCTTCTCATGCTCGAGCACCTTCTTCGCCGTCTCGACGAAATAGTCAGGGCCCTTCTGGATCGTGAGCCTGCCGAGGAACAGCACGACCTTCTCCCTGTCGTTTATCGGCGAGCGGAATTTCATGTGGTACTCAGGACGGTCCTCCTCGATGCCCCAGTGCACGACAGCTATCTTGGACTCAGGTATCTTGTATTGGTCGATGACGTTCTTCTTGGTCCAGTTGCTGTTCGCTATGACGAGATCTGCTGCCGCGAGGCCCTGATATTCCAAGTGGCTTATGTTCGAGTTGGGCGAGCCGCCTGTGCGGTCGAACTCGGTCGCGTGTATGTGCACGACAAGAGGCTTGCCTGATCTCTTGCGCGCGTTGATGCCTGCCCGGTAGGTCATCCAGTCGTGCGCGTGTATCACGTCATGCTCCTCCTCGTCGGCGATTATCGAAGCCGCGGCTGTGTAGCGGTTCACCTCATCGAAAAGATTGAGGCCGTAGATCTCCTTCGAGCCAGTGGACACACCCTTGACCTTGACATGCGACTTGACCGTCTTGCCCTTGTTCTGTTTCGCGACATCTGCCTGCATGCGGTGCAGCGCTTCCTCGTATCCTTGCGCAGTCATGTAAGGAGTCAGGACTGTGCTGACACGCGAAAGTTTCAGACGTTTGCTGTATGATGCTGTACCGCGGATCTTGACGAAGTCCGCTTTCGAGTCTTCGGGCGCGAACGGCATGACGAATGTGACCTGCACTCCGCGGTGCGAAAGACCTTTAGTCAGGTCGTAGCACGCAGTGCCCAAACCGCCGCTCTTGAAAGGCGGGAACTCCCAGCCGAACATGAGGACTTTCATGGCACATCACCCTGGACAAGGGCCGCGCGTCCTGCGTCGGTTATCTGGTAGATCTTGACATAAGGACTGGTGAAGACAGGCGAGACATAGCCGCGGCCGATCAAGTGGATGATGTGATTGTCCACAGTACGCCAATTGATACCGCTATCTTTCGATAGTTGGTTCACGGTCTTCTGGCCTGATTCGAGGGCGGTGAGAATAAGCAGACGCAGGTCGCCGAACCTCCTTTTAGTAGCCATTAATGGCTACTGACATAGACTCCTATTTAAAGCTTTCTTCGATTTAGTCACAAGTTAATACTAAAAGAGTATAATCAACTGACTTTAATGATTTAATGTAAGTAGCATCATGGATTTGATAAATTGAATATATAACTATTATAGTCATAAGCTAGTATTAAAAAATCTAAAATTTGTATAAAAACAGTCAGAAACAGTAAAAAAAATCACTTCGCCAAGCGGCCAAGTATGTCCTTCGTGGTGAGAATAGCGACAGGCAAGTCGTTTTCAACCACGATCAAATCAGAGATGTTCGCGTCAGCCATCTTGCGCGCGGCAGCGTTCAGCATCGTGCCTGGCGCGACAGTCTCGACCGACTTCACCATGATATCACTGACCGAAATCGTGGAAGACTTCGAAGGCGAACGGTTCGGCAAAGCCGCGAACGATCCCTTCGCGCCCTCCTTGCTGTCGGAAGGCCGCACCATATAACGCGTGAGCAGATCGAAGCGGGTCACGACACCGACGAGCTTGCGTTTGTCGTCGATGACCGGGATGCGCGACACCTTCTTGCGCTTGATCAACTCGATCGCCTTGGCGACGGAATCATCCTCGGAAAGAACGATCGGATACTTGGTCGCCAAGTCACTGACACGCATGCCACGCAACTTCTCGACGAGAGCGACTATCACGTCGCGTGCTCCGACTATACCCGCGACACGCTTGTACTTGTCAAGGACAGGAAGGATGTGGCTGTCTGCGGCCTGCAAAAGCTGGGCCACGCGCACGATATCCGTGCTCTCCTCGAGCCGGCTGGTCTTGCGCAACACGTGACGAACCTTCATGTTACCGAGGTCGCCACGGGATCGCAGGCAACCCTCCTTGTCAAGAAGGCCCACATACCTGTCACGGCTGTCCACGACGATGGCAGAATGGTGCACACCAGAAGCCAACCTGCCCAACGCGACAGTGACTTTGTCGTCAACAGATACCGTAAGGAATTTAGTGCGCATCAGTTCGCTTGCTCTCATAAGATGACCCCAACACAACTCTTAGACATTGCAGGACGTGGCACTACTTAAATGTTTTTAAATGTTACTCAGGTGCACCTTTATATCCTAGAGTAACACGGAATCCACCAATGGCGTACTACGATGAGCCTGTCAAGCAGGTGCTCCTCGACCTCGCCACAAAAGAGGAAGGGCTTAGCTCATTACAGGCGAAGCAAAGGCTTGACGACTACGGCAGGAACGAGATAGTCCAGAAGCAGCCGCTGCACTGGACTTGGATATTGCTGCGACAGTTCAACAGCCCCATAACCTGGGTGCTCATGGCCGCGCTGATCATCGCCCTTTTCGTCGGCGAAAACATAGACTCCTTCGTGATACTGGTCATAATCCTCCTTGACGCGCTCATCGGATTCCTGCAGGAATGGAAAGCCGAGAACGCCATCACCGCGCTCAAGCACACCCTAGGACTAAAAGCAACTGTGCTGCGCGACGGAGAACAAGAAGTGATAGACGCCGCAGAGGTCGTACCAGGGGACATAGTGCTCGTCGAGAGAGGGATGAAAGTGCCCGCGGACGGAAGGGTGATCTGGGAATCCGCGCTACAAACCCTCGAATCCGCTTTCAGCGGCGAATCGACGCCGATCCGCAAGAGCATAGGACAATTGGCCACAGGAAAACAGGTGGCTGAACGCAAGAACATGGTCTTCGCAGGCACCACGGTCACGAGCGGCCGCGGCAGGATCGTCGTCACAGCGACAGGGATGAAGACCCAGCTAGGCGCGATCGCCACCATGCTCGAAGAGACGCCCGAAGACCAGACGCCGCTGCAGAAAAAGCTCGGCAAACTCAGCGTATCGATCACCTGCATCGTCGTCGCGATGTCGATAATCTTCTTCGGCGTCGGAGCGCTCAAGGGACAGCCTTTGATGCAGATATTCTTCGCCGCTGTCGCGCTCGCGGTGGCGGCGATACCTGAAGGACTGCCTGCCGTCGTCACGTTGTCGCTCGCGTTCGGAGTGCAGCGCATGCTGCGAAGGAACGCACTCGTCAGACATCTGCCCTCGGTGGAGACTCTGGGATCCTGCACAGTAATATGCACCGACAAGACCGGAACGCTCACCCAGGACAAGATGACTGTCCGTGAGATATACGTGCCCCACAAGACGATCGCCGTGGATGACATCGCCGGAAAGAACGGATTGAAATGCGAACCGAAACAGCACGAGATGATAATCCATATCGGCGCGCTCTGCAACAACGCATCCCTATCCCATGAAGGAGAGACGCAGACCACATTAGGTGATCCTACCGAAGGCGCGCTGCTCATGCTCGCACGCAAGCATTGCGCCACGGCGTCCACGGAGCCGCGCCTGGCAGAAATCCAGTTCACCTCCGAGCGCAAGCGGATGACCACAATACACCAGAAAGGCGCCAAGAGGATCGCGTACACGAAAGGCGCCCCTGACGTGATCCTGGGATTATGCTGCAAGAAGATCGTCGGCGGCAAGGTCAGCCAGCTGACCGCCGCTGACAGGGAGAGGATCCTGCGGGCCAACGAAGACATGGCGAGGCGCGCGATGCGCGTGCTGGCATTCGCGTACAGGGAACTCTCCACGTCAGAAGCTGCCGACGAGGCTGTCGAGAAGAACCTGATATTCGCAGGACTGCAGGGAATGATAGACCCACCCCGCAAGGAGGCGGCGCAGGCCATAAAGACCGCGCAGGAAGCGGGCATCCGAGTGGTGATGATAACAGGAGACCACCCATTGACCGCCACGGCGATAGCAAAGGAGCTCGGCATCCCTGGAAAGACCATGACCGGCATCCAGCTAGAGAACGAGCCCGACCTTGCATCGGTGATAGACTCAGTCGGGGTATTCGCACGGGTCGATCCTGCCCACAAGCTCCGCATCGTCGAGGCGCTGAAGAAGAAGGGCCACATCGTCGCCATGACCGGCGACGGAGTCAACGACGCGCCCGCGCTCAAGAAAGCGGACATCGGCATAGCCATGGGCAAGGGAGGCACAGACGTGGCGCGCGAGGCTAGCGATATGGTGCTCGCCGACGACAACTTCGCCACCATAGTCGAAGCCGTGCGCGGCGGCCGTACGATAATGGACAACATAATCAAGTTCGTGAGCTACATAGTCGGCCACAACATGGGCGAGGTGCTCACCGTCTTCGTCGCGATCCTTGTGGGATTCCCGCTCCCCATAACCGCGCTCATGCTGCTGTGGATAAACCTCCTCACCGACGGGCCACCGGCGATTGCGCTCGGACTCGAGAAAGCGGAGCCTGGCGTGATGCTCCGTGGACCGCGCAAGGTCGATGAAGGGATAATCACTCCGATGCGGCTCGCGCGCATGCTCGTCGTCGCGGCCTGCATGATGGTTGGCGCGCTGGCTCTATTCTCATGGCAGTTGCCAAATGGCCTGCAAAAGGCCCAGAGCATCGCTTTCGCGGCGCTGGGATTGTTCCAGATAGCCATAGTGTTCGGCTACCGCTCGGAGCGCGTCCTATTCCACAAACTGGGTCTTTTCTCCAACAAATGGCTCATCGGCACAGTTGCCCTGTCCATATCGCTGCTCGTGTCAGCGATCCACTGGCCGCCGCTGCAAGTCATGTTCGGCACAGTGGCGCTAGGAGCTGTCGAATGGAGCCTGGTGGTCGTGGTCTCGATGGCGTTACTTATCGTGAGCCAAATCATAATAGCCACCGCGCCCACTCCAGAGTAGTGTTGAATGTTTTTATACGCTCGGGCCCGTTGAAGAGACATGGAAGTGAAGGCAAAGCATTGCTTCGAAGTCTCCTGGGAAGTATGCAACAAGGTCGGCGGCATCTACACCGTAGTCGTCTCGAAGGCAAGACAGATGATCAAGTACTACGGCCATGATAACTACTGCTGCATAGGCCCCTACTTCCCGAAGAAAGCGTACGGCATATTCGAGGAGAAATCCCCGCCGGAGAAGATGAAAAGCGCTTTCGAGAAGCTCCACCAGATGGGCATCGACTGCCACTACGGAACGTGGCTGGTCACCGGCAACCCACAGGTCATTCTGATCGACTTCGCGCCGTTCACATCCCAGGCAAACAACATAAAGAAAGAGCTCTGGGACGCTTTCCAGCTCGACACCATGGGAACGACCTGGTACGACGTCGACGAACCAGTGGTTTGGTCGTGGGCCGCCGGAAAACTGATCAAGGAACTCTCAAGCGCGTGCGAAGGACCCTGCGTGGCACAATTCCACGAATGGCTCGCAGGCGCAGGCCTGCTTTTCCTCAAGAAGAACCAGGTCCCAGTGGGCACCATATTCACGACACACGCGACCATGCTCGGCAGGACGCTCGCCAGCGCGGACATCAACCTCTACGACATACTCGACCAGATAAACCCTGAACAGGAGGCGCGCAACCGCGGCCAGGGACTCTGGGCCAAGTACCAGATCGAACGCCTGTGCGCGCAGAACGCCGGCGCTTTCACGACAGTGTCCGAGATCACCGGGATGGAAGCCGAGAAACTGCTGGGCAGAAAACCGGATGTGCTGCTATTCAACGGCCTTGACATGGAGAAGTTCCCGACCTTCGAGGAAAGCAGCGTCAGGCACAAACTCTTCAAGAACAAGATCTTCGACTTCGTGCTCACATACTTCTTCCCATACTACCAGTTCGACCTTGACAACACGCTCATCTACTTCCTCTCAGGAAGATACGAGTTCCATGACAAAGGCATCGATGTCTTCATCCGCGCCCTTGGCAAACTCAACGACAAGCTAAAGGCAGAGGGCCTCAAGAAAACCGTGGTCGTCTTCTTCTGGGTGCCGGGCAACATAAGAGGTGTCAAGTCCGAGCTCATCGAGAACAAGACATACTACAGCGACCTGCGCGACTTCGTCCACGAAAACATCGACGAGACACAGGCACACATACTCAACAGCCTCATGGCCAACACAGAGATAAGCAAGAACGCCATATTCGACGAGGAGGAACTCGAGGAGATCCGCAGGAAAGTGCTGCGATTCAGGCGCAAAGGAACGCCGCCGATATGCACCCACGACCTCTACAACCAGGACGAGGACGTGATACACAGGACACTCATAGAAGTCGGCCTCGACAACATGGCGGACGACCGCGTCAAGGTGGTGTATTACCCTATCTATCTCACTGGAACCGATGGTTTGTTGAACCTAAGCTACTACGAATCAATGCAAGGCGGCCACCTGGGCGTCTTCCCGAGCTATTACGAACCCTGGGGCTACACACCGCTGGAAGCCGGCGCCCTCGGAGTGCCGAGCGTCACAAGCGACCTCGCAGGCTTCGGACGATACATCTGCGCAGAGTGCAAGACAGGACCCGACCCTGGCATCTGGACCCTGCAACGCTACCAAAAGAACGACAACCAGGTTGTGGAACAACTTTCCGAGATCCTGTACTACTACACCACGCTCAGCAAACAGAGACGCATCCAGAACAAGATCACAGCGCGAAAGGTCGCGGAGACCTGTGACTGGAGCGAATTCGTGACGCGCTACATCGAAGCGCACAACATCGCTGTCGACAAGATAGTAAGACAATAATCAATGCCATTCATCAATGCGCGCCACCATAATCCACAACCTTCTTTAACCCTTGATTTCGCACCACCCTCATGCGAGTATTAGTCACTGGCGGCACAGGATTCATCGGTTCCAATATAGTACAAGCACTGCTCAAAGAAGGGCATGAAGTCCTGATCACGGGCCATGACGCCGAGCAGAAAATACCCGGCTTCGACGGCAAATACCTGCAGACAGGACTTCTAGGCATCGACTGGGACGCCATAGGCGAGATAGACGTGCTCTTCCACCAGGCAGCGATAAACGAAACGACGCTCAAGGACAGGGTCGAGATGATGCGACACAACCTCGAAGCGTCGAAGACGCTCTTCGGACACGTTGTGGCCAAAGGTTGCACGAGGATAGTCTACGCGTCATCCACCGCAGGATATGGCGACGCGCCAGCCCCCTACAAGGAAGACGGACCGATGAACCCATTGAACCCGTACGGAGAGTCGAAGAAACTCCTGGATGAATACGCGATGGAGTTCGCGGAAAAACATCCTGATGTCATTGTCGTCGGCCTTCGCTACTGCAACGTCTACGGACCAGGTGAGCAGCACAAAGGCAAGCGCGCCAGCATCATACGCCAGCTCGCGCAACAGATGACGCACTGCAACCCGCGGGTCTTCAAGTACGGAGAGCAGAAGCGGGACTACATCTATGTGAAGGACGTCGTTTTAGCGAACCTGCTCGCCGCAAAAGCGCCAAAAAGCTGCGTCGTGAACTGTGGCGGCGGCACGGCCACAACTTTCAACCAACTCATCGCCATCATCAACTACGTACTCGGCACTGAAAGGAAGCCCGAATACATCGACAACCCTTACGAGGCCATGTACCAGAACCACACAGAATGCGACATGAGCGCGGCGAAGGAGAAGATCGGATTCATACCGAAGTACGACCTGCGCGCAGGCATCAAGGACTACCACGAGACAGGACAGCTAGTGCCGAAGTGATATCTCTAATCATTCGAGAATCGAATCAATCATTCCAGAAGCATGATGCCCCAGGGCGGATAGTCGCCAGGCATCGGGATCTGCAGGTTCTTCTTGTATTTGGCCAGGGTCGCGACGATATCAATATGGAACCATTCGTTGCAAGGCATCTTCATGTTCTTCCCCAACGGTGCGTTGGTGATCGCCCAAGCCTTGTAGAAACCGCCGGAACGCAGCTCTTTCTCGATCGCGAGCATCTGTTCGGCGAAAGTAACGGGATCCTTGCCCAATATTATGGCGCACTGGCCGTACTCTTTCAGTATCGAGCGCGCCCTCTCGACATTCAAAGGCTCTGCTGTCGTGCCCTGGATCCACTGCGAACGCAAAGCCACCCACTCACGGACGTCAAGCTTCGAGGTGTAAATCACAAGGACTTCATCGAACCCCTGCTGCTTCGCGACAGCCACCACAGCGTCCTGCGCTTTCATCACAACCACCTTGTGAATAACGTTTAAAAG
>JAGVQG010000068.1 GCA_020051845.1 archaeon | reverse complement strand
AGAAGAATATGACAATCCACGCTTCCAAGATCTCCCAGAATGCGGTGATGCCGCCGGCCACGCTCACGCACAGGTAGCTGAGCAAACCCCCTGATTGAAGCCTGGTCTTGCGCATGATGATCTCCCTTGCCACGAGCGCAGGAGTGAATCCCTGCATGAAATGGCCGACACGATCGAAATGATTCCTGCTCAAGTCGAACGTGTCGCGCAACCAATTGAACAAAGGCATCCCTGCATAGGTGTAGTGCGCGCCGATAGCGAGTACGGTGAAATGGATACCGAAAATAACGTACATCATGTTGCTGAACTGGAAACGTTTCGCAGTGAACAACAGGATCGCAAGGCCGATGAAGCCCACCCAAAGCTCGAAAAACCAGATCCAGAAGTCAGCGACACCGATCACGGACCAGACGCATATGGCAAGGCAGTAGATGGCGAGCCAGTGGATCGGCTCGAGTTTGGAAATGAAACTTTCTTTGGCCATGTGATCCAGAAGCCATCGTCCCTTTATAAGGTGATGTCACTACGGTCTCCACGCAACATTTATATAGTCCATAGTGCCTATTATAAATTGGGTTGGGTGGGTAGTCTGCTAACGGTGCCCTAGGGCGCTGAGGAACGTCTGCCCACCACAAACACGCCACCGGCGCAGGCCGGCCCGGGCAACCGGGGGCAACAGTACACAAACGACACGTCCTTGAGTGCGCGATGAGGTCGCAAAGTGAGCAAAGCTCACTTGCGCGCAGGAACCAGGTTCCTGCTGCTAAACAACGCCGGCAACGGCCGAAGAAAAAGACCGAGCATGCCTCAAGGGAACGATGAAACGGCTAGGACTGGCGGGTGCAAGGCCTTCGCGGCCGCGTAGTAGAATGCTGACACAGACCGTCCAAACGGCTTCAAAGCCGTTGTCCTGCAAACCAGGAATTGGGGTCTGACAAAAGGTGGCGTATGCTCACCCAACCCAACCTTTATTAACACCATCAATTGAGCTGAAGACCATGGCACGTGACGACAAAATTTCAATGCCCTCATCGGGCGCTGGACTCACCCGCTACTTCAGCGACTACAAAAGCAAGCTTGAGATCGCACCAGGACACGTCATAATCCTCGCGATCATAATCGGCCTGATAGTGCTTTTGCTGCATCGCTTCGGTGCAGGGTGGATCGGCGCATGAAGATAAACCAGAAACAGATCCAGCAGGCAATGCGGCAGATGGGCGTCCAGCAAGAGGACATAGCCGCCAAAGAAGTCATCATACGTCTCGAAGACAAAGAACTCGTCATCCAGAATCCTTCTGTGGCCATCGTGAAGATGATGGGGCAGGAATCATTCCAGATATCAGGAACAGTGGAAGTGCGGCCGATCAACGCCACGCCCGAACTCAGCGAGGACGACGTCAACACAGTGGTCAGCCAAACAGGCGCATCTACCGAAGTGGCGCGTGAGGCGCTCGAGCGGCACGAAGGCGACATCGCCAAGGCGATACTGGAGCTCCAGCAACAGTGAGTGTTTAAATATAATGCAACGCACACAACTCTGCATGTCAAACGTAGTAGACCTATCTGCTGCGGCCAAGAAGATCGCGCTCGCGGACCACATACTCACCCAGACATATCCGCTCACCCAGGAACCGAAACTCCTAATCTCAGTGTGCCAATATCTCGACGACGCAGGCCAGGCATTGGTGGCCGTGAAGAAACTCACGCCAGAACAGCGCGAGAGCGTCGATACCCTGCGCAATATAGTCCAGAAGCACAAGGACGCTCCGATAGAGTTCAAACGCAAGCAGAACTTCGTGATTTGCGAGGACGATTACAAATTCAGCGTCATCAACAAGGAAACGGTCGCACGACACCTGCGTGTCCTGCGGACCGCGGTGTAAAATGGAAGAGACACTCCACAGCGCGCTAAGCGAACTCAAACGGGCGGACCACAGCATATTCGTCAGCCTCAAATACACCAGAACCGTCGACGTGATCAAGAACATAATCGAACGCCTCATCAGCACGATAGAGTTCGGATTCGAAGTTCTGTTGATGCATGCCAAGAAGACCAAGATGATCGCGGAAGTCCCGACAATACCCCGGTTACGGGTGGACGCGATCAAGACGTTATACGCCACAGACCCGACGGTCATGGGATTCGTCGACTTCTACCAGAAACTAAAGAAGATAGACAAGGCACGCTTCGACCGCTCGCAAGAATACCGCAGGCACGTCACAATGACGGCATACCTGGATGACGGCCCTGTCGAGATAACAATAGACATAATCAACGACTACTTCGAACGCACAAAGGAGTTCATAACCCACGTGCGCACGATGGTCATCGGAGTAAAGAATGACTAGACTCGTCGCGATAGCATCCGGCAAGGGAGGAGTTGGCAAGACAACGGTAGCCATAAACCTCGCGTGTGCCCTCTCACAGATAGGACTCGACGCCGTCGTCGTCGACGGCGATGTAAACGGCGCCAACGTCAGCCTGCATCTCGGATCGCCCAAGCTCAAAGCCACCCTGCACAGCGTGCTCTCCGGCAAGAGCAAGCCCTCGGAAGCGCTCTATCTCCACACTCCCAGCGGCACGCGTCTTGTCCCAGGAGACATAGCGATGAACAAGACCATAACAGGCAATCATCTTCTCGGCCTAGCACGTAATATCGAGGGTCTCGCGCATGTGGCGCTGATAGACAGTGCGCCAGGACTCACAGATGAAGCAGTGGCCGTCCTCAAAAGCGCGAGCGAAGTCATCGTGATCACGACACCGGACATGCCATCGGTCGTGGATACGCTCAAGACAATAAACGCAGCCAAAGAACTCGGAGTATCCGTTCGTGGAGCCATAATAAACAAAAGCCACGGCGATGAGCACGAACTCGAGGCAGCGAACGTGTCGAAGTTGCTCGGCGTACCGATAATCGGCGTCGTTCCAGAGGACATCTCCGTGCGTGAATCATTGCGAATGAAACACCCTGTGGTCTACAGCCATCCTGATTCCGCGGCAGCGATGGCACTCAAGAGATGCGCAGAGACGCTCGTGAGGTACCGTGGACAGGATTGAGCACATAGCATCGACATTGCCACAGAAAGGCTGGACAAAGCCAGAGATAGACAAGGCAGTTTCGATACTCCGGCACGCGCCAGAGAAGAAAAGCGACGTCATCAAATTCCTCGACCAGGCCATGTACTGGATATTGCTTCTCGTCGGAATACTTGCCAATTTCATAATCAGCATAGTGCTGGTGCCGTTCTTGCTTGTGCTGACGGGTCCTATACTATACGGCGCATTGTTCTTCCTCGGCGTCGTTTTCGGAACCATGCTCGATGTCATAGTGCGTGAGACAGAGTACCTGCAGAAGAAACATTTCGTCGTCGCCGAACTGCTGATACCCGCAATCGCACTGATCAACGTCTACATGATAACCAACCTAAGCAACAAGCTAGCGGTGGTGTTGCAGTTGCAGATACACCAGCAGCCCTGGATCGTGGCCGTGACCTATGTGGTCGCTTTCTCATTGCCGCATGTAGCGTACAAAGTCTTGAAGAAACCATCCGCTCACGCGGCTGCCTCGGTCTATTGAGGGGTTTTCCTGAAGTCGACGAGATATTGGTATGATCTGTCCTGTCCAAAGCCGCAAGTCACCTTGATATCAGCAGTGACTTCAGCAAGCAACCGTTTTGGGCTGTCATCCAACACTCGAGTCGCATAATCCGATCCAGGAACATAAGGCCGTGCAGCGACCCTGTCAATGCCACATGACGGGGTGACAATCAACTTTTGTTTGTATTCATCACCAAACGGAGCGAAGAAGCGGCCAAACAAAGAACGGTCATTGCTCAACCCAACAACCAAAGTGCACAAGCCCGGCGCTTGTATGTCGAAAACAACCGGAATGAGGGTGGCCTTTTCCCTAAGTGCGTCGTTGTCACGCACATTCCTGTAGTCCACAATAAGACGTAACGTGGGCGTGTCCCATAAAAAGTGCGTTGTCGTTGAAGGCATGATGGCGACTCCTTGTGAGCCATAGATAAACTTTGCCAACCAGAAATCCCATCATAGTTCGGCAAGCTTATTAAATACCCCAAAACGCCACCAATCCACATCATGGCGGCCATGGTGTATCGGTTAGCATAGAAGCCTGTGGAGTAGGATTCCTACGCAGCGAGCTTTTGGGCCGGGTTCAACTCCCGGTGGCCGCCCTTCTGCGCCAAGCCAGCGCCATGTCGACAACTGCTTTGATAACGACAAGACCAGAGACCAGGACCATCGTGAGCCCTATGAACCTCAGCAGGAAGAACCCGAAGATGATGATGAACTGCATTATTATTATCCTCGGGTAGGGTGTGAACATGATCTTACTCGGATCAGTGTCACGCTCTTTCCTGAGGAAACCTGCGAACTCGAAACCATGCGAGAAGAACATCGCCACTATGCATAGAATAGGTGCGATCATGAGTGACGTGTTCCAGACGAATTGGATGTTCAACAAAGACGTCATGTAGGCGACGATGAAAATCAAATGAACCGTCATGAAAATGCCGAAATGCACGATGAAAAACGGCGTCAGGAAGAATTTCATGAAGCCACTCATAACCCGCTTGACTGGATCAGCGGGTCTTGCCGTGAGCATCTTCAGCACGGTGTAAATGCCGATGATTGCGGACTCTGCCCAGTATATAAGCAGGACATAGGTCGCATCAAGCCCCTGGAACAAGACAGCCGATAAAAGGATGAGGCTAGGCAGAAGGACGAAAAGGATGCTGAGCGCGTCTTCCTTGAGCCACGTTGAAATGTCGTTCATGGATGCCATGGTGGTTCGTTGTCTGTGGTTGTTATTGAATGTTGCTGGTGTGGTCGGGGTTGTATAGAAAGGCGCCGGTTTCCACAACCTTTATAAAGGACCCCCTGGTCCCAGCAGATAGATTGCCCGAGTCCGTCGAAAGATGGGCGCACACTAGGGTGACTCGAAAGGGTTGCTTCTATCGTCCACGGGTCTTCAACACAACATCAAATCCAAAATGGCAGAAACCGTCGAAAACGAAAATTTCAGGCACATAGTCCGTATCGCAAACACGGACCTCAACGGCCAGAAGAAAGTAGTCTACGGTATGCGCAAGATCAAGGGCATCGGCACCAACTTCGGTTGTGCGATCTGCGTAGTTCTTCACCTTGACCAGAACCGAAGACTTGGCGACCTCAGCGAAGAGGAGACCAAACGCATCGAAGAGGTCATCGTCAACCCATCGAAGTTCGGCCTGCCGGTCTGGATGCTCAACAGACGCAAGGACATGGAAAGCGGACTCGACAGGCATCTAGTGGTCAACGACTTGCAATTCAACCAGGAAATGGACGTCAAGATGATGAAGAAGATGCGCAGCTACCGTGGTATCCGACACATGCTCGGATTGCCAGTCCGTGGCCAGCGCACTCGCAGTAATTTCAGAAGGAACAAGGGCAAGGTCATGGGTGTCAAGCGCGCCAAGACCGGCAAGAAGCAGTGATGATACATGGGAGATCCAAGAAAATTACGAGCGGTATACGCAGGCCCGAGCCACCCGTGGCAGCTTGAGCGCATCGAGGCAGAGAAGATCCTCGTGCGCGAGTATGGCCTGAAGAACAAGCGCGAGCTTTACAAGGCCAACAGCAAGGTCAAGAATTTCACTTTCATAGCCAAGAAACTCATCGCGAGCGAAGGAAAGCAGGCGGACCTCGAGAAGCAACAGCTTTTCGCGATGCTGCACAAGCTAGGACTCATCGGCAATTCCACGAACCTCGACGACGTGCTGAGCCTGCAGCCAAAAGACCTGCTCGAGCGAAGACTCCAGACGGTCATATTCCGCAAGGGCATCGCGCGCAGCGTCAAGCAGGCGCGCCAGTTCATCTCACACGAGCACATAATGATCAACAACAAGAAAATCACGTCGCCGGGCTACCTTGTCAGCGTAGTCGATGAATCAGGAATCGCAGTAGTGCCTTCGAGCACGCTCGCGAGCGCAGATCATCCTGAGCGCGTCGCCATACAGAAGAAGGTACACAAACCGCGACCCAAGCCGCGCGATGGCAGACGCGAGAGGGGAAGACGATGAGCGACAACACCCGCTGGGCAATGGCTCACATCTTCGCAAGCTACAATGACACGATCATACATGTCACTGACATGACCGGCAGCGAGACGCTCGCCATCAGTTCAGGCGGACAGGTCGTCAAGAGCGACCGACTCGAGAGCAGTCCGACAGCAGCCATCATGGCCGCGAAGCGCGTCGGTGAGCAGCTCCTCGAGAAAGGGGTGCAGGGCATCCATGTCAGGGTGCGCGCACCAGGCGGGCACAACGGCCCCAACAACCCCGGTCCAGGAGCGCAGGCAGCCATCAGGGCACTCTCGCGCATGGGCTTACGTATCGGGATCATAGAAGACGTCACACCCTTGCCGCATGGCGGTTGCAAGAAGAAGGGCGGAAAGAGGGGAAGACGAGTATGAGCATCAAACTCCTAAAGAAAGACAAGAACGGACGCTGCACGTTCGAACTCACAGGCATCACGCCTGCGTTCGCCAACGCGTTGCGCAGGGTTGTCGCAGAGGATGTGCCGACTATGGCAATCCACGATGTCGAGTTGCTCAAGAACAACTCGGTCCTTTACGACGAGATAATCGCGCACAGGCTCGGCCTGATACCGCTCACCACAGATTTGAAGGGATACGAACTGCCACCGGCAGACTCGCAACCGACCGAGGTCGGTGCGCACGGAAGCGCCGCTTCCGTTGCCCCTGAAGGAGAATTCATCGCGAAGTCGATGGTCCACCTGACGCTCAAGGCCAAGGGCCCTGGAATGGTGTACGCCAGCGAACTCAAGAGCAAGGATCCGAAGATCAAGCCGGTCTTCGGTGAGATGCCCATAGTCAATCTGCTCAAGGGACAGGAACTCGAGTTGCAGGCGGTCGCAGTGCTCGGAACAGGCAAGCAGCACGTCAAGTGGACACCAGGACTCGGATGGTACCGCTACAAGGCGAAGATAACAGTCAACAACGCAAGTAAGGAGCTTGCCGCATTCATCCACAAGTTCCCGCCACAGGTCGTCAAGGACGGCAAGATCGACAAGGCGGCGATCGAGAAGAACGAGCTGTTCGACGCGGTCGACGGCGTGAACGAGGACATAGTCAAGGTGGACTATGACCAATCAACAATCATATTCACCATAGAACCCTGGGGTCAGTTGAGCGCCAAGGAGATAGTCTCCACCGCCTTCGAGATCCTTTCCAAGAAATTCAGCGATGTCGCTGACAAACTGGAGGGAAGTTAAAAACAAGCTGAAACGCGGCGGTACCAAAGCGGTCTAATGGGCTAGGTTGAGGGCCTAGTGGCTTAGTGCCTTCGCAGGTTCGAATCCTGTCCGCCGCAGCAATAACGATCACCATGGGAACAGGACCAACAAATCCACTTTTGCAGGCGCTGATTTTGGATCTGCGCAAACAGGCCAGCGTGAGCAAGGTAGACCTATGGGCGAGAATCGCCGAGGACCTTGGCAAGCCCACTCGCCATCGCAGGAGCGTCAACGTCTCACGCCTAGCCCGCAACACGGCGGCAGGAGAGACGGTCATCGTGCCTGGTAAAGTGCTCGGCAGCGGACTCCTGAACCACGGAATAACGGTCGCTGCATGGGACTTCTCGGAAGGAGCACGCAAGCGCATCACAGAATCAAAGGGCAAATGCCTCACTATCGCTCAATTATTGAAAGAGAAACCAGACGCCAAAAACGTGAGGATCATAGGATAATGGACAAGTACTTCGACGCAGCGGAATCAATCGTCGGACGTGTCGCAGCGGCAGCAGCCAAAGCCGCTTTGCTTGGTCACAAAGTCCACGTCATCAATTGCGAGAAAGGCATAATCTCAGGAGACAGGGTCGCCGTGCTCGCGAATGCCGATGTACAACGTGCAAGACCTGGACGGCCCACAAAGGGACCGTTCATACACCGCACGACCGACAAATACTTCAGGCGCATCATCAGCAGGATGTTACCCCGCGAGAACGTGCGCGGCAGGGATGCGCTAGGCAGGATACTCTGCTACACTGGGTTGCCCGAGGAATTCAAGGACAAGAAACTCGAGAAAGTGCCTGGTTCGGAATACTCCAAACTTCCCAATTACAAATACATCACAGTAGACGAGATCTGCAAACACCTCGGAGCCAAACGATGAAAGTCATCCACACGAGCGGAAAACGCAAGAGCAGCGTCGCCCGCGCAACACTCTATCCTGCCGGTACCGGCATAATCCGCATCAATAGCCTTGTCCTCGACCACTGGAACCCGGGAATGAACCAACTAAAGGTCCGTGAACCGATCCTCCTGGCGGGCGAGGGACTCAAGGTCGACGTGCGCATAAGCGTGCACGGCGGCGGCGTCTCGTCCCAGGCAGAAGCATGCAGACTCGCCCTCGCAAGGGCACTTGTCGAATTCGACAAGAAACTCGAAAAGACATTCCTAGAATACGACAGACAACTGCTGGTCGCCGACGTAAGGCAGCGCGAATCGCGCAAGCCGAACACGCACGGCAAAGCAAGATCAAAACGACAGAAATCGTATCGTTAGTCAGGTGAAACAATGATCATACCAATACGATGCTGGAGCTGCGGAAAACCAATCGCCCATTTGTGGGAGAAGTACAAGCAGCGGGCTGAAAAGGGCGATGACACAAAGGCAGCCCTTGACGACCTCGAAGTCGAACGCTACTGCTGCAGGGCGATGTTCCTCGGCCAAGTCGACCTGGGCGACATAGCAGGACAGTTCAAGAAGTATTGATTTTCTATGATTTACATCATCGAACATCTCGACGATGAAGTCTATGAGTGGTCATTGCTTGAATACAAGCACATCTCAAAGACGGTCGGCAAGGAGAATCTTTGGTTCACCAATGTCAAGAAAGCCGATTTCGGGAAACTTCAGGACCTGGGAAAAGTCTTCTCAGAAAGCGTCGTCTCGATGGGACTGACCAGGATATGTTTGCTTGATCCAAGTGTGCCTGACCGGCTCAAGCCGTCTGACAAGAAGGAGTTCGATTATGTGGTGTTCGGTGGAATACTCGGCGACAATCCGCCCCGTGGAAGGACAAAGGCCTTGCGGACAATACCTGACGTGCAATTGCGCAATCTCGGAGAGGAGCAGATGAGCACGAACACCGCGGTCTATGTCGTGAAGAAGATAATGGACGGCACCCAATTCGAAAGGATAGACTTCGTCGACACGTTGATATTGCCCATGGATGAAGGCGAAGAGGTCGAATTGCCCTATCGTTACGTCTTCGAGAACGGCGAGCCGATCCTACCTGAAGGATTGGTCGATAAGCTCAAGAACGACGAAGATTTTTAAAACAGGCCATTCTCAGCTGTCATTATGGAAACAGTCGATCTCAAGAAAGTAGCCTCCAAATGGCAGAAGAAATGGGCTGACAAGAAAGCGTTCGAGGTCAAGGAAGACCCCAAGAAACCCAAATACTACTGCCTTGAGATGTTCCCCTATCCTTCCGGGAAACTGCACATGGGGCATGTGCGCAACTATTCAATCGGCGATGCATTTGTCAGGTACAAGCGGCTCAAGGGATTCAATGTCCTCTATCCGATGGGATACGACGCATTCGGACTACCTGCGGAGAACGCCGCCATCAAGAACAACAGCCATCCCGAAGCCTGGACCGACAAATGCATCGGAATGATGCATGAGCAGCAGCTCGAGATGGGTTTCAGCTATGATTGGAGCAGGCAGGTCGGCACGCACAAACCCGAGTATTATCACTGGAACCAATGGATATTCCTGCAGATGCTCAAGAAAGGCCTGGCATACAAGCGCCAAAGCACGATAAACTGGTGCCCGTCATGCATGACCGTCACTGCCAGCGAAGAGGTCATCGACGGCAAATGCTGGCGCTGCAAGACGACAATCGAGTTGAAGGAAAAGGAACAGTGGTTCCTCAAGATCACAGCATACACTGAAGAGCTTCTCAAGGACATCGACAAGCTCGAGCACTGGCCAGAACGCGTGCGCACGATGCAGCGCAATTGGATCGGCCGCAGCGAAGGAACACTCGTCGACTTCCCGATAGTCGATAAGGACGGCAAGCAAGGCAAGGAAAAATTCACGATATTCACGACACGGCCAGATACTTTATGGGGAGTCACATTCGTCGTCTTCGCGCCAGAACATCCCAAAGTGATGGAACTCGTCA
This sequence comes from archaeon, assembly GCA_020051845.1. GTDB lineage: Archaea > Nanobdellota > Nanobdellia > Woesearchaeales > ARS49 > JAGVQG01. The sequence goes on along the minus strand of JAGVQG010000068.1, from coordinate 23,276 downwards.
AGGGGACGAAAGACGAGAGAAAAGTCCTCGAGTTCATCAAGACAACGACGGTCGACGAGAAATTCACGCGTTCCGAAGAAGCGACAGAGAAGAAAGGCATGTCCACCGGCAGATATGCCGTGAACCCCCTCACGGGCGACAAAGTGCCGATATACATCGCGAACTTTGTGCTCATGGAATACGGCACAGGCGCCATAATGGCAGTGCCCACGCACGACCAGCGCGACTACGAGTTCGCGAAGAAATACGACATCCCGCTAAAAGTGGTCATAACTCCGAAAGACAAGAAGCTCGACGCGGCGACGATGAAAGAGGCCTATGTCGATGATGGTGTCCTTGTCGAGAGCGGGCCTTTCAATGGCAAGAACAACAGGGAAGCAATACCGCTCATCAACGAATACCTGAAGAAACAGAAGATCGGCAAGACGACGGTCAACTACAGGCTCAGGGACTGGCTCATCTCACGCCAACGATATTGGGGAACTCCGATCCCAATAGTGTACTGTGAGAAGTGCGGCATGCAACCCGTGCCAGAGGAGCAATTGCCGATCAAATTGCCCAAGGATGTGAAATTCGACCAGACAGGAAACCCGCTTGAGCGCAGCAAGGCATTCTTGAACGCCAAATGCCCAAAATGCAAAGGCAATGCCCGACGCGAGACAGACACGATGGCCACATTCCTTGATTCCTCTTGGTACTTCCTGCGTTATTGCAGCCCGAAATATGACAAGGCGCCATTCGACCCGAAAGCGGCGGCATACTGGATGCCGGTCGACCAATACATCGGCGGAATCGAACACGCGATCCTGCATCTGCTCTACGCCAGGTTCTTCACGAAAGTGTTGCGGGACCTGGGATTGACAAAAGTCGACGAGCCATTCACACGATTACTATGCCAGGGAATGGTCACGCTCAACGGTGAGACGATGTCGAAGAGCAAAGGCAATGTCGTCGATCCGGGTGTCATCAACGACAAATACGGCCCTGACACCGCGCGCATGTTCATACTTTTCGCGGCATCGCCAGAAGCGCCTTTGGACTGGAGCGACACCGGTGCGGAGAGCACATTCAGGTTCATATTGAAGTTCGGAAGGCTGTTCGATAAGCATGAATCCGTCGACGGCGTCAAGGACAAGCTTGTCGTCAGCAAGATGCACCGCATCATAAAGACCGTCGGCGAAGAGATCGAGGACTTCCAGCTCAACAACGCCATAATATCCATGATGGACTACGTCAACTTCCTGCAGAAATCAAAAGACCACACAAGTCCAAAGGTCTTCAAGGAAGCGCTCAAGGCGTCCTGTGTGCTATTCTCACCGATAATCCCCCACTTCTGCGAAGAGAACTGGGAAATACTCGGAGAGAAGCCATTCGTGTCGTTGCAGGAATGGCCCAAGTATGACGAGAAGAAGATCGACATCGCCGCGGAAGCCGCCGATGAATTGGCTGACAGCACACGTTCTGACATCTTGAAGGTCCTGGAACTCGCGAAAATATCCGTTCCAAAGGGAATCACCCTTTTTGTCGCACCACAATGGAAGTACGATCTTGTCAAGCTTGTGAAGGAGAAAGCGAAAGAGACACGCGACTCCGGCGCCATAATCAAGGAAGTCATGAAGACGGATCTCAAGAGATATGGCCAGGACATAGTCAAGATGGTGCCGAAGCTCGTCGAGAAATCACCGATCGTTGTGCTTGACGAGAAGATCGAGCTGAAGGCGCTTGAAGCGGCGGCTTCTGACCTTGGCAAGGAGTTCGATTGTGCTGTGAAGGTCGTCAAGGCGAGCGAGAGCACAGACGCCAAGGCGAAGGTCGCGATGCCAGGCAAATGCGCGATACTGGTCAATTGAGCATGGCAGCACACACAGAATACCTAGTCTTCAACACCAAAGACCGTCACGAATTCATCAATATCACCGAAAGGGTGCGCGATATCGTGGCCAAATCCGGCGTCAAAGAAGGGCTTGTTCTCGTCAACCCGATGCACATAACAGCAGCTGTCTATGTCAACGACAATGAGAACGGGCTCATCGAGGACTTCGAGGCTATGCTGCGCAACCTCGTGCCGCCAGAAGCGGATTACGAGCACAACAAGACAGGAGAAGACAACGCATACGCCCATCTCTGGAGGACGCTAATGGGACACCAGGTCACGATGGCAGTGACAGATGGCGATCTTGACCTAGGTCCGTGGGAGCAGATCTTCTACGCCGAATTCGACGGACAAAGACAAAAAAGAGTCCTTGTGAAGGTCGTAGGCGACAAATAATTCAGGTCCGAACCGATGAATACTTGTCGTTCTTGCCTCGTTCAAGCGCCTTGAGCATCGACGCTTCATTGATTGTGCTGTCCACATGATAGTGTTCAGCCACGGCATCGATGAGGAGTTTCTTCTCGAGGCGGTCGTATTCAGGAGCAGCACCGATCAAATACATCACATTACATGCGGTGGTGAGTCTTTTCTTCGCATCTTCGTCGACTTTCATCGCGGCCCGGATCTCGTCAGCATCCACACCTGCGAGGTAACTGGTCAAGTCACCAATCAACCTGTTGTTCAAGAGATAATGGCGGCCAAGTTGTTTTGACATGCTGTTAATGTTGATAGGCACTTCTGCCTCGCAAACAAGAACATCGGCCGTCATCTTTGCCAAAGCCAGTCGTTCATCAGGCCGCATCCTCGCGAATGTTGCCTGAGCGTTAATGTCCATTACACATTCTTCAATCATATGTCTTCACCCGACGGCAAGGCGAGATGGAGGGTATATAAAGATTATCGATGATAATGACAAGAAGTGGGCAAGCGCGCCACAAAATCAGCGGCAAGATGCACATTAGTGACTCCTTACGAGCTCCTCCATTCCGCACTCCTGCAAGCACCACAAATGACAATTAGTGCTGCTGCCTTCCGGCCCTGACACGGTTCTTGACACAGCAGTCCTGTAGGACAGAACTTCACAGTCACACGAAAGGACCAATGGGCGGGTCCTGCGCTTTTTCTGCAGCTTCAACCCCGTGTAAAGCCCGTTCACGGTGACAGCAGAGGGCTAACCTGCCGGTCTAGCTTGCCCAATAATAAAGACAGGGAAGAGGCTTAAAAAACTATGCCTTGTAGATGAGTTTGAAAGCGCTGTCCGCTCCCGGAGGGATCGCGTCAATAGGCATGAACTTGAAAGCGGATCCGATGCTCTTCATTATAGAACCCGTCACAAGAATGTCCCCTGATTTCGCCGTGTCCTCGCCGAGTTTGCTCGCTGCGTTGACCTCTGCGCCGTAGACATCACTGTCGCCGATTCGCAGAATCCTGCCCTTGCCAAGCCCGATGCACAAAAGGACTTTCTCGGTGTCAGGACGCATCTTGTTGTAATCCACTGTCGCGCGTTGCATGGCAATGGCGCAATCGAGCGCCTTGTGGGGATTCTTGAATATCACCAGCATGCTGTCGCCCTCCATCTTCAGGAGGATGCCGTCGTGGTCGTCGATGCAAGGAACCAGCATCTTCTTCGATTCCTGTATCGTCTGCAGGAAGTGGATGATGCCGAACTCGGCCACTTGTCGTGAGAAACCGGACAGGTCGGTGAACATTATGGCCCATTCCTCCCCGAACAAATCCCAGATGCGCTCGTCGACAGCTTTCTTGTCGGCGTTGGGCTTGATGCGCTCCTCGATAAGTTTCTCAAGCCTGTCCTCGCTCGCCCGCGATCCTATCGTGAAAACGTATGCCATTGCATGGCGTAGTATCCACTCCTATAAAAAGAGTCAGAATCCGAAGACCTTCAACACGTTCGAGAAGAAACCGAATCCGTCGAATGGCGGGATCGGGATCATGTTGAACAGGAAGAGGAATCCGTTGATCTTCTTCGTGAAAGTCCAGAACATATATGTGTTGTGGGAGAGCTTGGAACCAGATGATTTGATGATGAGCAGCGCGACAAGATAGAGCAACAGATTCACCGCAGGACCAGCGATCGAAATGAGCGCGGATTGAATCGGCGTGCCCTGTCCCACGACGTTGATGTACGCGGGGATGAAGAACATGAATGGGGCGTTGACCAGGGCGAGCACGACTCCGAGACCGAGCCAGAAAATCGGGATCTCGAAAGTGGCTCCCATGCCGAAACCCATGGCGACGAATTTGTGGCCGAACTCGTGAAGTATTATCGCGGGCGCGGTGAGGACGCCGGCGTAGACCATGCTCTTCGCAATACTGAAATGCTGGTCGAGACGCAGGCTCCGACGGAAGATGAACGCCACGGCGACGGTCATGATGAATATGTTGAGAATCTCGGAACCGGTTATTAACATGAATCAAAAATAAAAAAAACACTATAATAATCTATCGCTTCTTCTTCTTGCCAGATCTGCGAGAGGCCTTCTTTGCCTTGCGTCGCACGACTTTGCTTTTCTTTGCCATTGAACATCACCTCAATGAGGTCCATATGTGTCCGTTGTATTTAATACTGATGCAATACTTTCATCCGAGGAAGAAATCCTTGAGCGTCCTGTCGATTGCGAACATCACTTTCTCGAATGATTCACCGCTGACGCTGTTGAATCCGCGCAGCCGACCACCGCTCGCGTACTCGCGACCACCGCCCTCGAACAACTTCGCGACCATCTCAAGATCCACGTCGACGCCGTTTCTCCGACGGAAAACGATGCGGCCGTCGCGGTATACGGCAACGGCGACGCCGACCGCGACATTCTTGTCCAGCAAGAATTGGCACGCGTCCGCGCTAGGAAGCAGATTCGCGGCGAGCGCGAAACCGAACTTGACTCCGACATAATCCTTGATCACGAAATTCTTCAGGAGTTCGGAGAGAGCGTTCTCTTTCTTGAGCATGTATTCCATCCTAACGGTCTCGAGCGTGTCGGACCAGGTCACGCCTTTCGAGAGCATCTCTATCAGGTTCTTCCGGTCATAGCCGGAGGCGACGACATCAGCCAGCTTCACGGCGTTCTCGTCGCTACGTTGCCACAGCTTGATGTCACGCGCCACATCGGCGAGGATCTGCGCGGTCTGGTCCTGTGGAAGGAAGCGTTGGCGCGTCATCTCGGCAGTGCACATCTGCGAGCGCTTGGTCACGATGTCGGTCTGCATGCTCGAGCCGCGTATCTTCTCCGCCGTCTGTTCATCGCAAGGCATGTCGCTTGACCAGTACGCTATGCGATTGTGCTCCAGCAGGATCTTCATGGTGGCGTCGAAATGGGATATCTGGTTGGCCTGGATGTCAAGTATGTGGATGAGAGAGTTTTTTATGGTCGACAATCTAACGGGTATGTCGGTGTCAGCGCGTCCGATGGCCGCTCCAAGGCGCCAATCCTTGCCGTGCAGCCGCAGGTATCGCGCCACGATAGCGGCCGCAGCGATGCCGTCCAACTGGTCCGAACAGACTATAACGTGCATCATCAATAGGCACTATGTCTTCGACGTATAAAATCCTTTGCGCGACATCGCCCGAAACTAATCCATCACGCCGTAGAACCTGTAAAGCAACCTGTCAACGGATTGCAGAAGATCCATCTTATCGCCACGGACTATGATGCAGCTGCCTTCATGGATCACCGTCGGACCATCGCCCTCGCGGATCACGATTATCGACTTATCACTGTCTTTTTCACAAGAGACTATCGGGCGGACGGTGCACGCATCGGTCTCATTGCGGGTGCAGGCAGCGACAAGATTCACGTTGAAGGCCTTGAGCAGGTTCAGACCGGTCTCGCCCACTCCAAGACCGACATACTGCTGGTCGCTCGCGTTGGAAGGATCGACGGCAACGTAGACTTCAGGTCTTGTCGCGAATCTCGGGTCGAGCGAGCCGACGACGGTCACGTTGTCGAGCTGGGCGGGATTGTAACGCAATGGGACATTATAGACCTCGTTGCCCTTCTGCCAGCGGAACTGCCAGAACCCGTCGACAAGTTGCACGAACTCGAAACCATTGTACATGACTTTCTTCTCGGGAGGCGCGGGATTGTAGACCGTGCGGAGCATCATCACGATGACGAACAGCAATGCCACGGCAAGGACGAACCAGATCAACATCCGTGTCTTCGGCTCGTGATCAGGATCGGGCTCGTAGCGTTTGACCGGATGCTCATGATGTTCGATCTTCGAAGCGATAGTCGGGTCGATCTGTTCAACCATCGGTGACACCGAGAATGACGAGCGTCAACTTCTCGCCGATACGCAGCACATCCTGGGCGCTTTGGGCAGCCACGCTGATGCAACCGCCCTCTCCGCTTATGCTCGTAGTGTTCGACCTGAATATGTGGACGACCGGAACGTTGTCCGTCGCGTTAAGGCAGCTGATCTCGGGGCGTACGAAGCCCGTCGAGTTCGTGAAAGCGGCGACAGGATATACATCCTTCACCTCGGGCAACGCCGTCGTCAGGTAAAGCGAGACCATGTCGATGCTCTCCGCGAACACGTCCTGCGGATCGCTCGTGACGAAGAAAGTGGGCGTCGAGCTAAGCAAAGACGCGGTCTTCGAACTCACATTGATGTACTCGAGTTGTGAAGGGAAATAGTTGAAACTCATGAGCTTGCCATTGATCTTGGCAACGACAGTGTTGCCGCTCTGCTCGAACTTTATGCCTTTGTATTCCTCGCTATGGCCTGCATTGTCTCCTGCATAGTTGAGGACAAAGCCAAAAGTGCTCAGGATCATGACGGCGGCAATGATGACTCCGATGATGGTGCGCTTGCGCTTCTCCCTACGTTCATCACTGTCTCTCATAGCCGCTTCGCATCCCATGTTCTATATATAATTAATGCACACTCCGCGGAAGCCTTTTAATAGTGGTTTCCAACGTAGGATAGTAAAAAGAGCGTAATTCACATATCAACACGATTTAAACACATGGCAAAGCCGATAATAGAATGCAGGGACGTCTGGAAGACCTATTCTATGGGAGATGTCAAAGTCAATGCCCTGCAAGGCCTCAACCTGATCGTGAAGGAAGGTGAGTTCGTGTCAATCATGGGCCCGTCAGGAAGCGGCAAAAGCACTGCCATGAACATGATAGGCGGCCTGGACATACCCTCGAAGGGATCCATATTCCTGGATGGCAAGAACATCGCCCACCTCACAGAATCCGACCTGGCGCAGATACGTGGGCGCAAGATAGGATTCATCTTCCAACGTTTCAACCTGATAAACACGCTGACCGCGAAAGAGAACATTCTACTGCCGATGATGTTCCAGGACACGCCACTCGCTGAACGACAACGCCATGCCACGGAACTATTGAAAATGGTCGAGCTTGACGATCGAACGAACCACAAGCCGAACGAGCTTTCGGGTGGTCAGCAACAGCGAGTCGCCATCGCAAGGGCATTGGCAAACAAGCCACAAGTGGTGCTAGCGGACGAGCCGACAGGCAACCTTGACAGCAAGTCAGGGGACATCATAATGACCTTCCTGAAGAAACTGCACAAGGAAGGCAGGACGATAATAGTGGTCACGCACGATGAAGAAGTGGCCAAATGCGCCGATAGGATTTATATTCTCAAAGACGGTACCATAGTCAAAACCCAAAAAGGAGGATATGTTAGATGAGAATCAGTCTATTGCTCTTGATAATCGCACTCCTATCGGTCCCGGTGGCCAACTCTATCTATGATTCGTCCAACACAGGGACATCCGGATACCGGACAAGCTATGGCGACATATATGTGAGCCAGTTGCGCTACGATCCATTTCCGGTATCACCTGGTCAGTACGTCGATGTATGGTATAAGATAGACAACACGGGCGACACGGAACTGAAGAACACCGTGTTCACAATATTGCCCGAGTTCCCATTCAGCGTCGATGGAAGTGGGACTTCCTTCAAACAGGTTGGTGTCATTGGTCCGCATTCATCCGCCCTGGTGAAATTCAAGGTACGCGTAAGCGAAAGCGCACTGCAGGGCGATCAACCGCTCAAATACACGTGGTCGGCAGATGGCGCGACCAACATCGCCGTAACCTCATCTGAGATATCAGTCCGATCGGCCAATGCGATGCTCGTCGTCTCGAACGCAAAAGCCACGCCTGAAAAAGTGAGTCCTGGTGGGCAGACCAATATCGAGATCGAACTCGCGAATGTCGGAGACGCGTTCATAAGATATGCCACGGCAAGCCTGCAGGTCGTGCAGCAGACTTCTGCGGGCGTGGTCGAACTGCCTTTCACACCCATAGGTCAGGGCGTCACACAGACGATAATGAACATAGAACCAGGCAAGAAAGGGACGGTCAGTTTCCCATTGTCGGCCAACGCCGACGCCAAGAGCATGGCCTACAAATTGCCCGTGGTCATCAACTACATCGACAGTGGCGGCAGGAACGTAAGCCGCGTCGAGATAGTAGGAATAACAGTCAACGCAGAACCGGAAATCATCACTTACATCGACAAGAACGATATCGTCGATGAAAAGACGCCGGGCGAGGTCGTCATCCGTTTCGTGAACAAAGGGCGCAGCGACATCAAATTCTTCACAGCCACGATGCAAGAGACTGACAAGTATATGGTCATAACATCACCGACGCAGTACGTTGGCGGAATCAACTCAGACGACTATGAGACCGCATCCTGGAAACTCAAGCTCAAATCTGCGCAGAGTTCATTGGACCTGCCTCTTGTCGTCAGTTATGAGGATGCGAACGGGAAGAAATACAGCACAGGACTGACTGTTCCGCTCGCGATACGCACACCGGCAGAACTTGGCCAATCCACCAACAACGGAATGCAGTATCTGGTCGGAATCGTCATAGTGGTAGTGGTCGCGATCTTGATCTTCAGAAGCAGGAAATCCCGAAAGAAGCGAACAGAGTGATGGCATGACGAATGTCGTAGACTTCGTCTGGATTGCCTTCCGCAACCTAAGCCGAAGCCATGTCAGGACTTTCTTGACTATGCTAGGCATATTCATAGGCATAGCTGCGGTCGTCAGTCTGGTCGCGATAAGCCAAGGATTGAAAGATTCCATACAGGCGCAGTTCGACAAGATAGGAGCGGACAAACTCTACATATCGGTGAAGAACACCAACTTCGGGGTAGGATCCGATATAAGCTCGGTCAAACTCACGACAGAAGACCTTGACAGGGTGAAGAAATCTCAGAATGTGAAGACAGCCATAGCATATAACATCAAAGCGGCGACAGTGACTGTCGGATTCGAGAACGGGGTCCATTATTTGATCGACATTCCAGACACTGCAGATGAGCGTGAACTCGCGATAGCGCTCAACAGCCTCGAGGTCACAACAGGGAAAATGATGCGCAAGAACGATCCCGATCAAGTGGTGATCGGCGCAGAACTCGCGAAGCCAGGACTGTACTCAAAGACCCTTGGTGTAGGAACCAAGATACTGGTGAATGGCAGGCAATTCCAGGTAGCGGGAATATGGAAGAAAGTAGGTGACCCTGGGACAGACAGCAGCGTCTTCATGTCACAAAAGACATTACGAGAACTGATCAACGAACCCAAACTCGTCACCGTGATAGTGGCACAATCAGCCAAGGGCGCAAACCCGTTGACAGTGGCCGAAACAGTCAAGAAAAACCTCCGAAGCTTCAGGAATGTCAAAGAGGGTGATGAGGACTTCGAGGTCCAGACGCCTGATGACATACTCCGCAGCCTTAACACGGTGCTCGACATAATACAAGTCGTGCTTGTCGGAGTGGCAGTGATATCCTTGGTGGTTGGCGGAATCGGCATCATGAACACGATGTACACCGCAACGCTTGAAAGAACGACCGAGATCGGTGTGATGAAGGCGATAGGTGCGCGCAACAGCGACATAATGGTGCAGTTCCTTGTAGAGGCGGGATTCCTGGGAATGGCGGGGGGAATAATTGGTGTGGCGCTCGGTGCAGGAATAGCATATCTTGTGCAGATAATCGCGTCATTCTATCTTGGCTCGAACCTGTTGCATGTGTATTTCCCGTGGTATCTTATCGTCGGGGCTCTCACATTCGCGTTTGTCGTTGGTTCGCTATCCGGAGCGCTACCTGCATGGCAGGCGTCAAAACTCCCACCAGTGGAGGCGCTACGTTATGAGTAGTGTCCTTGAACTCAACAAGCTCGCTATCAACAACCTATTACGACGCAAGCTTAGGGCATACCTGACGATAATCGGGATCTTCATCGGAATAGCATCGATAGTCGCCCTCATCAGCCTCGGCCAGGGGTTGCAGGCGGCGATCCTCGACTCGTTCTCCTCATTCGGACCGGATCTACTGCTTATACAGGCAAAGACCGCAGGATTCGGGCCGCCGGGATCATTAGCGGGTGCACAATTGACGGACAAAGATTTCAACGTGATAAGAGGAGTGCCTGGCGTTGAGGTGGTTGCTAAGAGGACTTTGCGGCTCGCGACAGTGGAATTCAAGAAAAGATCAAACATACTCTACACGACATTCCTGCCCGACGACAGAGCTGCTCGCGATCTCGTCATAGCAGTGGGTAAGGTGAATGTCGGCACAGGAAGGATGCTTGATAGCGGAGATTCTGGAAGGGTCATGCTAGGATACGGCCTCTCGGAATCGACAGGACCTTTCAAGAGGACCATATCCGCGGGAGATTCAGTGAACATCAATGGCAAGAGATTCGGCGTTGCGTCCATACTGAAAAAGTCAGGGAATCCGAATCAGGACAACGCGGTACTCTTCACAGAGAAGGCTTTCGACGATATGTTCAACCCAGGGGATACCATTGGAATCATCATAGCAAAGGTCCGCAAAGGAACTGATCCCAACAAGGTCGCCGACGATATCACCCGTACACTGGGCAAACAAAGGGGCGTCAAAGATGGCAAAGAGGATTTCACTGTCCAGACGCCAGGACAGGTTTTATCGGCGTTCAACACGATAATCAATATCGTGCAGGCAGTCCTTGTGGGCATAGCAGCGATATCATTGATGGTGGGTGGCATAGGGGTCATGAACACGATGTACACTGCAGTGCTTGAGAGAACGCGCGAAATCGGCGTGATAAAAGCGATTGGCGGGAGGAACAGCGATATATTCATGCTTTTCTTCTTCGAGTCAGGCATGCTGGGAATGGTCGGTGGACTTATCGGTCTGCTGATCGGGATGGGCATGGCCAAGATGGTCGAGATAGTGGGAGCCCAAGTATTGGGGTCGTCATTACTGAAAGCAAGCTTCCCGCTGTGGTTGATATTGGGCGCGCTCTTCTTTTCATTCATCATCGGATCGATATCGGGAACGTTGCCTGCGATGCAAGCAGCAAAAATCAGCCCTGTCGAGGCGCTGCGTAAATGAGGATCAACACTTTCATAACGCGGTTCTTGCAGGTGATCCTGCTATTGCTCATCCCAATATTCGCCGTAAGCGAGCATCATGTCAGGGCATTGGCTGCATTAGCCGCGTTCGTAGTGTCGTTCATACCTGCGATCGTCCGACGCAACTACAAGATAACGATGCCGTGGATCTTCGACTTTTTCATCGTCGTGATGCTGTTGGTGCATCTCGCAGGACTGCAGTTAGGGTTCTACAACACATTCTGGTGGTGGGATAATATGGCGCACCTCATGGGTTCTGCCATAGTCGCCGCGCTAGGCTTCATGGTGGTGTATGCGCTGCAGCAGTCAGGAACGATACACATCAGCATTAGGATGATAGCGATGTTCTCGTTCTTCTTCGCAATAGCGATAGGTGCCGTGTGGGAGATAGGCGAGTTCACGAGCGACACGCTATTGCACACGCACAACCAGTTCGGAAACACGGACACTATGGTCGACCTAATCAACGACAGCGCGGCCGGACTGATAGTCGCGGTAGTCGGAGCATTAGTATTGCGCAATTGTCCCGCGCCGCAAACACCATTACATCATCCGCATAAGCTGAAGGATCAGTCTTTGTTCTCTTCGAAAGAATCGACCGTGTAAACCGAGAAATTCATGCCCTCACGCGTCCATTCATCTGCCTGTAGGCCAGCTTTCACGCACAGATGTTCCATGAACTCATCCGGTTCCTGAAGATCATCCCAGACCTGCGGAAGGAAAGTCGCCTGGCGGTATCCTTTACGGATTATTACCCCTGGCTTTTCCTTGAAATGCCGGGTGATATCATCTGTCTTTTTCGGCGCGCCAAGCACGCTTATCTCTATCGTGATATCTTTGAATTCGGACTTCGAGATCGGAGGGAAGCGCGTGTCGTCGAACGCGGCGGCCAATGCATAGGTGGCGACAGTCTTCGGAAGGCAATCTTCCGACTCGAAACAGCCTATGCAACCCCTAAGATCGCCATTCTCGTGCAAGGTCACGAAGACCCCGTTCTTCTGACGCAAGGATTTGGAATCGACGTCTTTTGGAGTCGGATATATGACCTGTAGCTTCTCAGCTATGGCGTGACGCGCAACATCCAACAGATATCTCTTATCATCTGAATTCAATGCTGGCATAGCCCACCACCCTGCCCTTGTCGCCTGATGTGTCGCCCGAGTTCTTGGCCATGAGCAACGTCGGCTTCCATTTGTTCTTCTTCGCGATAATGATCAGGGCGCGTATACCTATCTCTCCACAGGCGTCGATGAATCCATCGGGTTTCATGTCCAGTATCGACCGTATGCTTCTTTCATCGGTCGATTCTGCCTGGTCGTAGGACATGTAATGAGAAAGGTCGGAGCTGACGATAATCACGGCGTCGGATGCGGATTTTCCGATGATCTTCGCCAGTTCTTCCGGATTTTGGTCGCCCACAAGGATCGGCTCGATCGCGGCATCTGGCTGAAGGTATTGAAGGAAAGGAAGCTGCACCTCAAGACTGTGCTCCTCCTCGAAAGCATCCTCGTCGATAGGAATTCCCTTGAAATGCCGCATCTTAACAACTCCCAATGGGGTTAGCCATCCCATCGCGCTCGTGACGCTGCCTTCAATGAACGCGTGATGAGCAGGTCCTATGAGAATGATGCGCTTGATCTTCGGGCCTTTGAGTTTGGCATAGGCCGCAGCGGCGACCATCGCGCTGTAGGCATAACCTGCATGAGGAACGATCATCGCCTTAGGCGCATCCTTGACAGGAGAGTGAGAATCGACGAGCTTCTTGATATCACGTAGCAATTCTTCCCTGTCCATGGGATAGAACATGCCTGCGACAGCAGGCTGCCTCAGAAGATGCCTGGAATAGTCGTCTTGCATTGCGGACACTTACCTCCTTGTATTTTGTTCTCCAAGACCATGAACCCTTGGCGTTTGATAAGCGTTGCGCCGCAATCCGGGCAAACGGTGTTCTCGTGCGCGTTACGCATGTTGCCGACGTAGACAAAGCGCAGCCCTGCTTTCTTCGCGATCTTGTAAGCACGGTCCAATGTCTCGGCAGGAGTGGCTTTCTTGTCAGTCAACTTGTAGTCAGGATGGAAAGCGGTGATGTGCCAAGGGATATCTTTGTTCAATGACGCTATCCATTCTGCCATCGCTTTGAGCTCCTTGTCGCTGTCATTGAGATCAGGGATCAGAAGGGTGGTAAGCTCAAGCCAGAATCCCGTCTTGTGCGCGGATTTTATCGTGGCCTTGACATGTTCCAAGCGGGCCTTGCACTGCTTCGCGTAGAACTCCTCGGTGAAACCCTTCAGGTCTATGTTTATCGCGTCAAGAAGCCCCTTCAGTCTCTTGAGGGAGGCGTCAGACGCGTAGCCGTTGCTCACGAAAACGGTCTTAATGCCATGCTTTTTCGCGAGCTTGAACGTGTCGATCGCGTATTCCAGCAGGATCGTCGGTTCGTTGTAGGTGAACGCTATGGCTGGAATGCTGTTGTCCAAGCAGTGCTTGACCAATGTCTCGGGATCGGCATCATTGAGACGGATTTTGCCCTTCAGATCAGGTTCGTGCGTGGCCTGCGAGATCTCCCAGTTCTGGCAGAAGCAACAGCGGAAATTACATCCTATCGATCCCACTGAGAGGATCGCAGAGCCGGGCATGAAATGATAAAGAGGTTTCTTCTCGATAGGATCGACGCATATGGAGGATACCTTGCCGTAGACCAACAGCTTGATCTTTCCTTTTTCGTTCTTCCTGACGCCGCAAATGCCGATCTGGCCTTCTGAAAGCAGGCAGTCGTGACGACAGACACCGCAACTTACAGGTTTCATGGAAGGATGAGTGGCGACCACGTTGAAAAGGTTTTTGGTGAAAACCACTACTCGAAGCGCAAGGCGTCGACAGGCTTGAGCTTCGATGCCTGGTAGGCAGGCACTATGCCTGCGATGATGCCTACGCCGACCGACACGCCAAGGGCCATAAACACGGAATTCAATGACACGACAGTCAGCAGGTTGCCTCTGACGAACGGAATCCCGGAGCTAAGGAGACTCGGCAGGAAATAGGACATGATCCCTCCAAGGATCACACCGATAAGCCCGCCGATAAGGCCTATGATCGCGGAATTGAAGATGAAGATCAAGAGAATGTCTTGGTTTCTTGCGCCTATCGCTTTCATTATGCCTATCTCCTTCGTCTTCTCAAGGACAGATGTGAACATGGTGTTGGCTATGCCGACCGCGCCGACAAGCAACGAAACAGCGGCTATGGCGACGAGGAAAGTGGTCATGGTGCTTAGGGCAGCGGCTCTTGTCGCTTGCTGCTCTTTCTGTGACGTCACGGAGAAATCCATGGTCCTGTTCGTAACGTGGCGCGAAACAGTGAGTTTCTGTGTGATGATCGCAAGATCATCGTCAAGGAAGTCCTGGTCCTTTATCTTGAGGACAATAGAATCGTATTGGTTGTTGACCTTATTCGGAATGACCGTGAACGCCATCTGTATAGGCATGTATATGCTAGTGCTTTGGTCGTTAAGGATCCCAACGACCCTGAACGCGCCACCTTCAACGGTAAGCATTTTGTTGATGCCAACGGGCTGGCTGAAATACGAAGATGCGAGTCGGCCGCCGATGACCACCACATTCTGGTCCGCAGAATCCAGGAAGCGACCCTGTGCCATGGTGCTGGTTGTGACAAGCGCCCAGACTTTCTGGTCGACACCTGTGACTGAAACCGAGCCTGCTTTTCCAAGATAAGAGACATTCACATTGCCCCGAATTTGTGGTTGCACGTACAATATCTCAGGAATGCCTTTGAGGACCTGGTAATCTGTGGTGTCCAGAATGACGGCTTTCGAGGTGGCTTTTGTTGTGGATATCTCCCTATCGACTCTTCCTGGTCCGAAGTCCCCGCCTCGCGCCGCGCCAGGAGAAACGGTCACTATATCCCCACCAAGACCGCTAAGGCTTGAAGTGATCGACGACTGCAAGCTTTGGCCCAAAGATACGATGGCGATCACAGAAGCGACGCCGATCACGATGCCTAGAATAGTCAGCCAGCTACGCAGCCGGCTATGAAGCACCATATTCAAGGCATGCTTGAATGTCTTGCCTAGTTTCATCGTTCAGACTACTTCTTCTTCCTGTCCGTGGCAGCCGCCTTCGCTTTCTTCCAGCGCTTGAAGCCCATGTACGCCAGGACAAGCACCACAGCCGCGACGATGTACCATTGATACGTCCCGAAGAAACTCGTCTGGGTGGCAGTAGTCAGCTTTGATGTCTGCCCTGAAGCCACATCCTGTGATGAAAGTTTGACGGTCTTCTCAACTATCTGCCGTGAGCCCTTTGTGTCAGTGTACGCCACTTGGATCTTGATGGTGTTAGCGGCGGTATTGTTGAACATCCGCGGGGAAGGCGCTGTTGCGGCTGTGTCGGTCGCGGTCCCTGGGGTCGTACGTCTGCCTGTGCGTGCGGTCGAGGCATTGCTCGATGAACCAGGAGCCTGCAAGGCATAGCTTGCCACGGTGTAGTCTCCTTTGTTAAGATTGCCTAGGATCACAGTATCAGGTCCTGTCAGTTGCCAGCCTGGTTGCTGGGGGACGACGACGGACACGGAGTATGCAGTGTTGCTGCCGATATTGGCCACAGTGAATGAGGTCTGGCTGTTCGATGACTGTGCGAACGCCACGTCGAAATCAGTCCCACCACCCACATAGACGCCTGCTGTGGTGGTAACGGTCTTCTCAGTGCCATTGATGGTGTCAAGATACTTGAGGTTGAGACTCAAAGAATAAAGACCGGGGTTTGCGCTAGGGTCAGCGATGACCTTGTATTGCAGGTCAACGCTCTTGCCCTGGTCGAGATAGCGAATGTATTTGGTGTTGTCTCCGCCAACCGGAAGAACGACTTTATCGGAGTTCGACCAGCTGAAGGTAAGATCCCTCAGAGGCGCGTTGCCGACATTGTTTATCGTGAACTTCATGTCGCTTTCCTGGCCAGGGATCAACTCAGTCTTGTCGATCGAGATGATCTCGGCGCTTTCCCTTGCTTTGATATCGACGGGGATAGTATATGTGATGCCCTGGTCCTCGTAACCCTTCTGGTACTCCAAAACCTTCAATAAGTAAGTGCCTGCAGACGCGTCCTTGTCGATTTTCAGGTTGAATTTGGCTATCTTCGCGATGTCTCCACCCTGGTGCGCATCCATGGTCCCGACATCGCTCACGAGGTCGTAACCGGACAATGACTGGAAAGGATATTGTGGCTGGACCCGTAATACCACATCCTGGGCGACATCGCCCAGGTTCTCGATGTTCAACCTCAATTCGACGGTCTCGCCAGCTATGGCTGGATTAGGGTAGAGGTTATGAAGACCAAGTATGATCATAGGCAGATTGTTGATGGTTGTCTGTTCTCCTGCCTGCACGACAGTGCCTATCAGTGATATCATGATAAGCAGGATCATCATCCGGTTGAATGTCATTCTCAGTCACCTCTATGATATAACTTCATTTCCTTCTCGTGCACTGTCTTCTGGACAGTCATTATCTGCCCATCCTTAAGCTCGACACGAGTGTGCGCGTATTGAGCAAGATGATGGTCGTGGGTGATCATAATAATCGTCTTTCCCTCGTTTTTCCAAAGACGGTGAAGCATATCTATGACTTCCTTTCCAGTCACGCTGTCGAGAGCGCCTGTCGGTTCGTCAGCGAGTATGATCTCAGGATTCGCGGCCAGAGCGCGCGCTATGGAGACACGCTGCTGCTGCCCCCCTGATAGCTGGGTGGGAAGGTTTCCCATCTTGTCTCCAAGACCCACCAGTTTAAGCAGTTCTTCCGCTCGTTTATGGGCTTCTTCATCATCGAATTCTTGCAATTCCAAAGGAAGCAATATGTTCTGGTATGCTGTGAGAGTAGGAATGAGATTGTATTGCTGGAAGACAAAGCCGACGGTCTTGCCCCTAAGGGAAGACAGGTCAGACTCTGACATGTGGGTAACGTCCTGCGATTTCAGGTATAATGTGCCCTTTGTCGGAGTGTCAAGACAACCAATGAGGTTCACCATCGTGGACTTGCCGCTGCCTGAAGCGCCGACAACAGCAAGGAATTCACCCTTCTTTATCTGCAAGCTCACACCGCGCAAGGCAGGGACTTCGACTTCTCCCAATTGGTATATTTTCCAGACGTCCTGCAATTCAATCAGGACTTCCTCCTCTTTTGTTGTGGAAGCCATTTATCCAAATACTGCCAAATTGGGTATATAATGGTTTAGAACGTTGCGTGTGAGGAAAGATCAGATTAGTCAAGAAAAGAGTGTGATTACTGTTATGCAAAAGCACAAATAGTCGCCTTGCTGTGATTATGCGATGCGATATCCGCCTTTGAGTTCATATCCAACAGAAAAGACCGCAGAAGGGAAACATTGCCGCAACTGCCAGGCACTGATACCTCCTAGATATCGTCATTATTGTTCAACACGCTGTAGACAAGAGTTCATGAGGAATCATGTATGGTCTATTGTCCGTGAAGATGTGCTACGGCGCGATGGGTATCGATGTTCAATATGTCGAGGTCGAAGGGCACTGCAGGTGGATCATATGATACCTCTGCAGATGGGAGCAGACCCATTCGACAAGAACAACCTGCGCACACTCTGCAAGGAATGTCACAAGTCGAAAACGAAACTCGAGAACAAGGCGATAAAACAGATAGAGTAGAAGAAGCCCTCGAAGGTACGACGAAGCTCACTACGTTCGCTTCGTGGACCATCGAGGTCTTGCCCTCGGCAAGCCCTCGATGGGAAGCCTTAACTACGATTAAGTTCCCGTTCGAGGTCTTCTAGCTGGTCGCTAGCAGCCCTCGAAGGGAAGCCCGAACGTGGTTCGGTTCCCTTCAAGGTCTTCGCTACGCTCAGCCCTCGAAGGGATTTGAACCCTTGACCTTCTGCTTACGAAGCAGACGCTCTACCGCTGAGCTACGAGGGCGGTATGATCATTATCTTGATCGAAATTCACTTTCACTTGAACTCGTCCTTGAGCTTGTCGCCAAGGCGCTTCTGGCAAGCATGGCAGACAAGATGCATCTTTCCCTTGCCGTCTTTGACATACGTCCCGATCACCTTCTTCAGGAAGGTCTCCTGGACGGGTTGCTTGCAAAGCTCGCAGTTCATGTTGCTTTGGCACAGGGAAGGGTATTTAAAGATTCTCGCTAATGAAAGGTCATGCGACTCGTGCTTACTTCAAGCGGAATCCAGGGAAAGGTCACCTCCAATCTCAAGAAGATGGTCGGTTCTTTGAAGAACAAGAAAGCAGCCATCGTAACGAGTGCGACACCAGGTAGCAGCGCATGGTTGTTCGTGGGCGAAGTGGAGAAAGAGCTTGTCGGGCTTGGGTTCAAGCGAGGCAACATCGAGGTTTTCACGCTTGAGAAACGATTTAAATCGTCTGCGTTCGACAAGCATGACGTGGTCTATTCCTGCGGTGGAAACACGTTCTTGATACGCGATTGCATGCGCAAGACAGGATTCGATAAAGCGATCAGGAGATTCGTCGAACGCAACGGAATCTACGTCGGTGTGAGCGCAGGCAGCATCATCGCAGGGCCGGATATCACCATCGCTGGCTGGGGTTCTGAAGGCGATCCGAACGACGTACACCTGAAAAATATGAAAGGCATTGGTTTCTGTGACATCGCGGTGTTCCCGCATTATCGGCCAGATCTTCGTGAAGAAGTCGACTGTTTCCGCAAGAAGGTATTGTATCCTATCGTGGAGCTGTCAGATGGCCAGGCATTGTTCTTGTGGGATGATGAAACCAAGCTAGTCCGTTGACCAAACGTTTTTATACCGCCCGAGAGGGATTGAGAGTATGCCACGCATAGCAATAGTCAGGAAGGAACGCTGCAATCCAATGGCCTGTGGCCATTATCTCTGCGCCAGGCTATGCCCTGTAAACAAGGAAGGCAGGGATTGCATCAAGCCGGATCCTATCACGAAGAAGGCCGACATAGATGAGGGGCTTTGCGTGGGCTGCGGCATATGCCCCAATAAATGCCCGTTCGACGCGATATACATCGCAAACCTGCCAAATGAGTTGACGACCAAGCCAATTCATCAGTATGGCCACAATGGTTTCCATTTGTATAATTTGCCACAGCCGGTATTCGGCAAGGTCGTCGGTATCATTGGAAGGAACGGAATAGGAAAGTCAACAGCCATCAAGATCTTCGCAGGCGTGCTCAAGCCGAACCTGGGCACTGACACCGAGAAAAGCTATGATGAACTGCTCCAGTACTTCAAAGGCAGTGCGTCACAGCGATTCTTTGAAGACATACGCGACGGCAGGATAAAAGTCAGCTACAAACCACAGCAAGTCGACCAGCTTGCCAAAGTGGCCAAAGGCAAGGTAAGGGAGCTATTGCAGAAAGCGGACGAGCGCAAGGCGTTTGATGAAATAGTCGTCGCCCTTGATCTGAAGAACATACTCGACGCTGACATCAGCACCCTGTCAGGAGGAGAGCTGCAGCGCGTCACGATCGCAGGCACTCTACTAAAGGACGCCAACTTGTACTTGATTGACGAGCCGACGTCATTCCTTGATATCAAACAACGTCTACGAGTGGCGCGATACATCCGCGAATTCCCGAACGAGAAAAGGGCGGTGATGGTCATCGAGCACGATCTTATAGTGCTCGACGCGATGTGCGACCTCATACACATAGTGTTCGGAAAAGAAGGTTGCTATGGCATAGTTTCCCAGCCCAAAGCAGCGCGTACAGGCATGAACGCATACCTCGAAGGGTGGTTGCGCGACGAGAACATGCGCTTCCGCGATCATGCGATAGAATTCATGGTCAGGCCACCGCAGAAGAAAGCGCGCATCGTACAATTGACTTCGTGGAAAGGGATCAAGACCACGTTGGGTCATTTCACGCTCAACGCTGAAGGCGGGGCGTTCAATTATGGAGAAGTAGTCGGAATACTCGGAGAAAACGGAATAGGAAAGACGACTTTCGCGAAGATCCTTGCCCACGTGTTGAAACCTGACGCTGGTGAGCGCGACGAAAAACTCAAGGTGTCGTACAAACCACAATATCTGGACGGCGAAAGCGACGAGCTTGTCATGGCGGTATTGGGTCCGAATGCGAAGAAGCACGAGACAAGCCTCATGAAACCGCTTGACATCCATCCATTGCTGCTCAAACCGCTCAACACCCTATCTGGAGGGGAATTGCAGCGCGTCGCGATAGTCAAGGCGTTGGCAGAAGACGCCGAACTATTCTTGCTCGACGAACCGAGCGCATTCCTTGACGTCGAGCAGCGCCTCGTAGCGAGCAAGGCGATACGCGAATTCTGCGATCAGACCAACAAGACAGTGCTTGTGGTGGACCATGATTTGATGTTCCTCGACTACCTGTCGGACAGACTGCTCGTGTTCGAGGGCGAACCAGGACGGAAAGGCACTGCCACAGGGCCTTTCATACTCGCCGACGGCATGAATCATTTCCTCACAGGCATAGACGTGACATTCAGACGCGACCCAGAATCGCACAGGCCACGCGTCAACAAGCCAGGCAGCGTCGCTGACAGAGAACAGAAAGACGAAGGGAAATTGTATTATTCTTGATGTTCTTCTAAGACTTTTTGTGATGATGAACCGGGTGTTTCGGCACGTGTATGTGAGGAATCGGTTCTGTCCGGGGTTTTCTTGGATGTCTTGGCTTGATCCAGAGCATTATCAGCACCATTCCAGACACTGCAACGGCCAGTAATGCTATCCACGGGCTTCCGCCGCACACGACGCAGCCGCTGAGAACGAAGGCGGTGTTGGCGCCAACAAGTGCGAGTATTGTCTTCGTGAATTTGCTGCCTGGGTCGAATCCGCGTCTGATCCTGACAAGCGGACCTATGAACATCAACGCAGTCATTATCAGCAATATCTTCTGTCCAGGATCGAAGACAGGGCAGATTGCCGGTTTTTCGATGGTCACAACTTTTGGCTGCTCTGCGGCAGGCGCTTCAGGAGTGGGTTGTTGCGGTGCTGGAGTGGGTGGTGTGATGGGTGCTCTGACAGGAGTCAAGTTCTCATCACTTCTGGCAGGTATGATCGGTGCCGATTTCAAAGGTTCGTCATAACGCGGTGTGCCTATGGCGGGTATGATTGTTGCGGGCAGGACGGCTGTCGCGACGCCTATGATGTGACTCACATTGCTGCTCGTGTAGTTCTCATTGCCTGCGTAGTAAGCATTCACGGTGTGTGCGCCTTCGACGGGCATGGAGATATTGGAGACGGGCGAGGTTCCGTTGGCCACAAGCACTCCATCGATGTAGAGCTCGACATTGCCAACGCCGACCGTCAAGTTAGCTGTGCTGGTGACAGTGGTTCCCGGAGTGACGGATATGCTGCCATCGATGTTGTTGAGCGTAAGGCGGATCGTTCCAGTCGCCTTGTTGACGGTCAATACCGTGTCAGTGGTTCGGGCTGTATAGTTCTGCGATCCTGGATAGACGCATGTGAAATTGTAGCTTCCGACGGCTTCGGTGGTTGAGTATGCCAGCGGACTCGTGCCAGAGTTGACCAGCGTCCCGTTCTTCAGTAATTGCAGCAAGACTCCAGCATCACCAGTAGCAGTGCAGGTTTTCGTCGTCGCTGTGTTGTATTGCACCGTGCTTGATGGAGTAATTGTTATGGTGAGTGATGGAGTCGCGGCAAGGACAGTGTACGTCGAGGTCGCCGTGGTTCCGCTGTTGCCTAGGCTATCTACCGCTGTCCAGTTGTAGCTGTAGACACCAGGTGTCAGAGTCCTTGAGACAGAGAATGTGTTGCCTGACTTCGTGGCAACGACAGTGGTTCCGTTTATGACAAATGTCACTGAAGCGACGCTATTGAGAGCATCCACGGCATCGATCGCGAAGGTGATCGACGGCATGTATGATGTCGGGCTTGCTGGTGTGTTCGTTGCGCCGGACACCACTGGTGCTGTGGTGTCGACCTTGAATGTCCAGGTAGTGCTGGATGCAGAGTTGGGCATGTCGTCGTTACAGGTGACGTTCCATGCATGGTTGCCGTCAGCGATTGCCGTGATTGATCCGTTCGCTGGTGTGTTGTTGAGTGCTTGTACTGCAGGGTATGTTGTGGTGTCGAGTCTCAAGATGCAGCTTGTGTTGAGCGCGGCATTGTCTGTGACTCTCCAGGTGAAGTTGTAGGCGTTCGTCGTCGCGTTAGTCTGGTCGGCAGGGAATATGAGTATTATCGATGGTGGCGTCGTGTCTTGTGTGGTGACGAAGTGCGTCGCGCTGCTTGGCGTGTAGTTCTGGTTGCCGTGGTAGATTGCTGTTATGTTGAATACGTCGATTCCTGTGAATTGTGATAGGTTGCTCAATGGACTGTTGCCTGTGTTGATCTGGACGCCGTTCCTGTATAGGAAGATGGTGCCTTGTCCTTGCGTCAGGAGGGTCGTTAGGTTCACAATGCTGTTTGGTAGTACAGTGATGTCGTTCTCTTGGCTGTTCAGCGTGAGGTTGATGAGTCCTGTGGCTTTGTTGATAGTGAGATCGACTTCCTGTGTGAGTGCGGTGAAGTTCTGGCTTGTGACATAGGCGCAGGTGTAGTTGTAGCTGCCTACGGCGTCTTGGGTCACGTTGGCTATTGAGCCCGAGCCGCTGTTGATTTGTGTGCCGTTCTTGAATATCCTCAATGTCGCGTCAGAATCGCCCGTTATCTGCGTGCAGTTGATCGTCGCTGGCGTTCCGTAGGTTATTGTCGTGCTTGGACTTATTGTCAGGCTTATTGAAGGAGTCGCCTGTTGGATGACATAGGTGAAGGTTGTTGTGGTGTTGGTGTTGCCGAGTGTGTCGTTGGAGGTCCAGTTGTAGGAGTATGTGCCTGCCGCGAGTGATGGTGTGATGACGGTGTATTTGTTGCCGTATTTCGTTGTGGGATAGATCGTGTTGTTTATGGTGAAGAAGACCGTGTTCACTGCGTTGAGGGCGTCTGTGGCGTCGATTGTGAAGTTGT
>JAGVQG010000057.1 GCA_020051845.1 archaeon | reverse complement strand
TTTTTCATAAACGGGTCATAAGGGAGTTGAACCCTTGACCTACCGGTTAAGAGCCGGTTGCTCTAGCCAGGCTGAGCTAATGACCCAATGAACTAGCAAACAAAAGACGGGGTTTTTAAGGGTTTCTCTATGGACCGCTGTTAATCAGAAGTTTGCAAAGACCGCGTACCTGCAATTCCAGTTGTATCCGCAACCCGCGGCGTACAGTGTGCCGCCTGATTGGCTGAATGTCCATCCGTCGGTTCCAGCGACGAACGTGGCAGTATAACCATTCCCATCATAGTTGCACCTTATCAGATACATAGATGAGTCCGTGTTCGCGCCATTGGACCATTGTCTGCTCATGAGCAGCAGGTATGTTCCCCCGCCATTGCTTGCGTCAACGGGAAGGCCCAACGATTTGGTTGTGCCATCTCCGTTGATGAAACCTGAGCTTGTTACTTTGCCCAAAGCCGCAAACGGTCCATTGACTTCCAGCTTCCAACTTGAGGCAGGTGTCATTCCTATGCCTACGTTGCCTGCCGCGGTTATCCTCATACTTTCTGTCAATGCATCGATATTCACCGCGTCATCTGGATGATTGTGGAAGCTGATATACGTTCCCCAAGATGATCCTTCACGTCCGAAGACGATGCCTGCCGGGACACCAACACCGGATCCAAATGCGGCAATCAAACCGGTTTTACTGTTGATAGCACTGCCCGTGGCAGATAATATCGTCGCATATCCCGCCAAATCAGAAGCATCGGCAATCGTTCCTGTAGGAGCAGATGAGCCATATTCCACATTCAACTTATTCGCGGGGATCGCTGTACCGATGCCGACGTTGCCGCTCACTGACGCGCTTGGCGCTTCGCCGATATAGATTGCAGGCACTCCATTCATTGAATAGTAAGTCGACAGCGTCAAGTTCTTGGAGGTGAAAGCAATAGGCATCGCATAACCACCACTGAAATTGTAGGCAATCATTGCAATCCCATAGGACGGGCCGGCATTATACAGATACGCGCCGGCTCCTGATGCGACAAGATTGCCGATGTGGATGAAGCTGCCGACGTCAAGACCTGAAACCGGGTTCGCCGTCCCTATCCCTACGTTGCCGTTGATAATCGCGTTGTTTGTCACCGTCACGTTCTGCGGGAAGACATAATTGCCAGTCGCGAACGTCCCTGGCCTTATCGAAGGCGCATCATGACCTACTATGGCGAACACTGCTGGCGCTGCCAACAAGACTAGAACAGTGAACAACACAACACATCTCATCACAACCCTCTTTACTAGGTAAACCACTTCTCTCACACTATATAAAGATTATGATACGGTTTTCACGTGTTTTCACGATTTCCTGTCCGAAATTCTGCCGGAGTTTCTCAAAAAAGCCTTAAGAAGGGAAAAAACACTGATAATTGAATGATACACCCAAAAGACCTGATAGTACTGCATCACTTGAGGAACAACGGAAGGATGAAGCACAGCGCCCTGGCAAGAAAGATGGATTGGCCCATCTCCACGACCCACGAACGCGTGCTGAATTGCATAAACGAGTACGTGCTAAAATCAGTCGCGCTGCTCAATCTGCAAACACTCGGCTATTCCAGGGTCCTCTGGATCGTCCGTCCTGACGCAAAGAAGAAAACATCCTGGGAATTGAGAATAACAAAGTTATCAGCGATCAACACCATCTGCAGCCTGCACTCGGGCGATTTCTTCATAGAGACCATAACCAAGACCCGGCAGGAAGAGGCGATCTTGGAGAGCGAGCTGACGAACGGCGCGAAAATCCTCGGCAGCCACCCCGTCCTTGAGACTATCTGCCAAGAACACTTCCTCGAAAGCCCCGAATATCTTCCGAAGCCGGCAACTGAAGCCGGAACAGCTCCGGACAGCACACAACCACTTCCGTAGGGACCAGTCAGACATCCGGTCTTCTCGTCGATATTCCCATTAAAGAAACCATCCTATCAAACACAAGAACATGGAGGTGTTCGATATGGGATGGCTAAGAGGATTGTGCGGAATCGCCGTGCTCACAGGAACGATGTACGGCGGCTACAAGTGGGGGCGCTCGGAATTCGAACGCCTGCCCTACGAGATACAACAACAAGGCGGCCAGTATGTAGTGGTGGACAAGAAGAACAGCGTCACGCAGCCGCTGGACAAGAACTTCCAGCTAGGCGACATAGACTACCGCGTGGACGGGATGTTCAAAGAGATGAAGGACAACCCTTCATTCGTGGAGCAGACGATGCTCAAGAACTTCCACAAGCACTACCAACCGAGGTGAGAAAAATGGATGAAAAACCACAACATCCTGCCTACGCCTTCATACACGAGGCGAAAGAAAGGAACACGGCGATAATACACGCGCCCGTGAACTCGAACGACCTTGCGCAACGCTACCGCGGAAGCATCTACTCAGCCGTGTCAAGCGGCCAGGACATAAAGACGGCATACACGACGCAGGACCACCTCAAGATATGGTGGGCGTCTAAACTGGAACAACTATCCGGACTTCCCGGCAAGTTCGGCAAGTACAAAGGCGCAGGGCAAAGCACGCAGAACCATGTGGAGTGCAGGATACTCACAGACAGGATAAAGTCATACAGGGCAGAGTTCGGTGGACGCCTGCAGCAAGCGACGGAGATGCAAGCCTACTGCAGGAACAAGCTGGGCGAGTACTCCACACAACGCGCAGGACACGGACAGGCCGCGATAGAGGACAGGTCCAAAGCGATGGATCTCGAGGATCTGGTGACAGAACTCAACAGCAGCATCCATGGGATGAGATTGCACATACCTGAAGTGAAAGATCACACCAGCCGCGTGATATGCGGAAAGCTCATCAACGAATACAAGACCGACCTCGACGAAGCCCACACCGCCCTTGACGACTTCGAGATATCGATGAAAGAGCACAACAGGACGGCGAAAGTCTTCACCGTCATGTACTCATCGATGGAGGACAGGTACCAGCGCGTCGCCGACATGTGCGCGATACTCAGGCAGAAAGGCACGCATCTGGACCAGGTGTTGTCAGAATGGGAGCGAGGCATAAGCAGCAGCCACGTCATACTGCTGAAGCAGAAGATAGACGAGTGCGACTTCGCCCTGAAACGCGTCAACGAACTCAACAGGGAATACAGCAGGCTCGAGCACGACGCCGCTCGATTCACCACGATGCCTGACAGCGAGCTCGAAGCCGCCTATTCAAAAGCGTGCCAGACGCAACAG
Organism: archaeon; assembly: GCA_020051845.1. Lineage (GTDB taxonomy): Archaea > Nanobdellota > Nanobdellia > Woesearchaeales > ARS49 > JAGVQG01. The sequence continues at coordinate 54,511 of JAGVQG010000057.1, read as the reverse complement.
CAACGCGAAGTAGAACGCAAACAAGCGCGCGACCAGGCAGCGTCGGAGACGAACAGGGTGGCGATAGGATAGACTAGAAAGCGGCAATATCCGACGATGCCTGACTGGTCCACAAGTCTTTTATTGCTTTCATTTGCTGACAGAAAGAATGAGTTACAAGACCGAGACCATCAAGAGCTACGACACTTTCCCTGAAGCATATGACAAGAAATTCGAGGACTGGAGCAAGCTCAAAGTGCGTGAAGTGATGGACAGATTCATCGCCAACCTACCGCCTCAAGGACAGGTGCTCGATGTCGGTGCAGGACCAGGGCACAAAGCGGCGTACCTTGCGGAGCGCGGTCTGGATGTGCTGTGCATCGACCTTTCGGCGAAGATGGTCGAGATGTGCCGCAAACGCGGGCTCAGAGCGGAACAGATGGATCTGGAGGGTTTGAACGGATTCCTGCCGCACTCTTTCGACGGCATACTTTCATGGACCTCGCTTTTGCACCTGCCAAAGACCCGGTTCTACCAACCGTTGCAAGCGATGCACGACCTTTTGACGCCAAAAGGCACATTGTTCCTCGGAATGAAAGAAGGCACGACAGAAGGATGGGTCGGCGACGATCCTAGATATCCCGACACCAGACGATGGTTCTCTTTGTACACAGACGAAGAACTGCGTCCGCAATTAGAACGAGATTTCACGATCGAACATTTCGAACCCACACAGGCAGGGAAGAAAACATTCCTGAACTATCTTCTAAGACCAAAATTCTGAAAAGAGAGATAATTCTGATTCAGATCAACTTGTAGACGACGACCCTGTCGTTGCCTGACTTGTGGTCGAGGTAGACGCGCTTGAAATTCGAGAAGTCATCACCCACGAAGAGCTTCATCGCCATCTTGTTGCGGCTCTCGACAGGCAGGGTGTAGGCGACGAATTTGTCGCTCTTGTCGGACATCACCGCAAGCGCGATAGGCAAACCCGTGGACTCTATGACCGTGTACTTTCCGCCGGCCTTTGCGATGAAATATTGAGGACGCTCATCATCCTTGTAGGCCATGATGCCCTCGACAGAATAATCGTTGTCGCAGATTATGACATCGTCCAAAGAGTCACACTTGGAAGAGTTCGAAAGACCGACAAGGGACTGCATGTCGGATTCTGAGATCGAGATAACATTGCTTCCATAGTCGCAATAGCTGAAATTCATCGGGTTGCTGTCTTCAGAAAGAACCAACGAATCATCAGTGCAAAGCACCATGCGCATGATCGCCGAAGCCTCTGCCTCGTTGTCCGCGAGGAGCGCTTTCTTGAACCAGTACTGCTGTGGACCAGTCAGGTTGGAAAGTGAGACCAGCGTCAGGTTGTTGTTATCGGCGAACTGCACCGAACAAGGAACAGCCGGCTTCTGCGAGACGTCCTGGGACGCCAGGCCGCTATAGATAAGGATTATCGCTATGACCGATATGAGCAGCAACGCAAGAACCAATCTTCCGCTGCCATCGCCAGGAGTCCTAGGCTCTGTATGCAACGGAGCAGGATCAGGAGTGGGAGTCATTGGCGTTGCCTCGATCTTGAACGATTTCGGAGCAACCTTCAAAGGCACTGGTTCAGCCTTCTTCTCTTCCTTCTTAGGCTTAACTTCCTTCTTCTTGACTTCCTTCAGCTCAGGTTTCGACTCCTTGGCTTCAGGCTTAGACGTCTTAGCTTCAGGCCTTGCCTCAGGCTTGGACTTCATGACCTTAGTGGGCTTTGGAGCCTCCTTGGCAGGCTTGATCTTAGGAGTGATAACGATAGAATCATCCTCTTCGTAGGTGACTTGCTTCTCCTCGGCGAGCTGGAGTATCTCCTGCTCGAACTTGGGGTCTAGACGGACAGTCTCCTCTTCTTCTCCCTTGGCGGCAATCTTGCGCTTGACCTCTTTTTCACGCGCGAGTTCCTCGCCCACATCAAGGCTATAGGAAAAACGACTCATGTTAACTTCCCGCGAGTAGGGACTCCTATAAAAGGTTTATGGGGATGGGGATAGGACGGGAAAATAGCTAGGCATCAGACGGAGGAATAACGGGAAAAATCTGGAAGAAGAACAGGGAAGAAAATGAAAACGAGAAATCAACAAGAGAAAACGATAGAAAACAAGTTGAGAAATGAGAAAATGAAAATTAAACAAAAAAACAAAACAATCAAAAACCGAAATTACTTGACCTTAGCCTCAAGAGCGTCAAGACGCTGCTTGATCTGAACGTTCTCTGTTGTTAGAGCGTCGTTCTGGGACTTGAGCAGTCTCATCTGTTCTAGCAACAAGACAGACATGACATCATACCTCATCGCTTCGGGCTGGCCATCCTTGTTATAAGAGATTAGTTGTGGATATATTCTCTCGACATCTTCAGCAATCAAGCCAAAGTCAGTCTTGTTGGTCTCTTTCCAATCGAATGACACTGGCTTGAGCTGGAATACTTTGCTTGAATCAAGTTCGAGGTTCCTGATGTTCTTCTTGTATCTGATCGAGGATGTAGTGCACGATGAACCATATGACAAAACGCCTGCAGAACTAGAGCACACGTAGCCCAAATTCAGATTGCCGATGACTATCGCGCCCGCGTCAGCAATCAGATACATATTTGAATCACCCGCGGAAGCATCGCCAATGTAACCTTTGCGCGTTCCGCCGCTGTCATAAAATGTCATGTATGCAACATTCGAAGCGCCTGTAGAACCACCCGTCAACCTAAGAATGTGGTCTGAACCTTTGACTTCAAGTGGGGCATTAGGACTCGTCGTCCCGATGCCGACGTAGCCGTTCCTGTCAATGACCATCCTTTGTATCGCCGCCACATTAGGATAATCTCCTGGCGTCGTGAAGAACCTGATCTGCGCACCACCATAATTGTTCAAATCAGTATCGCCTTGCGCAATCATGTCAAAGTCCCTCTGATATGGAACAGAAGGATCAATGTAGAAATTGAAACTACCCTGGTCCTTCATCGAAAGATTCGAGGCTATTCCTGCACCGAAAGACATCTTATTTCCAGGACTCACGGTGCCGATGCCGACCTTGCCGTCGACAATCGTCATTATCGTCAAGCCGGATGCAACTTCATAAAATGAAAGCTTGTCCGAATTGGGCGTCAAGTCTTTGTCCAATCCGACATAAAACTTGGAATCCCCACCAGTGTCGAATCGGATGTTGGCATAACCGTTCGAATTGCTGTTGCGATTGATCACAATCCCGACCTGACTTGCGGCAGAATTGTTGACAACCAACCTCCCTCCAAGAGTCGTTGCGCCGATACCGACGTTGCCGCTCGAGTCCACCCTAAGACGCTCAGCGACATTACCGCCCGCGGCGCGAGTGTGTAATGCCAAGTATGATGCCGTATCAGCACCAGTACTGGACTTCCCAACGGAAATACCACCCATGCCCGCATAATTAGGTACGCTATCCACCTTCGTCAAGAACAAGATGCCTGCGACAGGATTCGAATTATACGCAGTGCTATCCCAAACAGTCATCTCATACGACATACTCGCATCAGATGTCTTCGCGCCCAAAACACCAAGACGCGCACCAGGCGTAGACGTCCCGATGCCCACATTCTGCTGGAAAGAATAACTCCCGTTCGCGAACTGACCAGGAGTTATCTGGGTCGCAGTGTGACTGACTGCAGCTAGCGTTACTGTCGTGGCCAGGACGGCCGCCAATAATATCGTGGATAATTTCATTGTAGTAGTCTCACATCACTTGTTTGGTATCGCGTACGTGTATGGTCCATCTCCGTGGACAGAGATGTCCTTCTTGTCCGGTTCAACGACAAGTTGAGCGACATCCGCCCTAACTGCCTTGACTTCCCAGTTGAATTCCTGGATAGAACCGACGTTGTCGGAATAAACAATGAACTTGCCGTCGACAATCTGCTGACCGGCAGTCTTCTTGACCGCAAGCTTGTCAAAGCCATCGACGTTAGACAAGAGGACTGTACGCCCTTCTTTCCTTGTCAAAGCCTCGAAGTATGATGGCAATGTGATCTCGACTTTGCCGTCGACCAATTTCGCAGTGCCTCTGTAATACACCGCGCCTTCAGGACCTTCCAACGTGCCGTGCACGAGATATTTCGAACTGTCCAAAGGATGGTTGATGACGAATGTCTTGACGACTGCATCAGTATCCCACCTGTGCGAATTACCGCTGTTATCGAAATAGAGGATCATGTTTCCTGCAGCTGTGTAAAGTCCTGCGCCAGCACCACCACTACCATAAGGGCCGATAAAACCAGTACTTGACCTGATTAATCCATTGACATCCAGATGATACACCGGAGTCATCCCGATGCCAACTCTACCCGTACTCGAGATTGACACCCTGGTAGCTGCGTTGCTAGCATCATAAATATCAAGACCATAATTGTTTGATGTGCCCGCCGTAGGGTTTGCGATCAACTGCCAAGCATAACCTGAAACTATCGACAACTTAGCACCATCACCGCTAGTCGCTCGTGAATCTGATATTCTTGCTTCTACCGGCCCTGCATTTGACACGTGTAACTTGTATCCCGGACTCGTCGTGCCGATGCCGACGTTACCGCCGTTTTTGACCACTAATCGTTTATTTGTGTCTGATGGCGCAGTTGTTTGCGAATCGCCCGAGGCAGCAGTCCATACGGCGAAGTCACCGGCGTTTTCGGTTCCCCATATCGCGGCTGTTGAACCTGCAGTTCTTGACCAGCTTCCATTGTAGCCCCAATGATTAGATCCCATCCAGGATTGTCCATCATTTGTTGAAGTGAAGACAATGCCTTCTCCGAGTTGCGCCAATCTTTTTGTTCCTATGCTTGTTTCTCTCACTTCAAGAACACTGTTAGGGCTAGTCGTCCCGATGCCGACGTTGCCGCCTGAAGATTGTAAGATGAGGTGCTGACTGTCGGACATATCGATCGCACCGTATGATGACGCTTTCTTGTATATGTACATACCCTCAACGCCACCAGTATCTCCGTCATACAATCCCAATGCCGCATCCCTGCCTCCACTATAGGCATACGGTTGAATGTATAATGCAGTGTGCCTCCCGTTGGTCAATCCTTTATAGTAAAGACTGTCCGTTCCAGAATCAGTCGTGGTCGTTAAAGCAACTTTTGTCGAACCATTGAACAATATACCATCAGACGTCCCAAGACCTGAAAGCGACAACTTATACGCAGGACTCGACGTGCCTATGCCGACGTTTCCTGTCACGCTAATGTTCTGCGGGAAGATGTAATTGCCTGTCGCGAAAGTGCCTGGCCTTATCGCTGGTGCATCATGACCGACTGCAGCGAAAGCGCAAGGAACTATGATTAGAGCAAGCAATATCACAACACTTCTTTTCATGACACAACCTCTTTGATGAAATTTTATGTGTGAACATCACCACTCTTCATATATAAACATTACCATGACATTCAATAGATATCAACACGGCATTCCACCCTTCTCCTTTATATAGTGCCGCTCAATGAATCGCACCATGACATTCGTCACGCTAAGCAAGATCGCCGACAGCAGCATCATGCTGGACCTTGCCTTCCGATCCGCAAGAGAAAGAAGGGATTTCGCCCATAAAGACATCATCGGAAGGAAGGACATCGGACGGCTTGACAAGAGCATAAGAGCGGAGAAACAAAGGGTCTTCGGAGCAGGCAAATCGCTACGAAGGCAATTGATGGCGATACACGACAACTTTCCGAGCTTCAACCACCTCGCGCCATTCTATCAGGAGCTGATAAGCACTGTAGTCGACATGGACACGCTGAGGAATTCACTAGGAGCAGTCAAATGGGCTGCCGAGAGAGTGGACACACTCACACAGACCTATGCCAACCAGATAGAACGATGCAAGGAACTCGACAAGATCAACGCGATGCGAAGAGCGTTCTACGGAAGGTGCGCGAGCACTTTGAAGCAGATAGACAAGAATCTTGCAGAACTAGAAAGATGCAGGAAGGCGTTCAAGGACCTGCCGACATTGAAGACATCGATATTCACGGTCGTCATCGCCGGCGTGCCGAACGTGGGAAAAAGCACTTTACTGCACGCCATCACCGGCGCGAAGCCCGAGATCAAACCATACCCGTTCACCACAAAACATCTGATGCTAGGCTACTCCAAAATCGACGACAACGAAGTGCAATTCGTCGACACGCCTGGAATCCTGGACAGGCCATTGCACAAGCGCAACGCAGTCGAAGTAAGGGCTGCGTTAGCGATGACGCACGTCGCCAACGCGATCATCTTCATCATCGACCCGACGCTGCAATCAGGATTCCCATTGGAAGAGCAACGCAGGCTGCTCACCGACACAAGAAAACAGTTCAAAGTACCGTTCATCATAATCATAAACAAGTCAGACGTAGCGACGAAAGAGGAGAAAGACGCTGTGGCAGACCTCAAACCGATAGCGATCTCGGCCAAGAGCAAGGAAGGCATTGAAGACGTCAGGAAAGCGCTTAAGCGATTGTTCTAGACATTTAAAAAAATACTATCATCTTCCGAACTTCGTGAACGAGTAACGCGCCTTGGATATCGCCGCGTCGGTCTCGAGCTTGTCGCCCATCAGCCAAAGCACGACTCCAAGAACGAAGAAGCCAAGCGTCAAGTACCTGACGCGAGGAACGGCAGCATCGACATAGAGCGTCAACAATGACTGCACCTTCTGGAAAGCAGGGATCGTCCCTGCGAGATAGAGCAGGACGACATCGCGCCCGAAAATCGAGAATATCAATCCGATGAATCCTGGGATGAAAGTCACGCGACCCAAAGACTTGAACGCCGCTCCAAGAGACTTCTTGTACATCACTGTCACGAAGATGCTGACAAGGATCATGAACATCGCGGACCAGATCAGTACAGGCGATGTCGCCGGCGACACTATATCATACTCCTGCGGGAAGACAAAGAGGAAGACGAAGGGGATAAGCAGAGTAAGGCCAGTTATGTATAGAACGCTTATGATGACGCGCCATATGACGTGGTCGAGCAACTTCTCGAGAAATCCTTTGCTACCTCTTTCCATAACACGGCACCAGACGCCCGGACTTATAAAGCTTTTCAGGGGGCGGCAAAGCAAGACCCCTAGTGAAACCGTGAAAATTCCAATAAATTAATAAAACGGCCAGCGGCGCGGAAAGGATTCAGAAGCACACATACGAATAACGGAAAGCTTTATATAGTCACTTTAGAGTAGCAACACTAGTGAGTGAAGATGAAATCAAACACGCCCGTCGAAGAGATAGACCTTTCTACCGAGCACTGCCGTATCGGCAGGCTGCAGAACATCGAGATCCCTCTCTACTGGTGTTACAAGGACACCGAGACCCGGCACAACAAGCACTACATAGCCACCTGGTGGAATGAGAAAACAGAAAAGCACATCTTCATCAAAGTCGCGTTCGACGATATAGGCAAGCACCTTGTACAGCGAGAACAAGAACTGCACAGAAAAGCGCAGCAAGCATCGACACACGTGCTGCCTCTGGTCGACATCCCATTATGGTACGAAGGCAGACCGCTGCCTTGTGTCGTGACCGAATACCACGGCAGCGACCTCAGCCATGCGGCGGCAAAAGGCGAACTAGGACCGCAAATACTCGCAAGCATCCTTGCAGACGCGGCACAAGGACTCAAGGACCTGCACTATGCAGGCATGATCCACACCGACGTGAAGCCGCACAACATCATCGTCGCGAAAAACAGCGACACTGAAAGACTCGAAGGCAAACTCATCGATTTCGAACCGGCACAGGAGATAGGAACCAAAAGAGTCCCGAACTTCTACACCGATGACTACGAATCACCAGAACGCACGCGGGCGCGCCTAAACCGACTGCAACTGACATCGCGCCCGGCAGAAGACGCTTATTCCCTCGCGTACTCAGTCCAAGAGATCCTCAAGGACGAAGTGCGCGGCGGATTGAAAGGAGCGGTCACGCTGAACCTGCACGAGAACCCGAAGAAGCGGCCTGGAATGGACCCGCTCATCCACGAACTGCGGAATTTCGGACAGGCAAGGTTCTAGAGCCTTGAACTATTTTTGGATGAAGCAAGCCACCAATTCTCTCGTCGTGAACGTCCTCACCAAAGTTTGCTGCGACAGATGTTTGTCGTCGCTCCAGATGCCGTCCGCATCGGTGGCCAAAGTGCAGGCCACGAATGCGGTGTCGAATTCATCGATGTCTCTCATCTCATAGAGCGCGACACCGACATACTGCTCAAAGTCAACCGTAGGAACCAAGACGATATTCTCCAACAAACGACTAAGAATCAACTCAAACCCCTCTTCGCTGAATCCGGACTCATCAATAACATACTGCTTGTGCTTCTTGATTTCGGACAGAACATAGTGTGGAGATAACAGCCTCAACAAACCAGAACAGATCAATGCTCTCGCTGTCGAATCCCTAAGAAGAGCTGCGAGAATTATGTTCGCGTCGACGACCAATATCATCCATCAAACGTCGATGTATCCCTTCTTTTAGCTTCTTGTCGATTTCCTGTATGATTTCCGGAGTCAATTTGCTCTTCGACGCGATTTTATCCATTATTTCGAGACTCTCCGCTTTTTCTATCAAGGCGCGTCTTGCGACCTCGCTCCAGCGGATCTCGGAGTGCTTCTTCAGAAGCTTGTGTGTTTCCTCAGGGATTGAAAGCGTCATGTTCGGCATCTGGTCACCTATGTGACATATGTGACATCACATATTTAATGTTTGCGGTCTGAAAGGCGCCAACAATTTTATAGTGGGCTTATTCCCAGAAGAGAATGCAACCGATCATCGCCGACCTGCACGTGCACTCGCATTACGCACGCGCGACAAGCAACCAACTCACAATCCCTAACATGGAGAAGTGGGCTCGCGTCAAGGGGATTTCGGTGCTCGGGACAGGTGATGCGCAGCACCCGAAATGGTTCGAAGAGTGCAAAGCAGCGCTCAATGACGACGATGGCGATGGAATCTGGCGCACGAAAACAGATTTTCCATTCATACTCCAGACAGAGATCGCTTTCGTCTACACACAAGGCGGCAAAGGACGGCGCGTGCACCTTGTCGGATTGTTCCCTTCGATCGACGTCGTCAGACAAGTACAGGAGATGCTGCTCAAGCGCGGCCGCATAGACTACGACGGTAGACCAATCTTCAAGATGACATGCGAGGAAGCCGTCGAGAATTTCCGCTCGATATCGACCGAGATCGAGATAATACCTGCGCACATCTGGACGCCCTGGTTCTCGATGTTCGGCTCTGCATCTGGCTTCGACTCTTTCACAGAATGCTTCGGCGACCAGTCGAAGCACGTGCATGCTATCGAGACAGGACTGTCATCGGATCCTGCGATGAACTGGCGAATCAAGCAGTTGGACAAACTGCAGATAGTGTCATTCTCCGATGCGCATTCACACTGGCCTTGGAAGCTCGGACGGGAAGCGACGCTCTTCGAGACGAAAATGACTTACAAAGATATCATCTCGGCGATTCGCACCGGCGATGGATTGTCAAGCACTTTGGAATTCTTCCCTGAAGAAGGAAAATACCACTACGACGGCCACCGCGCCTGCGACGTGTGCCTGAAACCAAGCGACGCGCTCAAACTCCACAACATCTGCCCGAAATGCGGAAAGGAATTGACGATCGGAGTCATGCACCGCGTCGAACAACTCGCAGAAAGAGCGGAAGGAGTAAAGTCACCGAACGCGAAACCGTTCCAGCACCTGATTCCACTATCCGAATTGATCGCGGCGCGAGAAGGATGCGCTGTGGCGACGAAGAAAGTCTTCGCGACGCACTTCAATCTGATCAAGGCGTTCGGGGACGAGTTCAATGTGCTGCTGAAAGCGGACAAAGAAGCTCTCGCGAAGATCGTCGACGAGAAAATGACAGAGATAATACTCGCGAACAGGAATGAGAGGATACCATTCAAACCAGGATATGACGGCGTGTTCGGGACGCCGGATTTGTCATCATATGGATTGGAAGGGATGAAAGAGCAGCATACGGATGATTGAACAAAATCAGAACACTTTCCTTCTCATCAACCCAGGATCATACAAGTCCAGGGTGATGATCGCCAGCTTATCACTGCAATCATCATTACCCGCAGCTATAGCACAGGAATCAGACACTGGCGTCATGAACTTTCCTGAGCGCGCCACAGTGCCATGAACGTGCCCATGGAGAGAGAAATACGGAGTGTGCGAGTGGATAAAATCCCTTATCGCCTTGCTGCCGATGTGGCTTCCATCCTTCGCCACATCTAGATCGGTGTCGACCGGAGGAGCGTGGAAAACATGGATTGTCTTGCGGCTATTGAAGTACATATATTTGGAGTCCAGATCAGACTCAATCGTTATCTTCGGATTGACAACAGCAGAAACAAGACGCAAACCCTCGCTCCTAACCCCTTTAAGCGATGATTCGTTGAATCCGCCCGCGACATCAGGCATCTCCCAATCCTTGAGCAGATATTTCGTGAGTGGAACGAAAGAGTAACCAATAATATCATACGGAGTGCCTGAAAGCGGGAATCGTTTTCGATGGATGTTATTGTAAAGTTCACCATCATACTTATCCCAATCACCCTGAAGGGACGCAGCATCATCATTTCCAGGCATAAGATACACAACAGTCTTTGGTTTTTTCAGCTTGAACTCCTTCAATTCATCAATAAGGTGTTCAAGGAAGTCGCGTTGCATTTGTACATAAGCGTTCGGAGGCCCGTTCTTCGGAAGAAGGTCACCGCCAAGAATGACCGTATCAATGGCCTGGGTGGACGCATAGCGCAGCAGCTTCTGGTACTGATCATCATTGCCGTGCAGGTCGGAAGTGAACACTGCGATATTACCCATTACCATAGTGGAATCAGTGAACCACACCCCACTCACCTTTATAAATCTTTCCATTTGTTACCACTCGTTAGTTACTAAGATAATATAAGAAACAAAGATGAAACAAACACACCCATGCGCACAATCTGGATAGTGATCTCCGTATTGGCAGTGTTCATGACAATGGCGATAACCGCGGCCGTCATCATAACGCCACAGGATTGCGGAGAGGACAAAGAATGCTTCATCGCCCTGGCAAAGGAATGCAACAGAGCGACGATGACACAAACGCTCGAGACAGGCAGTGTGATAATATTCGATTCAAAAGACTGCGTAGTGAATGTGCGATTTGGATCTTTCAGCACAGCCGAAACGACCCAAATAACAGACGCATTACAATACAAGTCAATGCAATGCACCCACGCAAAGGGAGAATTCGACCCTTCCATCATCGACATCTTCGGCAGCAATACCTGCACAGGAAATTTGAAGGACGCGTTGCATCAATTGTTGGTTGAAGCCGCGAATGCCGAGAAATACTAACGACGACAATCAGACAAACGGCCGATATTCCCTGTCGTGCACGAACGAGACATAACCGATGCCTTTCTGTCTTAGGAATTCTTGCAAAGCGCCACCCATAACATGAATAGTTCCGACGATCAGCATACCATCGGATCCAATCCTCTCCACGTTGTCCGCGAAATATTTGTCGCGTTCTATCAATGCTTCAGCCATCTTCTCGCCAGCGTCAGCCGCGCCTGCAAGATCGCCGACAGCCAACCGCTTCCTCGCGACATACTCCCACCTCATATCCTCGAAACACAAACCCATATCCTGGACCGCCCTGACCTTGCAGTTCTTCGACTGCCAAAAATCACGCAAAGCGACGATATAGTTGCAAGAAGGAACGTAGACCTTGTTCACGACAACTCCCTTACCATCTGTCATCACAATAGGTTTGAGACCTTTTTCATCGTCAGGTTCACGCGCTGAACGAGTGAAATCATACTCACCGGTCGCAGACTCGCAAAGATACTGCATACCATCAACGTGGTTATTTTTCACGAAATCAAAGATAGATTTCTGGACAGGCTCTACGTTGTGCAAATCGCCCAAAAGAACGATTTTTCTGCATTTAGAAGCATGACTATCATAGAAACGCATTCCGGTATCCTTTGCAAGCCCTTCCTCAAGCGCAGAACCACGTCCGAAATGAGCCATCGGGTCATGGAGTCGCCTCAAGTAGAGCTGTGGATCGAATAGCGCCATCAAGGCACATACTCATTTGCCCTTTATAAACCTTCCTATTTATCACTACTTGTTGGTAGTTACAATAAGCAGGTGGTTGGTCAGACCACCCACAGTTACATATTAAAAGGGCCTCAACAACATGAAGCCCATGCGGTTGTCTAAAAGGGGTCAACTCTCAGTAATCATAATGCTAGGCGCGGTTATGCTGATAGCAGCGGCGCTCATACTGTATGTCGGCAACAAGCCCGAGATGCAGGCGCCTGCGCGACTCTCATTGCCAGAACAGTTCAGGCCGGCGCAGCAGGCGCTCGAAGACTGCATACACCAACGCCTGGAAGCAGCCACAAGACTCATCGGGATCCAAGGCGGCTACATCAACATCGACGTACAAAGCATCAATGTCAACAACATCTCAGTACCATACTGGTACACACCAGAGAACGGGAAGATCATAACAAGACAAGAAGCAGAGAAACGCCTGGGCGAGAGGATCGCCGCAGACGCCAAGACCTGCACCAGACTCGACGTGCCAGGATTCAGCTTCGCAGAGCCAAAGACCGCAAGAGCAGACGTACGCATAGCCGATGAACACATACTCACGACGGTCATCATGCCGGTCACCGTGACATACGGCGACACCAAGGCGACGATAGACGAATTCCAGATCGACCTAGACGCTGATTTGGGAACGTCTTTGACCGACGCGCAACGCATAACAGACCAGCTCGCAGAAGACAAGACAGGAATCGACCTCTCGCTGCAACTAAGTATGCCGAGCACGAACACGATCTACAACGTCTCACGGCTCGAAAAGATAGTGCTGATGCGCTCGGAAGCGCAGAAGATGACGCCACCTGTCTACGACTTCGCCTTCGCTGTGCGCATGGCAGAGCCACAGGTCAACCTGCCGCCAGTCATAGAACCGGTCGCGCCGGTCAAATTAGGACTCGGCCAGAGCACGACCATCCAAGTGAATGCCTATGATCCTGAAGGAGGGAGAATACAATACAGCATAATCTCCTCAATCATGACCATCGACCAGAACGGCCTGATCACGACGCAAGGCCTCAGACCAGGCAAGAACACCGCGATGGTGAAGGTCACTGATCAGCAAGGCCTCAAGGAATACACGACAATCGAGGTCGACACTGAATGAGAAAGCTCCTAGTCGCACTTATGATCGTCACAATCATAGTGTCGACAGCAGTCGTCGCGGCAGACCCGCGCAAGGAATTCGAGAAGAATCCAACATCCGCAAACTACCAGAAGTTATCAACCCCCACATCCGCCGACTACCAGAAACTATCCAACCCGACATCGGCGGACTACCAAAAACTCTCAAATCCTACATCGGCAGACTTCCAGAAGCTGGCAAGTCCAACGACAGCCGATTTCAAGAAACTAAGCAAACCATCCAATAGCGATTACACATCTTTCCGTGACAAGAGCAAGGAAGCCTTCAAGGATTACATGGCGAATGACCAAAAGGCCAACTTCCAGACAGACCCTGTCGCGAAAAAAGCGGCCGGTGAATACCTCAACAAATATCTCAGCAGCAAAGACCCGAAGAAGGCGGTCGCTGACAAGAACGACAAGATAATAGCATCCAAGTACTGTGCGGCGACCGCAGGCGCAAATTGCGGCGTCGATGGAGCGGCCGACGTCGGCTTCAACGGCAACAAGATGACCATAGGCCCAACTGGCGGAAAGACCACGACGCTCGACATCTCGCAGAAGGGACTGAAGGACGCGACTATCCTGGCCACCGCGGACGGAATGGCCATACGTGGCGCCACGGCGGCATACGCCGTTGATACACCCTCCGGCAGGTTCACCTGCAAAGGTGTTCAATCTGCCACGACCACTTTCACCCCCAACAGCGTCTCTGTCATCGGAGGCAGCACCAACATAGTCCATTCAATCAACGGCTACACGAAGGAATCATATGATATCTGGAGCGGTGGGAATGCCGCGATCAACTTCAACGATAAGGGACAGCTAGCAGGCATAGAAGGCAAGAGTTGGAGAGTCAACGACATAGATCTAGCCCTCGGACTCTACCACTCCGAATTCTCAGAAAGCTTCCTTGAATCCAATTCCGAAACACCCGGATCATTAAAAGTCGATTATACCAAAGGAGCCCCACGCGCATCAGTGACCCGAGCAGAAGGCAAATTGCAAACCCAAGACGGGTCAGAAATATTTGTGGATGTCGATGAACACCCCGCCCTACTCATAGCCGGCACCAAAGGCTTTGAAATCGGAGTCTTCACCAATCCTCCCGCAAAAGACGGAAGCGACGCGCTCGGACCCTTGACCGAGGGGATGCGAAGGATACGCGGTCTGGGCCCGACAGCAGTGCAATTCTCTGGCAGCGACCTATCCCCGAAAGCCATGTCTGCCTTGGTCACACTCGCGCAGACAGAGGTCGCTTCGAACAATTTGGGTCTTGACAAGAACATCAAGATAGCTGGCGGAGGCATCTTCGGAGAAAAAGGGACTGTCGGCATATCAGGCAGCGCCATCGGAGGCGTGAACGTCGACGGCAACCCTGTGAGCGTCAAACTCAACGGCGGCGATGGCAAGACAACATTAGATCCGACCAAGGCAGTCAGCGCGACAGTCGATCCACGGCTCAGAACAACAGAAGACTTCGGACAGAAGGAGAAATCCGCGGTCAACGTCAATGTTCCGAAAGACGCACCTACCGGCCAGATAGGCACTGTCACAGTCAACAATGACGGCAAGACATACACGCTCGTCAACGATCCAAAGAACCCGAACGCGGCCAAGACAGGACCTGTGCGACTAATCGACGAGGCAGAATCAAAAGGCGCAGAAGGACAGAAACCCACGACAAAGACGCAACCGATCGGCGCGGAATTCACAGCCACAGGATCGGACGGGAAGAAGTACACGCTCGTGGCGGAACCAGGGGAGACGACAGTGGCGTCGACTCCGGCGACACCCGCAAAAACACCTGCCGATGCCGACAAGAAGGTGGAAGTGAACAAGGATGTAAAGGAGATGCCGACTCCCAATCCTTATTTGATAAGCGCGACTGAATTCAACATGAGGATAACAAGCATCATCGATGCCGCCAAGACAGCAGATGTCAGCGGAAACCCCACCACAAAAACAATTACCGTCGGAGGCAAACCATACGTCTTCGAGAATTCCGAATCCTACAACCAAGCATGGAATGCCGTGCAGAAAGTCAAGCAACCTGAGACAAAGAAATGATATCCCTACTAACCGCATTGACGCGTCCTTTCCGCAGGCCGCTGCGCCTGCTACTGTGGTGGCTAGTCTCGAGCATCCCCCTTTTGAGCCCGCTTCTCCTGGGTTTGGGCATATCCTGCATGACTGAAGCAGATGCAGGAATACCACGCACCCCAATCAGAAGACTACTTTTGCACACCTTGTTCGCGTTGATGATACTTGTTGAGTGGTTCGCGATACCTTTCTTGGTGCTTGTTGCAGCATACACCTTTTTTGCAGACTCGCTACTCGCAATGCGGATGCCAATGCTGCTAATCGGAATTATATTCTTATGCGCAGCATATTTCGTGCCAGCAGCATTCCTCATCCTTAGCAGAGCCCAAAAAGCGCGCTCTGCATTGAACCCTCGGAAAGTGATATCTATCGGTCTCAAAAAAGAATACGCGACACGCTGGTTGATGGCGGTGATCATTAACCTCATGTTCTTCACACTCACATTGTTGGCTGTTATCGCAGAAGCCCCTGTGACATATTTTGTGGCCACTTTCTTCAACCTATGGGGAATCGTGACGGTTATGACACTTCTGAGCTACGTTGACACCCGCAATATAGAGTGAAGAACCCGCAGAAAAGCAGGGTCATAAACACCATGTTATTATCAAAAATATGATAATGCTAATATTTTTTTGATTATGTTATCATAATATAGATTAATATAAGTCTAATGCAAAGATATATATACTAATAATTTGATAACAATCAACTATGCGCATAAAAGAGGGACCCCTTAGCGGCTATCCCATAATACGCCATTTCGAACATCTACCCAGACCCATAACCATACGACAGCTCTCCGCAAAAATAAACCTCAGTTACGGGTGGACCAACAAGCACGTCCACGATCTCGCAAAGAAAGGTGTGCTATTGACCGAGCACATAGGACCAAGCATAACCGTAACCCCAAACCTCAAGAACAATCTCTGCGTAGCACTTTTATGCGTCGTGGCGTCTGAACGCGCCGCGGACCCTTTAATCAAACAAATGAACGAATTGGCCACTGACGCCCATCTTGCCAGCGCGCAAACGATACTGTACAAAGACGGAAATCTCACAGCGATAACTCATTACGAGGGGACAATGACTGTACGTGGGGTCGAAGTGCATCTCACAACAGCAATAACACCCTCGATGAGCGACGCCATACCGCTGCGAGGAGCGGAATACTTCTACACCCACAGGAGCCAACCATGAAACGACGCGCGCAACTCACGATATTCATGATAATCGGACTGCTTGTGGTGATAACGGTCGCGTTCGTGTTAATGCTTCAGACTAGCGCGCCAAAACCGGTGGTTGTTGACACAGGAATGGCGAGAAGCCTCATACAATCCTGCCTCGAGACATCACTACACGACGCAATCACGTTCGTCGCAGGCACTGGCGGATATGCCGTAAGGCCCACCAACGCGATCGACATAGGAACAGAGTTTGTCGTGATTGAACGAGACGCCCAAGGAGATTCTGTCCCACCAATTGACTCAATAACTCCAGACATCGCAGGACTCACGGTCAAACTATTGACGATCTGCGCAGACCCCCAAAAAATACAGGCACTTGGATTCAACGTCGAAAGACGAGACTCGCCTCAAGTCACGGTCGACGCAAAACCAGGCAAAGTAACGGCGACCCTCACATGGGACATGACGATATCGAAAGGCAACTTCACACAGCAGATAACACAAATGACCGCGGCGGACAACTTCCCACTTCTCGAACTAAGGGACGATGCCGCGACAGTAGCTGCATCAATAACCGATGACGCCATAGACCTAGGAATGCATGAATCTCTTGGCTCGAATATCACATATCTGACACAAGGTCCTGGCACCATCCTCTTCAGACTCAACAGAGGATCCGCGACCTTCGCCTTCGCTGTAATATTGACCCCTAATAATCCACCATATGCACCATCACCCGTAAGCCTCGTGATGCACACGGACGACAGAAGGACCGTGAAAATCGAAGGTAGCGATCCTGACGGCGACCCGATAACCTACTCCGTCGACAGCCCGTTCTCGACGATAGAGCAAGACGGCACACTGACCGTAACCGCTGCTTCCGAAGGAACATATGAAGCAATCGTCACTATAACAGACAACAAAGAAGCGACCTGGAAGATTAATATCCCAATACAAATAACATGAACGAGACAACACGCGGACTGGCAAGCATCGTCCTAACGATCATGCTTATCATCAGCAGCTTCCCTGTTGCGTTCGCGCAAAACCCATCAACAGGCAGCACCGGATCACAACCAGCACAACCGTCCGCACAGCCCGTAAAAGACTGCGCCAGCACTTTCTGCCCTGACCAACCTCTAGCCTACAAGGGAGTAATAGACAAAATATCGGTCACTGCTGACCAGATCAAATCCATGAAACTCTCCGATATACAGGCCCTTGCTAAATCAAACCCGAAGATAATCGCACAATTAGGGATGTACCAAGGCAGACCGAACACACAACAGCTCGTCGAAGTGATGAAAATCATGGAAGGTGACCCGACGCTAGTGAAGCAAGTCACGGCTGAACAAATACAACACCTGGCTACGACAAGCCCAGAAACTCTTTCCAAACTACCGCAAGAAATGAAGAAATTGATGACTGTCGATCAGCTCGGCAACGCCGCAGTCCTCAACGCGATCGCGGGCGAGAAACCCGGACTCTCAGGTCTTGATCCTGCTGCCGCGAACGCTGCATTGAAGAAGATATTCCCAAACCTCGCGAACACCGATGTGAACCTGATCGGTTCGACCGACATAGTGTTCCTCACAACTCCAGACGGCAAGGCATACCTGTGCAATGCCGCCTTCAACGACTGCTCAAAAGGCGCGACTCCACCACAAGGGCTTGAGATGACAGGACTCAATAAAGTGCGCCTGCTACAACCTGTTGGAAAGGACGTGGTCGGAAATTTCGAAGGCAAGGAACAAGGATTTGTGATATTGCGCGAAGGCCACCCCCCAATCTACATCTTCGGCAATGAGGTCTTCAACAGCATGGCAATGGATGCGAATGGAAACATCAACTATTGTTCCGGCACAATCTGCTCGTCGCTGTTCAAAGGAACGGTCCACGAGATAAAAGAACTCACAGACCAAGGAGTAGTGTCAATCACACACCTGCAGAACGGGAAAATCGAAGCAAATATCGGAACCGACAAGGTAATAATAGAAGGTGCCGGCTCCATCGACATCTACCGACGAAAGACCCTTGAAGGGGATGCCATCGATGTGAAGAGCACGGCGGAAAACGCCAACAAACCAATACTTGTCACACACAGAGACAACCAATTCAAGATCTTTGACGGAACGCTATCAATAGCCCAGACCGCGACCGGCTTCAGTTACTCCGGAAAGGACTACGTGGACGCAGTCGTAAAAGGATCAGGAGAGCATCCGACAGATGACCGCTTCCATTCAACCAAAGAAAACAGCTGGTCGTTCGTGACGCAGATAAAGAACAACGCACAGGAAATGACCGATTTCACGCTCACCGGGACAGGAGCCAACGCGATCATCGCAGGATACAAACTAATCACAGGAGCGGCAGACAAGGAAAACAGACCAATAGCCGTAACCTATCATCTCCAGACCGGGAACGGCAGGGAGCTTCTCGACGCCAAGGCAAACGCCCTGGCAGCAGTGCGAGCGGCAAAAGAAGGATTACAGGCAGTGCAAAATCGCCTCGAGGAGGATTTGAAGAACGGCAAGAAATCAAAAGTGACAGTACCAGAACGAGCGGCGGATGGCACAATCACCTCGAAGAGTTACGATTGTTCTGCCCAAGGAGACACAATCAACTGCGGAGGAATGACCCTGCAGCAACTGTTCAACACAAAACTCGACAAGAAAACACTCAACGGCCTGGAACAGGACCTCACAAGCAAGCCCGAGATATTCTTGTCAAGATTCTACCATCCTGAAAGAGGCTGGCTCAACGGAGACATCGCGGGAAGCGGCCCCAGCCACATACTCACTGCTGATGGATTGAAAGTCGATTCCGTGAGCAAAGGCGCCAATTTCGCATACAGAAGCACGCCACCGGACTCCAAAGAAAAGACACGGGATCCGACAAGATACTTCCTGGTCGGCAGCTCAGCGGCAGATGACCAAGATTATCTGACATTCAACCAGCAATTCGATATACAGGACAAGAACGGACGCCAAGTGCTTGGAGTAACAGTAAATGGCAAGCCCGCACTAATATTCCTAAAAGACGGCATCTATTACGACTCAAGTGGAAAGCAACTAGACCCGAATAACGCGCAAGACAAATCAATGATCACCAATGCAAAAGCACTGAGCACAACAGAGACCTTCAGCAAGACCACAGAGAACGGCGTCGAAAAGAACACAGCCAGAATGCGCACCGATGATATAGTGCTACAGAGCGTCCTCAACGACAAGACGGGATTGCTCGCTTCAGACTACACCTTCAGCCGCGACCTTGCCAAGGCCATGGACAACAGCATCAAGGTCTTCCATGGCGACGGTAAAGTGCTGCGCATAACAGGCGAGAACGTACTGTTGTTCGGAGCAGGACAGAGCGGCAAGCTTGGCGATTTCTACAAGACCCAGTACACGAACGGTGAAGCGAACGTCAACGTCCTCAAGGACCTTGAGAAGGGATGGAGCAAGGGCGAACGCGTAGCAAAAGAGCTCTCAGATGAGCTCACAGCATACTACATGGGCAAGCTCACAGAACACCAGAAGACGGAATACACCCAACAAGCATACGACGAAATAAAAGCAAAACTAAATCGCGAACCAACTAAAGATGAGCTGCAAAAAGCATTTGGTGTGGTAGTATACACAAAAGCCAAGGAACAAACCGCCGCACAGTTAGGCAACATAGAGACACCGTCAATCTATGGACGCGTGCTCACCCAAGGCCAGACGACGGGCTTCCTGGGCGAGGACTTCCTGAAGATGATCAAAGATCCGGCTGACGCAAGAGTGTCGCTCTATAACGCGCTCACTGCCCGTGCCGAAGGGAAATATGCCGATGCAGTGAATGCATTCAATGAATACGCCTCAAAAGGAGGGGACAGCAAACGAGCGCTTCAAGGCGTTGTCAGCACGTACATTGAAGCCAAAGATTTCAAAGCAGCGAAAGCAGCGCTCCCGAAGTCAGACCAACCAGTCTACAGTCTGATTGAGGCGTCCATAGACGCGGCCGAAGCGCAGAACACTCTCGATTCCAAGACGCGCGCCGACATGTACCAAAACATTGCATCAAAACTCAAAGTGCAATCCGACACTGACCCTGATTTCTTGCGAGCCCGTGCACAATACCTGGTGGAGGCAGCAAGTGCCATAGCCAACGACCCGAAGCGCAATGAGCAGGCTTACAAAGATGCACTAGCAGTCGCCATATCATCCGCGACAAGCGCTACGCTTTCGGATCAAGACAAGAATGATCTCATGCTTCGACTAGGAGCCACTGCTGACGAAATGAAGGCGCAAAATCCAGATGTCTGGGCAAAATTGAGCGACGACGCCAAGCTCGAGATGACCCTGAGGGACATACAACGCAAGTCAAACGACTTGGCACAACAAGCATTCATCCTTTCACGCTCGACAAACCCCGCAGACCAGGCCCGCGCAAAGGAAATGCTCGAAAACGCAGGCCAAGGACTGAGGGATTTCATCGCCAAACAACAAGGACGGCAAACGCCAACAGACATCTACGAAACCCTGGCCCAAATATACCTGGCACAAGGAAATACCGGCGCGGCTGCTGAAGCCGCGGCCAAAGCGCAGGCGGCGAACAGAGACCAGGCAGTCGCCAAGGACTTCGATCCGCTCAAAGGATTCGACTATTATTCTTTCGCTCTGAAGAATTATGACCTGGCAAGCCTCGGATTGCGCATAGACGAAGCAAAGACATCCACCGCGATAAACCAATTTAATGCAGCGACGAAACAACTAGCCACGGCGAAAAACACCCAGGAAGCATCCAACGCCAAGGCCGCAATCGATGCTGCCCAGCGAGAGATCAATACCGCCAGCAACGATCTGATAACCCGCGCAAAGACCGCCCTGCCATTCATCTTCGACGCGAGCGCAGGTAAGCAGAACCAGAACACAATGCTCGGACAGATCAAAGATGCATATGTGCGAATCGGAGATCTAGCAAACGCGGCGACTGCAGCCAGCTCAATAACGAAGAACGTCGAGAATGTCAGGAACACCCCTGCATGGAACGCGCTCAAGACAGAGGAACGCCAACACCTGCTCGACCAGAACATCGGCGCCTTGCAGACAATGCTTCAAGACGCCGCCGCGCGACAGGACGCCACCAATACAAAAGGCATACTCACAATCATCACCTATGACACATTAGCAGCAATCACAGAACTTGACTCAACAAAGCCAAAAGACGACAACGAAAAGAAGGCCATCGACCAACGCAAAAATGACATCAAGGCATCTCTTGACCGAAGCTACGAACAAGCATTCAACACATTGAATACTTATTCCGAGAAGAAAGAAATCGCCGACCTTGCAAAAGGAAACGCCGGACAGCAGGCAGTCAACAATCTCTACGCTTCGCTCGTCATGCAAGTCCTATCAGACAAGGATGACGAACACAAGACCGCACTATTGGTGCTCGCCAAAGAATTCGACAATACCGGCGACACGAAAGCTATGGAGAACGCGGTCGATAGCCTGATACGTGATAATTACAAGAGCGCATACACCAAAGAACAGCTCGACGAGATAGTGCAAAACACAATCAAGTCATTGCAACTAAGCACAACGATGGCGAACGCATACGCTCAACGCGGCAACGCCATCGACAGCACAAAATCGGCCGCCACCGCGTCAGACCAAGCAGTCACGAACGCCATGACCAATGCAGAGATCGCGAAAATCGACCTGCAGAAGTACGATAAAGCCGTCGCAGCAAAGGCAGAACTGGCAGCGATGAGAATAGACCTATCACGCATCAACGATCCAGAATACCTCAAAGCAAACCCCAAACTGAATGAAGACATCACAAGGGCGAAACAACTCCAGAAAGATGCGGCATACATCGACAGCGATGTCGTGAAGAAGAACGGCGATCTCATAAAGAGCCTGCAAAACTCGCGTGAAACAAATTACCAGGCCAACACACAATATAATAACATGATTGCCTGGGGACTGGCAGACCACGAATTCACACAGCGCCTCAACGAAAACCAACAGTGGACCGATGTCTACGCCCGCGCAAAGGCAAACACGCTGACTGAAAACGACAAATCATTCCTGACACGACAAGGAGTCAAACCCGAAAGCATCGATCTTCTGGAACAGATAAGCGACCTGCGGTCGCTATCAATCGACAATGTCGCACTGGCCGGACGCAAGGACAAGATGGCCGAAGCGCAATACAACCAGGTCGAAGCCACAAGAATTGGCCTGGGCCGGCCAAGCACCACTGCGACCGAACTTGACAGGCTCCTCAAAATAAGGGCAGGACAGCAAGACCTTCTGAAAAGCGCAAAGTACGCGATCCAGACTGGGAACGAAGCAATCGACACAAGAATCAAGACCTTGCAGGACAGACTAAGCAGAACAACAGACGCCAACGAGAAGATATTCCTGAGTGAACGAATAGACAAGCTCAAAGCTGATTCTGGACAATTCACAGATTACCAAAAGACCCTAGAGCAGCAAATCACAAACCAAGAGAACATAGTCAAAGCCACAACCACCGCACTCGCTGACATACAAGGCAGGAAGGGTTCTGACAATCTGGACATACGGGCGCAGGAGGAACGAATCAGGCTGCTCAGTGGTCTATCCTTGGCAGAACGAGGAAAACTTGGCCAGAATGCCAACGTACCAGACCTAATCAAGACAGCAGTCAATGATCTCGACACTGTAAAGACTGAGAACAAACGAGCAATAGTCTCGAGCTTCTCCGCACTAATGATTGACACGGATTCACGACTGAAGACCTGGGTCGACCAAGCGCCAAGCATGTCAACAAAAGACTACGTCGACAAACAAGCCGAGAACAGCAAAGACATGCAATTGATGGCCTTGCGCGCCAAGATCATCATGAACGGAGACCCCTCACTCGCGCTCGCTTTCGCACAAGACCAAGCCTACAACCAGAGGAAGTACGGAACGGCACTGAAATCAGATTATGACAACCAACACACACAAGAGTGGGTAGCGACAGTCCGCAACGCCGCAGACCAGGTTCTTGAGACCGACTTCAAGAAAGCCGCAAACATGGAGAGCTACCGCGCCATAAAGAACGGAGCGACAGGCGAGCTTCTCGAATCTCAGATGGCACAGTTCGTGCAGAAACACCCGAGCTTCTCGATGCAGTCACAGAACATGGCAGGCACGAACCTGCAGGATTACGCGTTCAACAGGGCGCAAGTCGAGATCAAACAACAATTAGAGACAAGCATAGATGAAAATATCGCGAAAGGCATGCGCGACCTCATGGACAAGGGAACACGCTATGATGACGCCGCAAAAGCAATGACAAAAGCGCTTCAAAACGACAACGACGTCAAATCCCTCAACGAGCTCACAGGAAAAAGAATGGCGACCGCACGATCGGGGCAGGATCTAATGAACGCATACCTGAGCGACGGCACAACGACCACAAGGGATTCGGATTTCGCGTTCGTCCAACAAAGTAAAATTCTGGCTGAGATAAAGACCGGCATGGACAGACTGCAAACCCAGCAGAAAACCATGCCGCAAGAAAACTACGTGAATTCAGTCGCAGCTTACAAGAAACAACTCGACTCGATAATAGGCAACAGAAACACGAACGACATCATGGCGCTCAACGCAGGCGCGGCAGCCACAGACCTTGAGGGCAACTACGCCAGATATCTTGTCGAACACCGCCTCGAAGGATCATACCTCTCAAAGAGCAACAGACTCGTAACACAAGCAGTCAATGGAAATTTCAACGAGTACACCGACAGCTCCCTGGCAACGGCGAAAACGAACGTTGCGCGCGGTCTCGTCATGAGCCTTGTCGCGGCACAAGGCATCAACAATCTCGATGAAGGACTCAAGCAGAATGCCATCAAACAAGGCGTCATCACTGAAGACAAAAAAGCTGGAACGCTCAGCATAAACCGGGAATACATCAAGAACGCGGCTGTCCACGTCGATGCAAACATCGAATATGGACTAAAGGAAAATTGGATGGACACATATCTAGGAGACCAAACTTTAGTACTCAGTCTGGCGACCATGGGACTTGGAACATCCGTCATGGGAGGGGCCAAAGCAGTACAAGCAATCAATTGGCTTTCCACAGGAGTGCGGGCTGGCGCAAGACCTGCCGTGCAATTCTTGGCCAGAACGGCCATCTTCGAAGGAGTGAATCAAGCCGCACAATACGGCGGCGGACTTGCCATAAACACGATGGACATGGCCTACAACGGCAAGATCACAAACGCACAATCCTGGAAGGACAATCTTGGAATAACTACGCTGAGCGAGCGCGGAGTCCTGGGCACGAGCATAGCCGCCGCAAACGCGTACTCGACGTCACTTGCCTTCTTCGGTGCAGGATCGATATCGCACAGCGCGGCGGCGAGTTTCGGTAATGGCGTGCGTTCATTCGTGCAAGGTTCCCTAAACAGCGGCCAGACCATCGGTAAGCTCGCGGAGTTCGTAGGAAAAGAGGCAATAACACAAACAGCAATGCTAGTGCCCGCGGTCGTTCCAGAAGTAACTTCTGCGTGGTTGAAAGGAGAAAAGATCGACATAGAAAGCATAGCAGGACATGCCCTGGTCGGCGGCGTAACCTTCGCCATCGGCACGCGTGGAATGGAAGCAGCAGCAGCGCGCACCACCGGAAGAATCCTGGGTAGGACCGTTCCTGAGATCACACAACGAGCATCACAAGAAAGAGCGACCGCGTTGCAGGACGCCACATTCGCGACGCAGGCCGTGGAAAGAAGACTAGCAGAACCACAAAAAATTGCGTACGAAGCAAAGGTGAAGGATGCGCTCGAACCTTTGACCGCTCAAAGAGACGCCGCGATAAAGAAACTAGGATCACTTACTGCAGGAACCAAGAACCAAGCGGAATCCGAGATAAACGCACAATACGCGGCTGCGGAGACCAAAGCAAGAGCAAATGTATTGGCTGAAGTGGTCGGTGAAGGTAAGACGCAGAAAACCATCAATGCCGCCCTTGACAAAGTCCAAGGTAATGATAATCTCATCTCTGCCGTGCAACGAATGAACGAAGCCGCTGCTGAACGCGCAAAAGCGACGGGCGTGCTTACACCTGAAGAGGTCAAGGCAGGAATGAA
The DNA here is from genome assembly GCA_020051845.1 of archaeon. Taxonomy (GTDB): domain Archaea; phylum Nanobdellota; class Nanobdellia; order Woesearchaeales; family ARS49; genus JAGVQG01. The sequence continues at coordinate 28,838 of JAGVQG010000057.1, read as the reverse complement.
ATCACCCGGCCTGGACGCAACAGCGTTCAAGCTAGCGAACCTAAAACACACCCAAGCAGCCATTGAAGTCGTTGACCAGCAACGGCGGCTCGGAATGATCACCACAGGCACTGCCGAGTCAATGGTTCGCTCAATAGCAGAAACAGGCGGCGTCATAGACCGAGCAGTAAGCGAAGTGATACCAAAAGCGCAGAATGCGATACACGCGGCACAATTCATAGAGACGAACAAAGCGACACTACTGCCTGAAGCAGCAAAAACCATAAGAGAGAAAGCAGCCTCTGATTTGACCGCGGCATTGGGATCATTTTCTGAATCTATGGCAAACGCCGAGGGAGGCGCGCTGAGCCGAACCAAGACATATTACGAAGCCCTCGGAAAACTCGCCAAAGAAGTCGAAAGACAGCAGAAGGAGGGAATAAACGACCAATCCAAGATAGCGCCGCTCGTACAAGAACTACAGAGACAGCAAGCAGCAGCCTCGGCAACCCCGCTTGACGCCGAGAGCGCAGCAGACGCTCAACAGGTCGCCAACGCAGTAGTGGCGTCTATCAAGAATAACGGAGACGTAAATCTCGAGCCATACGCAAGGGCAGAAACCGCCGCGCAGATACTACAGGACGCGACAACAAAAGCAAGATCTGAGACAGCGAAGCCCGCAACCGCAGAGCTCATCCGTTTCACTGGCGACCCTGAATTCGTGAAAGCACAACAAGAATACCAGGAACAGCAGAGTAACACTCCACCCACTGATCTCAAAATCAAGACCATGACCACTGAACAGGTCCAGAAGTATGAACTCTACAAACGCGCGATGGTCGAGCAGGAACTCAACAACAGATTTGCCCAAGTACTTGCAGGAGGCAAACCATTCCGTGATGCTGGAGTGAACGCAGAGGTCGCGAGACGGCTCGCGGCAGGAGAGACTCTGCCGGCAGAACTTATGAACGAACTCCGTCTAGAGATAAGCCGCGACAGCGCAGAAGTAAAGAAAGCAGCATTCGACTACGTGCAAAGCGCGGGTCAGGCCCAAGTCGCTACCGTCGCAAGCATCGTCGGCGAGAACCTCGCGGCGCAAGCGATAGTGAGAAGCAACCTGGCAGAATCAGCCAAAGCAGTAGAAGCAGCCGCTCAACCCGCAGCAGTACCCGCCGCTCCAGCAACACCTGCAGTCGCGCAACCTGCAGTACGACCAACACCCGTCGAAGTAACACCCGCACCTCCAAAGATAGTGCCTCTATTCGGTGAACCCCGATCCGGAGAGGCATTACGTATCGCCGCAAGAGAAATGACCGAAGGCAGCGCGCTCGAAGTCCGACGCCAAGGAAAGGATGCTCAACAAGCAGAGTTCATAAGCGTCGATGCCACAGGGATTAATGTAAGATTGAGGAACACAGACGGGTCATACCTGCGAAACGCAGATGGAAGCGTAATAACAGAAAAAATCATGTTCGATGACACAACAGCCCAGGTACGCAGAGAAGCGCCTGCACAAGCAGAAGCACTATCACTACCTGCAAAGCCATTCACTGAACAGACAAGGAACGAACAATCCATAGTATCCGAAAGCGGAAGAGCAGTCACGATAAAAGTCGACGAAGCAGTATCGAGCGTCTTTGACTACGCCAACAAACTAGGCATAAACGTACAGATAGCAGGAGGCAACGCAGAGAAAGCTTTGCGCGGAGCCAAACCGACAGCAGGCGAAGGCCGCGATCTGGACATAGGCATACCGAGCGAGGCGGCGCTCGCAGTAGTGAAGCTGCAAGACGCGCCTCTCACCGAAAGCGCCAAACAGATGCTGGCCGAGCAGGCACGGCTAGGAAGGAATCTCGGACCACAACAAGAAAAACTTCTAGCCAACATGCAGATGATCCTCGACGCGGGCGGATCTGGCGTGCGCCTCGACGTAGTAGCTGTCGATGGCAAGTATTCACCAGACATCGCATTCATACAAGGACTGTCAAGGACAAGGAACCTCATCGGTTCAGATGGACGAATATCAACACCTGATTCTTTCGTGAGCGATGCCCAACAGAACAGGTTCGTGATACCTGAAACAAACCTGCCGCAGCGCCACGAGTTCCCACTAAGATTCGTCCGTAGCGTGACAACAATCGAGGGATACAAACCAGTAGAAGCAGACTACAAAGCAGCTATGGATGCGATAAAAGGAAACAAAGACCTCGATAGGATCGGATCAACTTTCCCGACAGATCGCGCAGTGACTGTCAAACAGCTCCTGAAGTTGGCAACAGACACCCTGCATCCAGAGATAGCAGACAGAATGATGACCGAGATGGGCCTTTACAAATATCTAGATAAGAGCGGCTTCGATCCAAAAGGCCCATCGATACAGCGCAACCTTGAATTGAATCTAAAGGAAATATTCGCAGGCGACAACCTCGTGAAACTGCGTGAGAGATTCACTGAGAACGGAAAAGTCGACAATGACAGGCTCAGCACAGCGCTCCAGGGTGTGATGGAAGGCAAACTCACCCTATCTGAAGCCCTCAACAACAAGATACCGACATCACAAGAATATGCAAATATGGTCGGACAATCAACGACCAATGGCAAAGTCGACGAATCAGTACTCGCACAAACATTCATTGAAGCCACAAAAGCAGGCGCGCCAGCGGCTCCGCAAGCCGCACCTATAGAAACGGGCAAACCTGTAGCACCTGCGCAACAAGCGCCCGTTGCGCCCGAGACTACGAACAAAGTCACACCGACAGCAGAAGAAGCCGCAAACCTACGACAGTACCTACCACCACGCACAAGCATCACAGATATCACCGTTCTTCCAACAGGTGAAACAATCGTGCAGCTTGAACAGAGTAGCCTGCTAGGATCAAGGACGTCCAAAACCTTAACACTCGACACCAACAGAGTATACACCCTAGAGAACGGACGCACACTGAGCGTTGTGGACGGAAAACTCCAATTAAACGATGCAGTCGTGAAACCAACAAGCACTGTCGAGGGCGGCATATTCGGCAGCAAAATGCAAGAGTCAATGCATATCAAAGACAGCAAAGGAACAATCACCACCCCTGTGACAGTATCCCTAAGAACGACAGACCAAGGAACATTGCTAGTCAAGACAACCCAACCCAGAGGAATACTGCCAAGGATATTCAGCCTAGGATTGCTCGGAAAGAGCATAGAAACCCAACGCACGATGGCTGTCGGAGACGTGATGAGACTCTCGGACGGAAAGGTGCTAAGGGTAGAAAAGGTGAACATAAAAGATGAAAACGGAGAGATCATAGGTCAATCAACACAAGCGCAAATAATGCCATTCTATCCTAGATACTTGACAAAACTAGGAATACCGACAGACATAGCCATAACCGCTGCAACAGTGACTGCAACAGGGATGCTCACTCCATTAGCCTTCCTGAACCTAGTCCCATTGAAACGAATCTACACAGGAATAAACCAGCTTGTCAAATACACACCATCAGACTGGGTCGAGCTGAGCTCCCTAAGAAGCAGCGACCGCGGCAATAAAGTCGGCACTCCGATCGACCTGACAAAAGCGAGAGCAGCGGCTGAAGCGATTGCGAAACCCGTAGCCGAGAAACCCGCAATAACGCCGCCAGAATCAGTAACGCCCGCACCAGTCGTGAAAGTGCCTGAACCTGTCGTTAAACCCGAAGCGCCAGCCACCGCAAAACCTGCACCAGTAGAAGCAAAACCAGTCGTGCCCGAGCCTATTGCACAACCTGAAGCACAACCAAGACCGCAACCAGTCGTGACACCCGCCGCACCCACTACAAAAGTCAGGACGACAATCGACACAGTCAACAAAGAACTTGCCAACCAGATACGATTACCCGCAGGCGAAGGAGTAAAATCAATAACGATGTTCGAATCAGCAGTAGACACAGTCGCAAAGGTCGACATCGCACGCGAAGGAGGAACTGACACGTACTACCTTGTTTCAGGATTAGGATACACAAGAAGAATAGCCAACACAGACATAACGATGCGATACGAAGGAGATAATCTGTACTTCGAACGCGACGCGACAAGCTTTGGAAGCACAAGACTTGCACAATTGTTCGGAAAACAGAACACACGACTGGCCATAATAGATAGAGAGACCATACAAACAGCGCAAGATATCGCACAACAATCGCCAAAACCCGCGGCACAGACACCAGCACCCGCAGTGAAATTGCCAGTCGCCCAGAACGAGATAATCGCGAGAGATTTAGACCAGGAATACACACTCCAGAACGTAGTAAATATGATTGAATCAAAAGGCATAATGGGACACATCATATACTCTAATCTTGCCCCTGAAATAAGAGCACAAGTCCAATCACAACTAAGCGCTGGCGCTAAGAAAACCCTTGACGCATACTTATTCATTTACGAACAAAAGGCATTCTCAGATGCAGTGAAGAACAACCCAGAAGTCAATCAAAAGATAACCGATAGAAAAAATTCCGACAAGCTAGAGAAACAGCGACTAGAAGTATTGGACATTGGGGCAGACAAAAATCTATGGGCCCAGGGAACAGAAATCGAAAAAGGCGGTCTAAGCAATATCATTAGAATAATGATTGAAGGAGAAATCATACAGGGACAATTCGGTCAACTTGCGAATGGCGATACAACAACAACCGCAGGTCCGCACGGCCCATTCTACATTGTTGTCGACACAAACCCTGTGAAGGGAAATCCATCTGATATTGCAAACCACAAAGCATACGTCGTACCCGAAGCAATAGACAGAATCGCGCTGCGCGAGATGCTCAACAAAGCGCAGACAGCCGGATTGATAGACAAACCGAACGCCGACTCAATCTCAAGAAGAATAGTCACCTATGATGAGTTCATCACAGGACAAGGAGACATACCAAAAACCATCGAACTGGCAGAATCAAAAGCTCAAAAACCCGCCGCACCCGAATCAGTGGTTCCTGCGGTCAAGGTGCCGCTCACAGCAAAAGACAGACTCGCACAATCACTTGATTCCGGACTCAAGCAAGGCAAGAGATTCGATTCCGTGGCAGTCGACTTAGACGGAATAGTCTGGATAAAGACATACGAAGGAAAGATCGAAGGTTTCGGAGACATGTACGGCTTCCAACGCCTTGAAAGGATGAACATCGTACAAGAAGGCCCGGTAAAAACCAAGACCGTGCTTGGAGATGAGAGAATAATCGGCAACAATAAGATCGTCAGGATAGTGGAAACCGACGGCCAGAACAGGGTCGTCGCTGACCGAATCGAAGTGACCCCGAGAGAAGGAGGAGAGAAGACGATTGTCGAAGTGAAAGAACTGCCGATAGGAAACATATTCGGAGGACCCGCTGCACAGCCCGCTGTCGCCGAACCACCAGTGCAGATAGTCGCTGGCCCCGCAGTTGAAACCGCGCGAAAGATAACCATCGCAGGAAAGACAGTCATCCTAAGGCCCGGGGAAAGGCTAGTCATAGGACGTGACAAAGCACTAGAGACCGAAAATCCGAACAACTTCATCATAGGTGACATGACAGTCTCGGGAAGACACGCAGAGGTATTCATAGAGAACGGCGTTGTTATGATCCAAGACATAGGCAGCAAGAACGGAGTCCGCGTTAATGGACAGAACATCGGATTCAAAGCAGCACCACTAACCACAGACACACAGATAGGATTCGCAAAGAATGTCGTGATATCCCTGGGCGCCGAGATATCCGCGCCAGCCGCCAAGCCAAAAGGCGGCGTCGTGATACGTGTGAACGATGGAAAACAACTATCACTCAATGAAGGAGAAAAGATAATACTTGGAAGGCGGTCTGAAGCAGGGGATCCTAAACGACTACAAATCGCCAACGAAGGACAGCTAAAAATCTCAAGGGACCAGCTTGAGATAGTATTCCAAAATGGACTGGTCAAGATAAAGAACGTCGGCACGAACTCCATCGAAGTAGGCAGCCAAAATATACAACCAACAAAAGAGGTCAACCTCAAACCCAGCCAGCTACAAGGCCTCAAGATCGGAAGCAAAGAATTCATCAGCGCCGAATACGGCAACAAAGGAGCATACTTGGGATCGTTGGAAGTCATCGAACGCGCAGTCGGCAAGGAAAGCGTCGAATCAACAGCAGAGACAAACAAAGAAGCATCTGAAGTGATCCCGAAAGTCCTATCCGCGGTCAACACAATCGAACTACCTAAACTGCCAGTGCGTGGACTGCAAGATCCTGCGATAGCGGCAGAAGTTAAGATCAGCGTCCAATCCACAAGAACTGCCGGCGACCCTGTACTAGACCCCGCGACAAGAAGGGAGATCGGGATAAACACGATCACGGGAAGGCCGATCTACGAAGTAGTCATAATCAGGGAGAACATCGACGCGTTCACCACGATGATAACAGACAGGGTAGCGGCAAACCCTGCCCAGAAAGCACAACTGGAAAAGATGATACTGACGCACGAACTATCTGAAGCGGCCGCGCTAAACCACGGCTTCTCACCCACACGAGCGCATGAGATAGGCTTGTTGGCAGAGGCCGACTTCATATCGACAATACCCCCGACAGACCGGACTGTGCTGCGCGAGGCGTGGAGAGTCAGGCAGGAGCTGGAACGAGCGACAAATCCCGAACTATACGAAAACTCACCAAACACACCGCAAGACGTGATAGCTGCTGCGCAAAGACAGGCATTCCCAGCCGGAATCGAGAAAACCGTCGTCGAGAACACGGCCGCGACAAGGGAATTCGTCTCGGGCAACGCGTACGAACGCGCGGTTCTCGCGGCGACAGAGATCATAACCCGACAACGGATTGCGGAATGGGTGAACAACCCACTCACAGCACCTGACGCGCTACATGCGACGACCGCACTGCGCGGAGAACAACAAAAAGCCGCGATACGAAACATAGTCAACGAACTGCGAATCACCACAAGAGAAGAAGTGCTGCAAGGAAAGCAAGGCATACTGCAAGAACTGCAGACAAGGATAGAGTCTACGGATTACACCGCGCAAGACCACACCAAATCCGCACTTCTCACAGAGCAGGTTCAGATGCGTCTTGAGACCATAATGGGCGAAGAGACAAGGACACCCACCGTGTTCATAAGAGAGACACTAGTACCCGCGGCAAAAGAGACCGAAGAGATAAACATCGTCATCGGGGGCCAAAGAAAGACATTGACCCTCAATGACGCAGTGAAGAGGCTCGAGAAACTGCGAGGTGAACCTGAACTGGTAGAAGCAGACATAATGGTGGAGGCGCTAACAAGACACATAGAGACATTCTCCACCACACAAGATTCAGCTGTGCAGACAAGTGTCGAAATAGCAAAGAGGGCAGTATCCGACTTCGCGAACTCACTCGTCACAGAAGCCACAAAGAAAGACCCGGCGACACTGCCTGGCGGAAGGATAACCTATGAAGAGCTCGCGCAAGCCAAGAGCATGGAAGCATCACGGTTAGAGGACCTCCCTGCCGACGTGCAAGCAGTGGCAAAAGCCATCGGAGTCAAAGACGTGGGCCTGTGGCTGCAACAACTGCAGACATTCGGAGGCGACACTGTAAGCGCAAGGACATTCAAAGACGTGAATGGACAGGACACCATCAGTTTTGAGTTCAGCGACCAGAAGAACCACGGCACAGAAGCGGCTGCGCTAAGAGCCTACACCTCAAGGATGCGCAGATACGCGCTGCAGGACCTAGCGCTCAAACTCGAAGCGCAGAAGAGAACCACTGTAGAGAACACGCTCGGCAAGCCAATAACAAGCGCGACATACGCGGAATTGGAGATTGCACTATCACCAGTGATGGGCCGCAATGAATTGTTGAAACAGATGGCAACAATCGTCTCAAAAGCGAACATGAAGAGCCTACCAGGACATTTCATGAGCGGAGTCGTGCTTGACGTGAACAGCCAGAGCGCGACAGCGCACATGTTCGGATACGACATCAGCACGATAAGCAGAGTGAACGGAAAACTATTATTCAACCCATCAGCCGCAAAAGGAGGCACTGTGGTAGGAGTGGTCGGAAATGTCAAGAGCGTCGAACTACCGACAAACGGACTCGAAGCAGTGGTGCTGCGCAATGACGGAATAGCTGAGAGCACAGACCTGACAAGAACAAAGATGTTCAAGACAATGGATCTGAGAACACCTGCAGAGGTGCAGAAGACATTACAATCAGAAATACAAATAAAAATATCAGAATTGAACGCGCTCACCGAAAAAGCGATGCAACCAGGATCCCCTGAGATAGTAGAACTAGCGAGAAAAGTCCGAGCGAGGATGGAACGCGCGGGCGCATCGCAATCAGACATCGCGAAAATCAATGACTTCATACAACGCCAACTACCAGAAAAACTCAAGTCATTCGACGCGCGCCTGCAGGAAGTACTAGATAAGGGAGCGGTGCCTTCAGCGAAAGAGATGATTGAACTAGGCAAAAAAGTCTCGAACGACTACACCGAAGTCGAAGCCATGCGTGAACAGTTCAACAAGATAGTCACAGAAGAAGCATACCTGCCAAAAAAAGCCAACAACATACTCACTAAGTCTTGGGAATCGACAAAAGCAGCGGTAGATAGCGCGATAAGATGGATTGATAACACATTCATAGGTAGCGCAGCAAGACGCCAAAGCGCGGAATTGCTTTCCGAATACAAGACCATAGAAGACGGAAGCATCAAGCGCATATACAACGATGACATGAGCCTCGCATTCGTGAGACTGGAAAGACCAGGAAACGCACAACCCCCTGCCGCAGCCCAAGAGAGCACGATAGCCGAACAAGCGCAGAAAGCGTCGCTATCCGCATCAAAGTCAAAGGCTTCGCCAAAGGACGCCGACCTGACACGCGACGTGACGACAAGGTCGACAGAACCCATCGTAAAGATCACAGAAGCGCTAAGAGATATCGAGGCAGCGAAACTAGCCTGCAGAACCTGATATGGAAACCCAAAAGAGATGGATGATAATAACGGCAATCCTGATGATCGCGCTTGTCGGGATGACGATATGGCTGTCCTGGCCGACCACTGATTGCGGAACAAACGCTGCCTGCTTCGAGAAGAAAGCGAACGCCTGCGAAGAAGCCAGTATGACAGTCATAGATGATCGTGGAAGCGCGCGGATCACCGAGAATGGATGTGTGCTGAGAAAAAGGATGATCTCGATACAGAACGCAACGCCAAGGATGGCTGAATATCTGGAAGGCAGCGAGATGACCTGTTCGTACGAAGCAGGACTGCTGCCTGCGTCCATCACAACAAGCATAACAAGCGGCACAGATATATGTGAAGGCGACCTGGCGGACAGGTTGATAGAACTAAGACCCTATTCTTGATGTTTGGCCGAAAAAAGACTTGAATGGCTTATCAGGCAACAACAGAATACTAGGCACTTCTTGATATTCCATGAACTTACCCAAAGTACCACCTATGATGTGGCCTGCTCCGACCCTCAATATCACAGGACGCGAGCGAGATTCAGTGGTCGCGTCGAAAATAAAATGATCGTCGCGTGAAGCCATTCCATGAACCACTCCTGCGAACAATGATTCCCAAGCATCATATTCCTTCGTTCCTGGGACAGGGATCTGCTTACCGTTCATAGTCTCGATATAGCGCGCATTGGCCGCATTCTGATCGGCATATGCATCAATATCCTCGGTGAAACGCACCTCACTTTTGTGTTCGAACCAGAACGGCGCCAATTTGGCCTCGACAGAATCGGACTTTATCTTCCTGACCTTGACGCGACCCTCATTCCTAAGCACCATAATAAGACGCTTGTCCTTGACAAGTTCATCGGACAATGCAGCCATCTGTTTATCCAAGAATCCAAGCTCACCAAGCACAAGACGACCATCAGGACCTATACAGCCTAGACGGGCCAACTCTCCATTAATGCGAAGTGAGAGCGGAACATCATAAGTCCCTTTATCTCCCTCTGACAAATATAGTGTCCTGTAAACCTTCTTGAAAGAAGAGATGTAGCTAACAACAGCCGCGTCCTGCTCAGGGTCGTCGTGAAAAGTGCCGATAGCGGTCACCAGATGTCTTGCAGGATGCCCTTGCGAGGCGCCGACCAACCTTAGACCCGCATCACGAATCCTACCCTCAAGAACAGTAGCATCAGTAGGAATATCCTTTTTCATACGAGATATCGCGTATTCAGGATCCTTGAAGCCATCAATAATGTCACGTAGTTCAATATCTACCATGTCCGTTCTTCACCCCCTATATCCGCGACCTTTATAAATGTTTCTAGTTTTTATTACTTATCAGTGATTAATATATATAAATGGTTAACCACAGTAATCTTTAGACAACTTTTATATACTCCAGTATACCAGAAGTGCTTGTGGCAGTACTTACAAAAATAACCAAGATATCACAACGCAATTTCGAACGTATACAGAAACTCAAGAAGAGCGGATACGAGCCTAACGACTACATAATCGGACTCGCCCTTGACGCGCTGGAGGGAGAGCAGAAATGAAGTTCAGACATGCCATAGCCCTGCTTCTCATATTGATACTCGCGCAATCGACATTCGCTAGCTGCGCAGAACTATACGAAACTATCGCGAGAATGCGCGAGAAAGGAACAACGCAAGAACAGATCGTGAAATTCCTGAAGATAAGACTCAATTCTGAATCGGATCCTACATACAAAGGCGAGATACGACAAGTCCTTTACGAGATAACTACACCGCCGACCACAATAGACAGTGTCGGAGCCATACAAGAAGCAGAGCGCATCCACAACATAGAGTCGATCGTTGCGGAAAAACCTGTGAACGAACTATCCAATGAACAAAGGATGGTCCGTCACGACAGACTTGCTGCGAACAAGAATCCAAAAGAAGGACTCAGATCGTTTGAAACGCCAGAACAGGTCCAAGAACCACAATACAAATCTCGCGACGGACTAAGCGTGTTGACCTTCAAGGAAGGAAGCACCGGAGGACTTAACTCCCAAATCCTTTACGCGCAATCAGCGTTCGGAAAGGACCCTACGCTCGACCGATTCAATATAGCCATGCTGACACAGTTCGGTGTGATGCCCAGCGTTTACAGAGTGACGCTCAAAGAACAGACGCCTTCAGGAACCGTCGAAAGCAAGTGGGTGGCAATCCCTTCTGTCGACGCAAATTTCGTCAGAGAGAACAAGAACACGAAAGTACCATTAAAAAATGTCATCGAGAACGGAAGGAGCGACATAATAATAACAGGAAACAGGGAGAACGCCGCCCGCGACATAGCAGAGACAAGAATCACCAATCTACTATTAGGAACGAACCTGCAAGAATCACGCAGGCTCACCGTCGAAGTCAACGGCAAAGAGACAACAGTACTCCTTGTGCCTCTGCTCGAGAACGCCATAGACCAAAACCTGGCACACAGCGCAATACAAAGCGGATTGGCAAGACTCACCAGCCCTGACATCGATATGATGCTTGCCTGGACCAGGATGCTCGCAACACACCACGTAGACATGGGCACCAATTTCGCATACACAGAAGCGCGCAACTCAAAAGGAGAGCCCATAACACGCGATGGAAAACCCGTGATCAACATAGAGCCAGTTGATCGCGGAGCCGCGTTCCAGACCGAGAAAGGACTTTCTGTCGACGGAATAGGGGACGCGTCATACATCCCAGCATACACTCCACCGAACGCCTTCATGAAAGCGGATGGAAAGTTCGACGTGGCAGAGATGGCCCGCACAGGACTCGCGCTCGTAGAGAAAGCGAAAGCCACAGGATTGCTCGAACCAGGGAAACTCGAGCAGATATTCAAGGACGCAGGGATGAGCGCGCCAGAACTGATGGCCACATCAGTCAGAGCCACACTAAATGAGAACACAATGCTGAAGATCGTCGAATTGCATGAACAGGCCAACGCATTCGACGTACCACTTCAAGCTGGCGAACTATCCTTGGTGCCCGACCTTATAATCAAGACCGTAAACAAAGCGAATGAACAGAACCGGCTTGGAGGACTGACTGATTCTCAAATACGGGCAAAAGACTCAGAGCTTGCCACAGCAACACTCATACACCAAGGATACACTAGACCGACAAAAGAGATGATCAAGCAGCAGCTCGATTATTGGGCAGTATACCCTGAAGCCAAACTCGGCGCAGATATGAACGTCCAGATGGCCAACCACGACTCAAGTTTATACAAGCAAGTGCGCGGACGAGAGCTAGCGCTGACGATAAGAGACAACACCGAAACCACAAGCAAAAGGATCGATGAAATGCTCTCAAAGATAGAGGGCGCGCCTACTGACGATTTCCTGACACGATTCTCATCAACCCAAGAGATGACCGCGATGCGCGCACGCGAACGATTGCTCCAGAACGCGCTAATAGCGCGATCAAAGAACGAGATCACGGACAACGAGCTAAGACGCATGATGGACGACTACATGCGAGGCGAAGACAGTGCCCTAATAGACCTGACTGCCAAATTAAGGTACGGAAACCTGCAGGAATCCCAATATCGCAAGACACAACTCGTGATAGAGGATATGCAGGTCGAGGCTGACAAATGGTCCAGCGCCAACCCCCGATTCCTCGCGGCAGACCTTCAAAGATCCCTTGCAAGAAGGGAAAGATACGCTGAATTCTTCGAAAGCGTAGAATCACCGGCACCCGCAGGAACGACAGGCCCTTCGCTCGTGCCTGAAACAACTCCGGCAGGAGTCGCGGCAAGGACGGGAAGAGCAGCGGCTGTTCTGTCGATACTCACGAACCCAGCAATAAACATCATAGGAACAATAGCAGAGACCGCAAGGACGGCGCGAGACATGGTCAGCGCCAAAGGCGATAAGTTCAATTGGTTGAGTCCTGCACAGATCAGCGAGGCCGCGGTGCGCACCTGGAACAGGCTCGTGGAAGGAAAAGCCGTCGAGCAGCAGCTCGTAGAGGAGATAGAATCCAAGGAGACGCCGAGATTCATGCGCGTAGGTAAGAAAGTGGTGGGGGCTGAATTCACACTTTCGGACGGAAAACCATACAGCTTATATGATTTCAAAACGGCCAAAACCGAGCTGAAAAAAGAGATACCTGGCATAAAAGACGAACAAGCTACGAACTATCTATACCTGCACGAAATGTACCATGGACTGATCACATCCGCAAAAGCACGCGAGTCATTGAGATCAATCGAGGAAGAATTCGTGTCCCTGCTCTCACGACAAAACGCGGGAATACCACTGATGCAAGAGCAAAGCGAGCGCCTGAGCGAACTGTCAAAAACAGTGCGCTTGGCACTAGACCCCACATCAAGAGATATCCTGAGCATTGATGTGAAGAATGGAGATTTCAACAATCTGCTCCTGGCACTCGAAAGAAATGGCAAAGGTGATCTATTCAGGAACGTGGAAGGCGTGATGTTCACTCCTGAACTTATGGCGTCCATAAAAGATGGATGGACTCCTGAAATAGATTTTGTCCCTCACGAGATCCGAAACGGAATGATTGGCGATATAATAAGAACGCAAGATCAAAAAAGACCTTCGAACGACCCTGAATGGGAATCACTAATCACAGACACCGACAACCGCGCGTTAAAAATGAGCAAAACACTAAGAAAAATGAACGAACAATTGAAGGCATTGATCAATACACGCGAGGAATTGAGACAATATGACCCAAATATAGCAAGTTACTCCCTAGCAATTGAAAAGACCGAGATAATAGATGACCACTTATTACCTAGCTTGGATACATTCGTTAACAAAGCGGATAACAGGATACTTGGTGAACCCGGCACCAACCGAGTTGCATCGATATCCGAGATGAATTCCCTGGAAAAATTCAGGGACACAATCCTATCAGAGAAAAACATGGCCATCATAGATTCGACTCTCGAAAAATACGAAACAATGACAACAGACAAGGACAGGATACTGCTGCTCGATGGCACACTCCGGACGATAGCGAAAGAGGCGGCCGACTATTTCCTGAAAGCAAAATCACAGACATCCTTGAAAAGAAACATAATATCCAGTGAAATCAGCCCCATAATCAAAGAAGCATATCAAAACGCGGAGAAACTCGAAGGAACAGACTTGCTCGTGACAAGAATAAGCAAGACCGATCTCGCCCAACTGATATCATATTCGGACGAGATCAATTATGTCGATCCTAATGTATATGTGACTTTCAGGAGATTCTGGAGGATCCACCAAACGCCCGAGATAGATCTTGGAACACCGCTCAAAGAGCCACACGTGAATGTCGAAATAAAACTACCTGGATTGCCATCTAAGAGCATACATCTAGTTGTGAACAATTGAATACCTAAAAGAACCGATTGGAGGACTCAAACCTTTCCAACATACGCAAGAACGTCAGTTTTACCCAACCACAAAATATCCTTACATATTCTGTTAACATCACTACCTGTCCTATAACAATCAGGATGCTCGCTTCTCAATGAAGTGTCAGCTATGCCCGCAGGAACATATACCCGCGCCCTAAAAGCAGCAGCATCCTGCAATGACACCTTAGTCTCACCAAGCGGACCTTTACGTCCCACTCCATGAGGCATCGAGTCATAAACAGGCAAAACAGCATCGAATGAGTAGAACTCGATCGGTCTTCCTACGCTCCGTAGAAAAGGATGAACCTTGCGACTTTGAACCTTAATAACGCCCCTACGATAAATCACAGAATCACCAACCTCCACACTATTGTGGGTCCAGTTACCAAGCAGTTTCCCCTTGGCACCAATAGAACTGATGATCCTCTCACCCAAGTCCAGCCTAAACCGTTCCGCGCGCAACTGCACTTTCAATGCATCCTCGATCGAACGCGGAACGGCAGAATCGACAGTCTTACCATCACAATGTATTAAAAGAAGATTATGTGGAGGTTCATTGATTCCCTGAACAGAATAATCAAAAGGTCCGCACACGTCCACAAAATGATTGCCCCTTCCGAGGATATTCTTTCCCGCGAGCAGATCATATATCTTATCCGCCGATCCACGAACATCCACCTGTGAAATGATAAAACCGGCTACGCCGCAACCAACATCATTATGCAATATCTCTGATTTATACGAATGCCCTTCTTTATTGAAGACCCAAACCGTGCTGTTAGGGATTGATTTCCTATTCTCAGAACCAGGGAATATTACAACTTCCTCAAGGCCGCGGAACATAGGAACCCGGATATAATCATCAGTGAATTTTGTGATATGGACCATGATAGGCGCTAAGTAACACCCCTTTATAAATCTTACCATTTTTTAACTACTATTAAAGGACAACAAACCATAAATCAGCTTAAAAACCCCTGCAGAATACACACCCAATGCCCTCCTACGACGACATCGCGGCGTCCTACAACGAATTGCATGGCAGCGAACAGGCCGAGAAAGCACTCATAATCAGCCAGCATCTTCAGACAAGCGAGACCGACACCATCCTGGATGTCGGCTGCGGAAGCGGGCTTGGAAGCCAATATCTCAAAGGCAAGAAGACAGGACTAGAGCCAAGCAAGGAACTCGCGAAACAATGCCCGTTCAAGACACTCATCGGAAAAGCTGAGGAGCTCCCATTCAAAGACAAGTCATTCGACGTATGCGTCTGCGTCAGCGCAATCCACAATTTCGACGACCCTGAGAAAGGGTTGGCTGAGATTGAACGAGTGACTGTACGCGACGTCGCGATAGCCCTGCAGAAAAGGAGCACCAAAGCAAAAGACATCGAGAAGATGATCAATAAGATATTCAAGGTCGTCGAGACGATAGACCAGCGCAACGACAAGATATTCATCTGCAATGCGCGATGATCGGTCAATACCTCACTTATCTGCGCGATTAAGAAGTTTCTGCATCCTATGCGTGAATTCCTCAGCCATATCAAGACTCTGTCGTGCCAGAACATCAGAGTACGTGTAATGATAATCCGCGTCTTCCCTCGCCGAGATCGCCGCCTTGAACTGCGTCACGAATTTCGACTCGATCTTTCCCTGTTTGTGCAGCTCTTCAAGCACTATCGTCACCGCAGCATGCCTCTTTTCCTGGTAACCAAGAGAGAAGAGAATCGCGCGTGCGGCATGAAACATCGCATAATAGCTCTTGACGATGCCCCACTTGTAATCTTCATCGTCCAGCGCGCTCCCTGCCTTCTCCAAGTCATACGCGGACTCGACCAACTCCTTGTGAACAAGCTCTTGGTCAGGCGCGATGCGCACCAGCCAGCCCTTCTGCACACACTCATTCACATTCATGCCACATTCACCTTGTCATGTTCAACCCTTTCGAAGAACGCCGGGTCTTTCTTAGCCATCGCCGCCCACTCCATAGAGGTAAACAATTGCAGCGAAATCCGTTTACCTATCTTCTGCGCAATCGCATCCACCTCATCGATGATCTGCAGACGGGAGATCTTACCAATGAGCAAGATATCGATATCACTATCCTCGCTATCCTCACCACGAGCGGCGCTCCCATACAAGAATGCCTCGCAACCGTGATGCACACATACCGTCCTGAGCGTACGTATACGAATAAGCGTGTCCATGACTTTGAGGTGCCTTATGACAGGATCCTCTTTCTGCAGCGTATACAGATGGACATTTCCTTTCTTCTTCAACCCAAGCAGATCATGTTTGTGAAGCACACCCAACCATTTGATGAGCGTCGCCTTCGATAGACCCGTCTTTTTCCTCAGCTCTCGCTGCAAAAACTCATTAGAAGGATGCCGCAGAAACACAAGCAGCAGCCTCCATGCCTTCCGTTGTCCCAAAAGTTCATCTAATTTTATCATTCGGTTCAATTTCTTTGATATATCGGTATATCTATTTAAACCTTTCTACACAAATACCGACCATGTCCGCCAGAGCAACGGGCTCGCACAATACTGCACAGACATCGGTGACGTCAATCAACAAGAGATAATGCCCGACGGGGCTGAACGTCACATTTTAATATAATGTACACGTGATGACCATCATGCCCGATAACCACACATCCACCATACAACAATATGAAGCAGACCGGTTCATACCTGAAGAATTCTAACATGGTGCTTCTCTACAATCCACGGCAGATGGTGCTCGTCAGCTGCCGCGGTAGGACCATAATCGTCGGCAGGATGGCGGAAAGGGATTATGTGGTGCCCACGACATGGCACTCACCCTGCTGCCAGGAACCCGCGATGTATCTCGTGATAATACCAAAATCCCAGGAGCAGGCGATCGCAGTCATACGCGACGAAGGAAGGTTCATAGTCAATTTCTTAGGAAAAGAACTCGAGGACGCTGTCGTCAAACTCTCCAGTCACGAGATGGCATTCGACGACCCATTCAAGGCAAGTGGACTCACAAAAGCAGAAGGAGTCATGGTGCCATGCCCAAGAGTGATGGAAGCGGTCGGCTGGGCAGAATGCGAACTCAACAGAGACGTCGAGACAGACGACCACATCATCTTCATCGGCAGGATACTGCACGCAGACCTTCCCCACAAGGAAGCAAAAAGACTCTTCCACGTCGAAGGTGACAAGTTCACGACGACGCAATGAGTTCCATCACCGCAACTTTAATTAATGCGGATTCTCATGCAGGCAATATGTCTGACACGAAGGTATTCACCAGAAAGGACGTCGGTGAAGAACTAGTCAGATTAAAGGAAGCCCTCGTGTCATTAAGCGGCAAGGACGTACTCTCAAAAGAACGCAGAATAGAAGTCATAAACATCTTGTCAAAATCCTGCGGATTAAAACTGACGACCGACTTCGTCGACCTATCAAACAAGATCGACAGGGCAGCGCAAGAGGTCGTCTATTTCAAGAGAATGGGACTGCCAATCGAGAAGAAGAACAAAGGCGTCGGCGGAGAGGTGACAAAACTAGTCGTAATCATCGAAAAAGCGAAGAACCTGATCGCCGACCAGATAGTTAACCACGAAGCATTGCTCAAAGCTTTGCCGCGCTGACCTTTTTTCGAGTGTCTTTTCTTAGAACAAGCCACAATCCGACGATGAACATCGGGATGCTCAACATCTGTCCTGCCGTCAGCGGTCCGACCATGTAGTCAGGCACGCGCACGAACTCGACAATACCTCGGGCGATGGCGTATAACATGAACCACAAGCCGATGAGGAATCCCGGCTTCCTCTTGCCATCGCGCAACAAGAACAGGATCCCGCCGATTATCAAGTTGTACCCTGCCTCGTAAAGCATGGACGGGTGACGCGGCAGAAGATCGCCTGCCGCGGGGAAGATCATCGCCCAGGCAACGGTCGTCACGCGGCCGAAAAGCTCGCCGTTGATGAAGTTGCCCATCCTGCCGAAAGTCTGGTCGATCGCCAAAGGAACGGCGAATGCGTCAGCCAACTCAAGGAAGTCGATGCCCCTCTTCCTCGCGAATATGTAGCAGAAAACCACGCACGCCAGCAATCCGCCATGGAACGACAATCCGCCCTGCCAGACCGCGAATATCTCAATAGGATGCTGCAAATAATACAAAGGCTCGTAGAACAACACATGGCCAAGACGGCCGCCGACAACGACTCCTACAACGAGCCAGGTCATCGCGCTCTCGACATCGTCCAGAGACAATGGTATCTTTCCCAGCTTCGCGCGACGGCGCATGTAGAACCAGGTGAAGATGAAAGCGAGAACGTACATTATGCCGTACCAGCGTATCTCAAGCGAGCCAAGCGATATCGCGATAGGATTCAAGTCATGCGTCCACATGGTGCCTCGCAGACTCGACCATGAAAAGGCGCGCCCAAGCCATTATCGGGAAAAGCAGGACAATGCCTGCGATGAACGCCGCTGTCGTCGACAAATTCGCGATGCCCATTATCGCGTAGTTCAGGAGAACAAATCCCACGATGACCAGCAATGTCGCTGGAAGGGTCACTTTCCAACGCTTGAAAACGGAAACAGAACCATCGATTGCACCGCGCCAGCCAGACTGTCTCATGGGCAACGCGTATGTCCATGACGCGACGACGCCGACTATGACAGCCAACACCATCAGCGATTGGCTGAACAGGTCGGACTGTGAATTTGTCACGGCGATGCGGATCGAGTCGATGAGCGTGACCGCGCTATATAACATCACCAGGATGCCCCACCAGATGTTCAAAGAGGCGAACCTGCTGATGAACTCGGGCAAATCCATCTCCATCGATGCTCTGCGGTGCGCCAGAAACCAGACGCACGCCTGGAACAGGATATAGGTGACAAAGCTCGCGACTGCCAGTATCACGAAAAGAAGCAACAGGCTGTGGAAGTAAGGAGAAACTTCAGGCCTTTCAAGCATCAACGCAATGATGCTCTGCCCCTTCTGGACAGCCACCTCGCCGCTCTCCTGCGCTGCCTGTGATATCAGGCCGCCGATGACAAGGACGTGCTCCACTATCTTGCCCTTTATCGGAGCAGTGACGAAACCATAGACGATCATGAAGAGAAGGTCCAGAATGACGCTGAGTATGAACCACGAAGGCGACTTCAGCCAGATGAACAACGCATTCCGGGCATCCGAGAACAACCTCATGATCCAGGCACCCCAAGAGCGCCGGCGAAAGCCATCGGCGAAGGCGTAGGGAAGAATACGTTGATTGCGAGGTCGATTATAAGCACAAGAACGAGAAGAAACAGCAATATAATGACAACATTCATGGGTTTCATTCGCATGCAGAAGAGCAATCCCCAAAAGCTTAAATATTTGCGCCCCAACAAAGGAAACATGGCAAAGATAGCGCTTCGGTGCAGTTCGTGCCGTTACAAGTTCTCACGCAGCGTCGCACCTAACCTGTGCCCCTTCTGCGGCAAAGCCACCATCGCAGAAGACACAAGCAGCTCCGCAGAGGACCTGCTCCGTGAAGTCGACGAGATGGAACGCGGCATGTCCGGCCGCAGATAAAGGACAATATCGTTCTGGATCAAATAACGACCTTTCAGCATTCTTCTATCAGACCTAATCATTGATCAGCTTCAATCCAAACCCTAAAGAACGCAGAATAAAAATATAATAAAACAAAAAAACAATCACTCTGTCGTATCGACGGTGTCTTCAGGCGCGACTTCCGGAGCGGCTGACGCTGGCACTACCTTTCCTGTCGCAAGATCCTTGTAGGCGACCTGCAACAGGGCTATATTGCGGAAGATGAGCGAACCGTCCTTCTCGACAGTGCCCACCTGTTCCCAGGCCTGGCCCAGCGACGGGTATGCACCGATGTCCCCTGACAGGATGACCGTAGGCACAGAAGTGATGTTGTAGCTCTTGACAAGCTTGGCGCCGTCGGCGCTCGCGACATCATAGTCCGTCTCCTTGTCGACAGCGAGGCCGAAGTTCTGGACAAGTATCGTCTTGTGCATGGACGCGTTGTAGCAGTCGGCGCAGGACTTGTCAGACAGGTAGACCACGTCGACGAAACCCCTGAGCTTGTCGGTCTTGATGTCGATATACGGCGGCATAAGCTGTCGCAGCACGTAGGAGCCATCGTCGGCCACTGTGCCCGCTGTCTGCCATGCCTGCTCGAAGATCTGGTATTCCTTGGCATCGGGCGAGAAAATCGCCGTAGGCACGCCGGTCAGGTTGTACTTCTTGACCAAAGCCTTGCCGTCATCCGAATCGTAGACCACACTGGTCTCCTTGCCCATGACGACACCCGCTGTTCCCAACTGCTTGGAGAGCAGCGTTATATCCGCGCACTTCTGGCACAGCGGAGCGGTCAGATATGTCACGTCGACCAGGCCCTTGACCTTCTTGGTGGCGATGTCAAAGTAAGGCGGAGGAAGCTGGCGCAGCAGCATGACGTCGCCCGACTTCTCAAGCATCGGGTTCTCCGGAAGCTTGTCGATGTCGCCCTTCATCATTATAACAGGTAATCTTGTGATCGTGTACTTGGTGATGAGCGCCTGCGCGTCCTTGTCAGTCGAAGACAGGACCGTGTCCTTGGAGACAGTCACCTGGCCTGATTGCTTGAGTGAATCGATGATCTGCTGAACATCGGCGCAGTCAGCACAGGAATCCTCCTTGATCGCTATGACCTCGATGGTAGGACTCGCGGCAGTAACGGTCACGTTCGGCGGCGACTTGATGAGCGTGTTGACGCCTGCGATCGATATGACGTTCACCAAAAGAACGACCGCAAGGACGGCGACCAGCAACATATTAACGAAATTCAGGTTGAGCTTGTTCATAGTGATCCCTCCTCACTCAGCGACTTCAGGCACGGCTTCAGGCACAACTTCTGGCGCTGTGTCGACGTCGCCATCAGTGGGCTGCGCCACAACCGCGGCGGTAGGCGTCGCGAACTTCTCGCTGACCTTAGCCTTGAGAGTGTTGAACTGAACCGCTTGCACGACAGCTATGACGACAAGCACCACCAGAACCATAGTCACGATTTCCTTTTTCATATCCCGACGGCCACCATCGTCGTATATAAAGTTTGTGCACGGGCATTGATAACCGACCAGTGTTGAAAAACAAGCTGATCAAGGACAACTGCCTGAACCAGCCAAGCAAGCCCAGAGCGTGACATTCTCTGTCTGGTTGCCAGGCTGCAAGTCCTCACCGACAGTGAGACGGATGTCGATGGTCAGATCATCCACACCGTCCGAGAATTTGAGCTGATCACAGACCAAAGCTGGCGTGGAAGACGGCAACGAAACATACGAAGATGCCAAAGACAAGGCGCAGATGCCTGGCGCGCCTTCCGTGGCCTTGAAAGCCTGGCCGCCGCCTGTCCCTAGACTGAAACCTGTCGCGTTGATGGTGACTGTGATGTTCAAGTTGCCGTCGTTGTTGACGGTCATCGGATCAGGACCTCCTGTCTTGTAACAATTAATACCGCTCATCACAGGCCCTTCTGTCGTGACGACGCACACGCCGCTGTTATTGGAAGTTATGTTTCCGAACGAAGAAGACGCATCTGTCAAGCGCAATGACATGACTCCCTGTTCGTTGAAAGATATGGAACCGACCTGGGACAAACCAGTGTAAAGACCGGTTATGCTTTGCACGTGCTGGATTGAAAGATAAGTCCCGACCACACCAGCCACGACAGCGATGACCGCGAGAACGTAAAGCGAAGTCCTCGATATTGAAACATGTCCGGGATTGCGCGCCATTGTTGCATTACCTCTTTTGATGAAATCCAGTGATAACCCTGGTTTATAAAACTTCGGACACGGACAAGTTTTATATAGCGACATTCTGCTCGGATACATCATGGACAAGTCCCTCATACGCAAGCTCGCTCTTGCCAACGCCGTAAAGTACGGCGGAAAGGCCAATCCTGGCGCTGTGGTGGGCGGAGTCATCGCAAACCATCCTGATGCCAAGAACGACATGAAGACGCTATCAAAAGAGATAGCAGCTGTCATAAAAGAAGTCAACGCGATGAAGCCCGACGCTCAACTGGCCGAGTTGCAGAAGACAGCTCCAGAACTGCTCGCTCCAAAACCCAAGGAGGAGAAGACACGGGAACTGCCAAGACTCGAAGGCATGGAGAAAGGCAAGGTCGTGACACGCTTCCCGCCAGAACCGAGCAAGACGATGCACCTCGGCCATGTCTGCGCGGCGCTCCTCAACTATCTTGAAGCCAAGGAGCACGACGGCAAGTTCATACTTCGCTGGGAAGAGACCAACCCCGAGAAAAGCACCCAGGAGACGCTCGACTTCATGCGCGAGGATTTCAAGTGGCTCGGAATGGTCGCTGACAAAGAAGTCTACGCATCGGATTACATGGACGCCTACTACGAGAAAGCGGAACGCCTCATCAAACAAAAGGACGCCTACGTCTGCTTCTGCGACCAGGACACGATGAGGGATCTACGATTCAAAAGCATCGCCTGCGCCTGCCGCGACGCCAGCGTCGACCAGAACCTGGACAACTGGCGCAAGATGATCGACGGAACCCACAGAGAGGGCAAGTGCGTGCTTCGCTTCGTCGGCGACATGCAGAACCCGAATGGAACGCTACGCGATCCAGTGATAATGCGCATCGTGGAAGCGCCCCACTTCAGGCACGGAACGAAATACAAGGTCTGGCCGATGTACGACTTCGAAAGCCCGATCGCCGAGGACATAAACGGCGTCACGCACATCTTCCGCTCTGCCGAATTCGACCAGCGCATAGACCTGCAGAACCTCATCAAGCAGAAGCTCGACCTGCGGACGCAGGAAGTGTTGCAGTTCGGCAGGATCAACGTCATAGGCAGCATAACCCAAGGCAGGGAGATCCGTGAGAAAGTCCAGAGCGGAGAATACCTTGGCTGGGACGACCCTAGACTGGTGACTGTCGCCGCGCTCAGACGCAGGGGCATAAGACCAGAAGCGCTCAAGGAACTCATCTATGAATTAGGCTGGGACAAGGGCCAGGTCAGACTCGACTACAGCATAGTGGCCGCGATCAGCAGGAAACTCGTCGATGGAAAGACGGACAGGCTGTTCTTCTTACCCAACCCTATCTCAGTGCGCATAGAAGGAGCGCCATCCCAGACAGTCGAACTGCACAGACACCCTGACCATCCTGAACGCGGCCAGCGCATAATGAAGACAGGCACGGAATTCCTATTGCCAGAAGACGACTTCAACAAACTCGAGGAAGGACGACTCTATCGCATGATGGAATGCCTCAACTTCAGGAAGGAAGGACAGAAACTGGTCTTCGACAGCAAAGACGTCGAAAGCTACCGCAAGAAAAGCGGCGGCATAATGCACTGGCTACCGGCCGAAGGAAACCTCAAGGCAGATATCATGATGCCTGACGCGACGACACTGCACGGCGTCGTCGAACCAGGAGCCAAGGAATTGAAGGTTGACGACGTGATACAATTCGAACGCTTCGGATTCTGCAGGCTCGACCGCGTGGAAAAGGACACCCACCACTTCTGGTTCACGAACAAGTGAGCGTGACGTTCTCAGCAAACAATAACACCGCAGCTAACAACCCCCATAAAGGCAACCTTTAAGTATTATAGACGCTTTAGACGGCCAGAGGTGCACCAATGATCATCGTGAAATCTAAGATCAAGGAAATCGTGGGCGAGATCAATGTCGGTGGAGACTTCGCGGACGCGCTCGACCAGAAGGTAGAACAGATGGTGAAGGACGCTGTCAAGCGCGCAGAAGCCAACGGCAGACGCACGATAATGGCGAAGGACATCTAAGAATAATCGACATCGCTCAGGAAGCGGCCTTCGCTTCGATGTCTTTCTTCAATGACTTGATTTTATCCTGTATTTTATTCAGCTTCTTGGCCGACTTCGGCTCGCCCTCGAGCTCCTGCGACATCTTCTCGAGCTGGACTATCTCGATCCGCAATGCCTCGACCATCTCGTTCTTGTTCGAAAGCCGGCCTGCGATCTTCTCCTCAAGCTCTGTGATGCGCTGCAACCTGCTCTCGCGTGTCTTGAGATACTTGTCGATCCTGCCTTCCAATTCCGACATGCGGTCACGCAGCTTGCGATGGAACAAGTCCTCCATCTGGTGGTGCGTGCGCAAAGTGGTCTCGCGGCTCACGGCATCGGCGATGCGGCGCTCCAATTCATCGATCTTCGCCTGCATACCTTTGGAGTCTATCTTGCGTAGCTCATCGATCTGCGCCTGCAGACGCTCGCGCGCCACGTCCCTGTCGAGCATGCGCTTGGCGGACTTCGCCAGATAGCGTTTGTACAACAACGCCTTTTGCGGATCAACTGCCATGATCAGAAAAATCCTTTTTTCTTAGGAGGGGGCGGAGGCATCACGCCAGGCAACGGCTGCGGCTGCTGGCCCATGGGCGAACCCATAGGAGGTCCCATCGAACCCATCTCAGGCATAGACTGCATGGACGGCGGCGCCATCTGCGCGACGCTCTGCTCCTGCGGCATAAAGCCTGGAGAGACATTCTCCTTCACCATGAAACCCGATTCAAGGCGGCCCTTGAGTTCCTCGACAAGATCGGCCACGGCAACGATGCCCTTCGCGATCTCGCTGTTCTGCTCGAGGATCTTGTTCATCTTCTCGAGAAGAGGCCTCATCTTCTCCTGGAAAGTCATGCCGCCTTCCTCGGCGTGCAACTCATGGCTCGCTTCCTCAAGAATAGCAGTCATGCGGTCGAGCTTCAAAGCGAGCTCGTCCATCGTCACCTGGAGCTTCTTGCTGCTAGGGATAGGATAATCCTTCAGCTTGTGCAATTCATCCTTGAGTTCGTTGATCTCCTTGTAAGGAACAAGTTCGTATTCTTCCTGCGGAGCAGACCATTGAGCATCATCATCGGCCATAACATCACCCTTTTTCTATAGCGAGCCTAACTCGGCGGGATTTATAAAGGTTTGGTGACAGACAAACAAAACACGACTAACCCGGATTGACGCCGGATGAACGATAATCGCCGCCTTTCAGATTGGTTTCCGCTGTCGAGCGATATCTCATCTCTCTCACGTCGACCAAGCTTAACTCCTTGTTGTTAGGCGGAAGAAGCAACCGGACTATCCCATCCTTCTTGACGCCGCTCTCGATCTCGGCCAACTGCTCCAATGCATGCAAGCTCGACGATATCCTTAATATGCCTGATTCCCTGTTGAAGAAAAGATAGAACTTTTTCGGTCCATCGTGGTAGTTATAGTGGACATGACGGTCGTCATTGACATCGAAGACCGTGGGAACTTCGTCCGGAGCGGACGGGAATTTATTCTCGTACATATCCCGATCACATATCCATCGGAGGCATGCCGCCCATTCCACCAGGAGGCATGCCGCCCCGTGCAGAACCGCCTGCGATGACGTCGTCGATTCGCAGGATCATCTGCGCGACCTCGGCAGCGCTGCTTATGGCCTGGGTCTTGATCTTCAAAGGCTCGAGCACGCCCGCTTTCCATGCGTCCATGACCTTTCCTGTGAAGACATTGATGCCTGCCCACTTCTGCTTCTTGTCGTGGGCGGCTTTCAATTCAGTGATGCAATCGATCGGATCGAGTCCTGCGTTCTCTGCGAGCGTCCGTGGAATCACTTCCATGGCCTCGGCAAACGACATGACGGCAAGCTGCTCGCGGCCTTCCAAAGACTCGCTGAACTTGCGCAGCTCCTTGGCAAGCTCTATCTCGCAGGCGCCTGCGCCGGCGACTATCTTACCGGTGCGCAATGACGCCGCGACATCGCCGACAGCGTCGGTCATGGCGCGCCTGGCTTCTGCCACGACATGCTCTGTGCCACCGCGCACAAGTATCGTTATGCTCTTGGGATTCTTGCAGCCGGTGACATAGGTCAGCTCGTCACTGCCGATCTTGCGCTCCTCGACAGCGCCTGCCTTGCCAAGGTCCTTGGCTGTCAGGTCATCGAGGTTGCTGACGATCGTCGCGCCGGTAGCACGTGCAAGAGCCTCCATGTCACTCTTCTTAACGCGACGGGCAGCGTAGACGCCGGCCTTTGCGAGGAAGTGCTGCGCGATGTCGTCAATGCCCTTCTGGCAGAAGACGACGTTCGCGCCCGACTTTATGATCTTGTCGACCATGGTCCGGATCATGCGCTCTTCCTGGTCGAGGAAGCCCTGCATCTGGGACGGGTCTGTTATCTCTATCTTGGCGTCGATCTCGGTGTCCTTGATCTCAATGGCCGCGTCGATGAGCGCGATCTTGGCGTCTTGAACGTGCTTTGGCATCGAAGGATGGACTGCCTCCTTCTCGATGACGAGACCGTCGATCAGCTGCGTGTCCTCGACAGAGCCGCCCACCTTCTTCTCGAGCTTGATGTTCTCCTTGTCGAAGCGCCACTCGCCGTCCACGTGGTCAGCCACGCGGCGCACGGCCTCGACAGCTATGGCTGCAAGATGATCCTTGGCGATCTCGGCGCCCTTGCCTGTGATCGCGGTGCCCGCGATCTTCTTGAGGACGATCTCTTCCTTCTCGGTGACTTCTTCGGCCATGGCGTTGAGGACCTGCAATGACTTCTCTGCCGCGAGACGATAACCGCGCGCGATGACTGTCGGATGGACATCCTTGTCGAGCAATTCCTCTGCGAGACGGAGCAGTTCGCCTGCGATGACGACAGCGGTCGTGGTCCCGTCGCCGACCTCGTTCTCCTGGGTCTTGGCGATCTCGACAAGCATCTTCGCAGCAGGATGCTCGATCTTCATCTCTTCCAGGATCGTGACGCCGTCATTGGTGACCGTGATGTCGCCGAGCGAGTCGACGATCATCTTGTCCATGCCCTTGGGACCAAGAGTGGTGCGGACGGTCTCAGCGACAAGCTTGGCCGCCATTATGTTGTTGCGCTGCGCGTTCCTGCCTGTCGTGCGTTGCGTGCCTTCGGGCAGTATGAATATCGGTTGGACTTGGTTTCCCATGTGAAATTCCCCCTGTTTCTCTAAAGTCACCAGCCGACGGTCCCTTTTTAAAGGTTATGGACATTAAGCTTGAAATGCATCTCATATACGAAAGGTTATTATTCGCTTAATCACTTCACAGTAGTATTATGGTTGCCAGCGGAGTTTACGATTCTGACATAGACCGCACACGACAGCTTAAGGCCTACCATCCCGGCGACCCCCTGCCCGCGGGCGTTGACAAAGACGTCCGCATCAACGGCGTGGTCTACCTGTGCGGCAACATACGCATCGAGGCAGGAGTCATACTCGGCCACAACACCGAGCTCTGGGGCGGCGAGGGCGCTGATTCTGAACTGCGCATCAGACGAGGCACCAGCATCGACTCGCAATGCATCATCCGTGCCGACGGCTTCCCTGTGGACATCGGAGAGAACGTCACCATAGACGCGCAATCCAAGATCAATTGCATGCGCCAGAAAGGCCTGCCCTACAGCGGACCGGTCACCATAGGGAATGAATCACAGCTCGGCATAAACGCGGCGCTGGGCAACAACATCAAGATCGGCTACGACGCATTCATCGGCCCTAACACCACGATATTCTATTGGACCCAAATAGGCGACGGAACGCAACTGTACAACTGCGAGATCGGCGTCCACCCACAGGACAACACCTGGCAAGCCGAACTGAGGAAAGTCAGGGAATACCTGCGACAAAATCCTGAAGAGAAAGGGAAGACCACTGTCGGCCCCACATACACCATCCTCGGAAAGGAATGCATCGTCAAAGAAGGATGCAGAATCTCGAGAGGCACGCTCAAGAAAGAGTCCAAAGACCACACCACCACGCTCGATGATCACGTGGACATACAGGACCACACCCACATAGCGCACGACTGCCATCTGATGCGCAACGCGCACGTCGGCTCAGGTAGCAAGCTCGCAGGACACGTGGTGATGCATCCCTACGCGGCTCTCGCAGGAGCCGTCAAGGTCGACAGGTTCGTCGAAATAGGCACGCTATCATACGTCGTGGCAAACCTGGGCATAGCGCGCGACGTGCCGCCATTCACGATAGCCGACTACATGAAAGGAACAGTGCGCGACCTGCGCTTCGGACTGAACAGGAAAGGGATCAAGAGATTCTTCGACAACAATCCGGACTTCGACAGGGAACCGGAGATGGAAGCGCGGCTGACCCTGCGTCGGCTGATAGAAAGCAGGAGCGCAAAAGACGGCGATAAACGTAGGCCGAAGAACAAGAAGAAAAACAACGAGTTCAGCGCGCTCGACGCCGCCCTAGAGGCCCACAAAAATTCCAAGTTCATCGAGGAATTCGTAGCTTTCAAGAAAGCCTCCATCGAACGGGCGAAGAGGAAGGGACTGAATCTCTGAACAGTCCTGGAAAATGAAATGAGTGAAGACTTGACAGACGCGGACACCATCCAATCAGAACTCTATTCTGAATTGCCGTGTTGCATAACTCGTTCGAAGTTTTGACTGTGTGATGTGATTTATGTTTCTCCGTAGCGTTTGAGTCGTTGGTATGCCCAGACTTTGCATG
>JAGVQG010000033.1 GCA_020051845.1 archaeon | reverse complement strand
TTTTTAAAGGGCCTCGATGGAAGAGACTCAACAAGCCCTCTTAGTATAGCTTGGATAGTACGGGGCCCTGCGGCGATATCAATCGCAGAAAGGCTCAGACCAGAGTTCAAATCTCTGAGGGGGCGGCGAGTTTACGAGTCGACCCGTCATATTATCCGACCACAGTCGGATTTATCTGAGGGGGCGGGACGGAGTCACGACTTCTTAGATTCAGCCACCAATCCCTAGCAAGTCCTTGAACCAATCAACGATCCTTGAGACAATGCCTGGCTTCTCGGATTGTTCTGCCGTCGGCTTATCGCCCGCGCTTGGTCTTGATGTTCCTGTGGAGCCTGGCTTTGTCGGGTCCTTGCCGGTCTTCCCGTCATTCTTCCCTTCTTTGCCGGTCTTGCCGTCTTTTTCTTGAGGCTTGCCGAAGACGTAGAGGTTGAGTGCATTGGTCTTTCCGGTGATCGCGTAGAGTCCAATGTCAGTGAACCTGAAGTTGAAGGCGGTCATCGAGATCTTGTACGGCGGCGTGATGTCCTTGCCGTTGGCGTAGACCTTGAACGCATTCGTGGGGTTGTGTTGCATCAACGCGACAAAACCGCCTGCCGGCGAGATGCTGAGCTTGTAGGGATAGTCCTCTATTGGCACAGTCCAGCTTTTGCTGGTTCCGTCATAGAAGTCGATCCCTTCCTTCGTTGCTATGGCTGTCTTGTGGCGCAACGCCGTCTGTGAAGCCACAATAGGATACTTGGTCGCGAAAGTGCGTTGCACAGTCCTGTCAAAGGACATCTCGCACAATCCGCCGTCGCAGGAGCTCAGCACCATGTTCGGGCGCAATGCTTCGTCGAAGAACTCAGCGTCCTGGGTGTAGAGCCCTTCTGCGCTGCCTTCGCGATTGGTGACATCGCCGCCGCTTATCTCCTTGAGCATGCCGTCCCGCAGACCTGAGGCGTAGGCGTATTGTCCATCGGGCGAGAAGACGCATACGGACGCGCTATGATCGCCCATGTCGGCGCTGGCGACCTCCTGGCCTTTGTCGTCGTAGATGTGCGCCATGGTCGTCTCAGGCTCAACAATGCAAAGCAGGGTCCTCTTGCCGTCATCGGATGTTCCGACCCAAGTCCGGTCCTGGCCCTTGGTCGACGGGAGCTGTATCGTCCATAGTTGCTTGCCATCATTATCGAAGGCGTAGAGCCTGCTCTTGTCGAACTTTCCAGGCACGCGGGTGTAGGCAATGATGACCTTTCCATTCCTTGATATGGAAACAGCGCCAGGCAGACCTTCGACCGTGACGTTCCAGGCAAGCGTCGGAGCGGTCACAGCATAATCATAGGCCGCCTGCGGAGACGTGCCTGAGCAATCCAATTGCAGGCGGGCGTCAGCGCCGGCCGTGATATCTATCTTTCCTGTCGTGGCAGCGACGCCACGCTTGATCAATGTCACGTTGTAGCTGCCAGGCATCATGCTTGTTATGTGGGCAGGGATAGTGGATGATCCGGAGTAGGCGGCGTCCGCGCTTGTCACGAAATAATCCATCTCGCCCATCGCGCCAGTGCAGTCTATCGTGAGTTTTCCAGGGGTGCTGCCGAGGACGAAGTCGACATCATAGGCCTCGAGCCCGTCCTGCGATGTCTTCTTCCTGTCAATGGTCAGGGTCACGTGTTGTGACGACTTCTTGTCGATGGAAGTATGGGACGCGGTGACTGTGTAGTCATATTGCGTCAGCCGGAGGTTCCTTATCGAATAGCGGCCATTGCTGTCCGTGTCCGCGCATTGCTGAGTATTGGTGCACACGTGTGCGCCCTGTAGCGGCCTGCCTATGGAATCGACAACGTGGCCTTTGATGAAACCAGCATATGACTTGAGGTAGAACCATTGCCTGTCCACTTCCACCCCATCCTTCTCGATCACGGCGTAGTATGATAGCGTCGTTCCATGGATGCTCGCATTATCTGACGTAAGATCAAAGTCGAAGTCCTGGCTCTTCTGCGAATGACCGGTCATGGTGCCTGTCTCTTGCATCACGAAGTTCTCGGGCTTTACGCTCTGTTTGTATATCTTCAGCCGGTAATCGCCTGTCTCGTCACCGCCGTTCTTCAGGAAGACAGTGACTGTCGCCTGTTCAAGGAACAGGTCGTTCTGCGTCTTGGTCGTGTGGTCGATATTGATGTCTGCCACTGTCGGCAGCAGGTCGATCACCTGAGTGTATGAGTTGTCCGACTCGCCGCCTTCTTCGACCAGGTTCTCTGAATCGACGATTATGCGCACCTCATTGTAGGCATCCGGCACGGCTGTCCAGTCGATGGTCTGCTCCCAGGTGTTCTTCGATCCGACTGGCTGTATTGTCGCGTCCATCGGCACCATGCCTGGAGTCTGCCCTGAGAACACGGTCGTCCATTGGCGGATCTGCTTGTCATGGCTCAGGGTCGATCCTGCCTTGACAGTGACCGAGACGGGCTTGGCGTAGCTCAGGCCGTCATTTGTGACGACCAGATGGAGCTTGTGAGTGTCTTCGTTATAGAAGATGCCGGGATTGTTCCTTCCGTAGAAAGTCTCTATAACGTCGAGATTAGGGGCGTATCTTCCGGTGCGCTCTGCGCAATTCTGCCTGCAGGTCCTGAGGATCGGGGCGAGACAGCCGTCTATCAGTTCTGCGCAGTGGAATGCCGTGGCTATGGTGTCGATGCCTGCCGTTCCCTCGCTCATGTCCATCATGAAATTGACCGCGGTGTCAAGGACGTCTTCTTCATCCATCACGCACTGCTCCTCGAACCAGGCCCAACATAGGTCATTCTGGAAGTAGAACTTCCAGGCAGCGCACTGGTTATAGCAGGTCTCGTTGCTTATGGTCGCCAATGTCGTAGGCGCGACGATAAGGATGAGCAATGCCGCGAGGAGGGCGCGCTTCAAGGTGTCACTTCTCCGCGATCATGGCCGCAAACTCAGGCATGACCCTTCTGTAGCAAGTGTGTATCGTCTTGCAATAGCTGAAGTCAAAGACGCTTGGCGCAGGCATCAATAATTTGTAGTGGGCAAGGTTGTCGCAGTAATACCATTCATCGACGTCACCACTGAATTGCCTGCACGATTGGGCATCGCCGCTGATACTTGCCAGACAACCGACCTTGAAAAATCCGTCGAGCTTGTCGCATGCGGCCTTGTAATTGTGGCGCCAGGCGTATTCTGTGATGCACAGCCGGTCATCCTTCTTGCAGTCGGCGAGAGCTATCTTTCCTGTGCCGATGCTGTAATCGTATTCACAAATCGCCTTGTCATCGGTCTTTGCGCAGAGGGACTTGTCGCGGCTGATCATCGCGACCGCAGCATAGCAATCTTTTGTGCCCGTTGCCTTGTCGTCGCCAGGCGTAGCCACGTTCTCGCTTTCACACAGGGATGCTTTCTTCATCGCAGCGATGACGTAAATTCGGCAAAGCGCCTGCATGTGCTGAGGCACCATGTGCTCATCGTCAGGATCGGTGAACCTGTCGCAGCGCTTGATATCCTTGTTCACGATTGCCAGGCAAATCTGCTTCCAGCCAGAGTGCTTAGGGGTATCGCAGACAGACGTAGGATTGGCTTGTTGGGAAAGGGCCTGCAATCCGCTTTGGTCAGCGCACTTGCTCGGTTCGTCAGCACAGGTCGTGCTTGTAGATTCATCTGAGGTGGTATCCGTGCTCTTCGTCGTTGTCTTATCACTTGTCGTGGTTTTCGAGTCTTCCGACGATGGCTGCGAACCACATCCGGAGATCAATAACAGGACAATAATACCAACTACGACGATTACGACACCGATTTTCATGATACTCCTCCCTGTCTCTGACGAGGATTCCGTACTATAAAAGGATTGTCACTTCCCACTGGACAGGCGCTCGTGGGATTTTTCAAGCGTGCGTGTTTCTGTCTTTGAATGTCAGATTTCCGGCTCAAGCTCCGTGATGGACCGAAAGGTTTATATTATACTAAGTGTATAATTGTTTATACTAAATGTATAAACGTAGTTGCTGGAGTGATGGACTTGATAATATG
This sequence comes from archaeon, assembly GCA_020051845.1. Lineage (GTDB taxonomy): Archaea > Nanobdellota > Nanobdellia > Woesearchaeales > ARS49 > JAGVQG01. The sequence continues at coordinate 5,845 of JAGVQG010000033.1, read as the reverse complement.
CAAGACGCGCAAATGGGGCAATTCGGTAGGTATAATATTGCCAAAATCCGAACTGGAACGTCTTGGTGTAGAAGCGGACGACGAAATCATAGTGGACATCGCAAGGAAAGAGAACCCGCTCAAGGAACTCTTCGGTGCGTTCAAGGGAAAGAAGATAGGCCGTGCGGACATCAAGCAACTGCGCGCTTTGATGGAGAGCAAGTACTGATGGACTGTCTCGACACATATGCTTTGGTAGAAATACACAATTGCAATCCTGTGTTCTCTGCGTTGCTGAACGATGATTTCGTCATAACAGACATAACTCTTGCCGAGTTCTACGGCTTGCTGTACCGACGCCACGGCAGGACAACCGCTGACTATTGGTTGAAGAAATTCGAGTCGTATGCTGTGCGTGTCGAGACTCAAACGTTGATGGATGCAATCCGTTACCGCACAGACTTCGCCCAAGAAAATCTATCTTTCTTTGACTGTGTCGGTTATATGCATTCATTGGCACAAGGATTGATGTTTTTGACAGGCGACAAGGCGTTCAAGAACAAGAAAGGAGTCAGATTCATCAAATAGCCACTCCCCACTGGACATACTCTCGTGGCGTTTATAATGCGCGTATCCTTCATTAGAGGCATGTGGACCAACATAATGCGCAACTCAGACCCGATGCTCAAGCTCAAAGCCAATGATTTCCGCCGTTCTTTCGAGCTAGGGCAGATGGAGCTTTTGCAGCTAGAGAAGTACGGATGGCCTTTGATACGCGAGCATGCCGAGAAGTTGGTGCGGGAGAGGCTGTCTAAGACTGTAGAACACGACACTAAACAGACGCCCTATCACGGGCATCCTGTTTTCATCGCCCAGCACGCAACCGCCACCTGCTGCAGGAAATGCTTGTTCAAATGGCACAGGATACCATTCTACCGCGACTTGACTGACGCAGAAGTCAGATTATGCACGGGGATGATCCTTCGTTGGATATCGGCGCAGGAAGATCGGATGCGGGCAGGACAACTGCATCTGCATGCTGAACCGATGAAGGCGGTCGTTGCGCAGTGAGAACCTTCAACGCACACAGATTGACGCTTCAGGATGATCCTTGCAGACGACGGCCTTGAGTGCGTCGTTATGGGATTTGAGTTGTCTCATCTGTTCTAGCAACAAGACAGACATGACATCATACCTCATCGCTTCGGGCTGGCTATCCTTGTTATAAGAGATTAGTTGTGGATATATTTTCTCGACATCTTCAGCAATCAAGCCAAAGTCAGTCTTGTTGGTCTCTTTCCAATCGAATGACACTGGCTTGAGCTGGAATACTTTGCTTGGATCGAGTTCGAGGTTCCTGATGTTCTTCTTGTATCTAATCGAGATGTAGTGCATGATGCACCATAGCTCAACGCGCCAGCAGAGTTCGAGCACACGTAGCCTATGGATAGACCACTTATGACAACGCTACCTCATCTTACTTTTGACGTCGGAATGTCCTCGATCAAGCGCTTCATCGCGAGGTTCTTGATGCCCATATAAACGAACCATGCACCTACGCCAATGCCTAATCCGAAGAACACAATGACGCCAGATGTCTCTTCCGCATCCATATGACGAGAAGAAGAGAACAGACTATTTCAAGATTGTAGAGTTAAAATATTAATGAAAAGACAAATCACCTTACGTTAAATGCCAGATTACCAGTCCATGATGATCCCGTTCTTAGTTCGAACGTCCATGAATTAACTGCTTTGTAGATACCAACTTGACCTGCTGAAGGGGAATTGGATATGACTATAATGCTTTGTACGCCAGTGTCAAGTTGTTGAAGCGTTGCATCATACCTTAACGACACTAGTCGCGAATTTCCAGCGCCATCCATTACATCAATAATACTATTACCTGGGAAAGAATATGTGTATGTCGCACTGCTGCCCAAACTTAGTGTCCTAGAACCACCCCAAACAAGATTGGTTGAAGAACCGCCGCTGCCAGCGATTACGCCCGCAATCGAGCCAATTGAAGCCACCGTGATTGTTCCATTGACATCAAGTTTACTACCCGGACTCGTAGTCCCGATGCCGACGTTGCCTAAGTAGTCTATGCGCATGCGTTCTGTAGTCGCCCCATTATCCACTTTGCTGTATAGTTGAAGCGCTCCACCAAAACCACCCGGTCCACCACTACCTTGGCTGATTCCAGATATTGCGCCAAGTATGCCTGATCCAGTCCTGATCTGGATCTGATCACCTTGTATTCCTGTCGTGTCCGCAGAGGTCTTATACGATGTGATATTGCCATCACGAACATCCATCTTTACCACAGGACTCGCCGTCCCGATGCCTACGTTTCCGTCGCCACGAACTGTGAAATCGACATTTCCTGAGAAATCCTGGACTTGGAACGTGCTAGGCACAACATCGTTAGAGCCTCCTTTAACCAAAAAAGTATTGCCATAAGCTCCTTGAGTTTCATTGTTCTGGAATGTGAACGCGAAGTTGGTGCTGTCCCAGTTCGCATCGACATATCCTTGAATTCTGGCTGTTGGGCTCACTGTCCCGATTCCGACATTGCCATTGACTATTGCATTGTTAGTGATTGTCACGTTCTGTGGGAAGACGTAATTACCTGTCGCGAAAGTGCCTGGCCGGATCGCAGGCGCGTCATGGCCGACGACAGCAAAGACGATCGTGCTTGTAAGGGTGACGAGAATCAGAGAAAGGACAAGTTTTGTCGTGCTTCTGGCAGGATGTGCCACGATATTCACTTCCTCTTCAAGCTCTTGCCACGCATCTGCGTGAGGCCTGCGGCGACCACGCCGAGAGCCAATAGAAGCGCCCAGGTTCCGAACTCAGGCACGTAAGCAGGATAGAATATTCCGACCGTGTCACTGACGTTCAGGTGGTCGAATGTCGGCGAGGTGCAGTTGACCTTCCATAGGTAGTTGGCTTCTGATGAGAAGGTCTTGGTGTAATTCCAGAGCGGCGCGACATAGTTCATGTTCGTCCATCCTGTGTCGGTGAACCATATCTGGCAGTTGCCGTCCGTGATGGGGTCGCCGCTGGATATGTTCGAATAGTTGGCCTTGAACGCTATCAGTTGCAGAGGCTGCATGAGCGTGGCTTCACTCCATATGGAAAGTCGTGATGTGCCGAACTCGGTAGCTGCTGAGTGCGTCAGGCCGTCAATCTTGAAGTAGGTGCCCATGTCAGTGCAGCGGATGCCACCGATGGTCTGGCCGTTGCAGGGGTCGAAGATAGTCTCGTCGCCGGCATTGCAATTGGCACTTATATCGGAGAAGCTGGAAATCCCGGAGTTCTTCACGCAGATCCTGCTCGAGCCTGTCACTTTCGGCAGGTTGATCGTCTTGTTCACACCATCAAGACCATTGATCAGGATGGCGGATCTGCCGTTGACGAGAGTTCGGTTGATCAGGACTAGTGGGGTGTCGATGGTCGAGTTGGTGAAGTTGTACAAGAATTGGACAAGCACCTTGTCGTCGCCGTTGTCCTTCAACGTGACAGTCTGCACGCCTGTGGAAGTGTTCACCTGTGAGCCGCCGACCAGCAGTGATACAGAACCGGACGCATTCATGTTGCCGCCAGTACCGCCGATCCTGTCAGTCGCGTCAGAGACGCCGTCGTGGTCCCAGTCGTCAGCCGTGATGTATTCTGTCTGGAATTCCTGGTAGAGCGTGGATGCGTCGACTCCGTCGTTGAACTGGCATTGGGCATCATAGTGCTGTCCGCCGTTGTCCACGACTTGGTAATCGACATAGTGATCAGTTCCATCCCAGGCCATCGGGACGTCCTCGAGCCGGTTCCAGCTGCCTGCTCCTTGAGTGCGGAGCCAGAAGTGCGCGGTGAGGGTGCTTTCCTGATGTGTCGGGATGTCGGCGTCAGCGCCGCTGCAATACCATCTGATATTCGAATACTTCTGTGCGCTCGCATTGCTGACGTATATGTTGTCGCCGTAAGGCGGCGTGTTGATGACAGTGAATATCGATGCCTTGGTGTTGTTCGCCTTCTCGCCCAGGTTATCGGTGATCTCACAGGTCATGTCATAGATCTTGTTGTAGATGTCGTCGCTTTCGTCGAGCAGGTGGTCGAAGAAGAACCTACCGTCGATTGCGCTCCAGGTCATGGTCGAGCCGCTGACAATCCAGCTCGGTTCTCCCTGATGTTTGAGCCAGATCTTCGCGCTGTAGCCGGAGTTGCCGTCGACAGCGCCGTTCGCGTCAGTGCCATCGCAATAGAAGTAAATGCGTTGTCCGTTCTTGCCCGTATATGGCGCTCCTCCGATGCCATACTGCATGTCTCCATTCGCGATGACAGGCAGGCTGTTGATCTCAACACTTATTGTCTGTGTCGGCTGCTGGTTCTGGGCAGCGTCCTTCGAGAACCAGCGCAGGTAATTCGTGCCGCGTGTGCTGAACGAGACATTCTCAAGATTGTCTATCTCTGTGGCTGGAGTACAACCGACTGTCGGTTCGCAATGCCAGGTAAGAATCGTGGATGGCGTGCCTGTGTTGTCTGCCTCGTGGAACTGCACTTGTTTGCCAGGGAGATAATAACTTCCATAGCCGCTAACTGATGTGGTGGGTTCTGTCCAGTCGACGCCGAACGTCACGTCTGTGTTCTGGCCGGTGGATTGTTCATTGCCTACAGCGTCCTTGCATGAGATATAGCGTGATATGCTTGATGTCTGGCCGACTAAGCCGAGATTGCAGCTCACACTGTTGTCACCGACACTGCACTCATTGTCACCGCTTATCGCGCTGTATACCTGGTCTGATGTGCTCCATCTGCACAACATGCCGCTATCGGGTCTGTTTGATTGGATGATGGTCTGGCTGTTGTTGCTAGTGTCCCAGTATGGTGAGGAGGAATCTCCGTCGACGTTGCCGATAGTGACTGCCGCAGGAGGCGTGCTGTCTGTGGTGTAGGATGTGCTGACAGCACCGCTGTAATACTCGCCGTCATAGACGCGGCAATAGACCGTGTGCGAAGTGTCGTCTGTCTCGGCAGCGAAGGTGCAGGTGAAGCTGTAGGGCGAGCCGCCTGTGCGTGTGCCGCCTGTGCACTTGTCATTTCCTGACGTCGGCAGGCTGTTGTCGCTGCAGTACAATGTCAAGGAATTGCTTTCATCATCGGAAATCCCCGCAGGTGTGAGTGTGACTGTCGCACCGCCCTTGACAGGATCAGGAGCGTCAGAGACGCTTGTTATCGACGGAGCGGTATTGGTGTAGGTCATGTTGCAGCAAACCTGCGTTGAGTAGGCGCTGCAGTTGCCGACGTGCGCGTCGGTATCAGCAGAGATGGAAAGCAGGCATGCCTGGTTGCCTGAGCATGAAGATTGGTAGTCGCAGTTGAAAGTGGCCGTGCCCGATGAGATGCACTGCCTGTTGGGATAGTCGACGTTCGAAAGGGTGCCTTTCTCCACGTGGGCGTCTGTCGCTCCGCTGAGCCTCAGGAATGTGGTGCTGCTTCCGGTGCAGGTGCTTGCGATGGTGGCAACGTCGGTGCTATCCTTGCAACATACATAGAAAGGGTAATCCGCGCTTGATTGGTTGGCGAGCTCGGCGTGGGTGTCGCTCGTGGCGTTCATGCCAAGAAGCTTCACTTCACTGCCGCTGCACGCGCTTTGCCTGACTGCGCAGGATAGAACGCCTAGAACCGCGGTGCTGGCGATAATACTGGTAATAGCTACAAGTAAGATGAGTGCAAGCCCTCTTTTAACCAACATGCGTTTCCAGTTACAATTCTAATATGCCGTGTTGCATAACTCGTTCGAAGTTTTGACTGTGTGATGTGATTTATGTTTCTCCGTAGCGTTTGAGTCGTTGGTATGCCCAGACTTTGCA
>JAGVQG010000058.1 GCA_020051845.1 archaeon | reverse complement strand
TATATATCAGATATATATTAAATATAAATGCATTTCGCTACTCCAGACCATACATTCGTAATACGAATCAGAACAAGCACAAATCAGCTAAACAAATACTGCGCATATAGTGCGGCTCTCGCATAGTTTCCACGCGTCGCACAGGACAGGCGCACTAATCAGCAGGTTGCTGCGCGGAGCAGGCGCCCTGGAGGCGATGACAGACACTTTGCTCTTCAGCATGATACCTATAGTGGTACAGACCATGGCGACAGGCATTGTGATATTCCAGTTCGAGAAGATCACAAGCGTCGTCGTTGTGATGACTGCTCTGACTTTCATCGTTTACGCACTCATCATCAACAGGTGGCAACAGCCACATACTGTCGCAGTCAACAACGCTGAGGACGCCGAGAAGGCGTTCGTGAGCGACATGTTCACGAACATCGAGAGCGTCAAGTACTTCGGCAAGGAGTCTGCCGTTGTATCGAGTTTCGATTCTGTCATCGATGACACTAGGAAGAAGACTCTGCGGAACTGGGATTTCTGGCGCTGGCTTAACGGCGGTCACAATGCCATCAAAGGTCTCGGAATCATGCTGGTGGTCTTGCTTCCGCTGCGACAGGTGCTCAAAGGCACCATGACGATCGGCACTCTTGTCTTCATCTATGCCACCGTGGCGCAGCTTTTCGTGCAACTGCACAGCATGAGCTGGAGCGTGAGGCGTCTGTTCGAGGCGATGTCTAACTTCCAATCCCTCTTCCCATACCTGAAGATAGAGCAGGAGGTCAAGGACAGACCAAAAGCCAAGGACCTCATCATAAAGAAGGGCTGTATCGTTTTCGACAAGGTGACTTTCGCTTACAAGAACAGGCGCGTTGTGGAAAAGGTGACCCTTGTCTTGGAGCCCGGGACAAAACTCGCAGTCGTTGGCCCAAGCGGTGGCGGCAAGACGACCATCACCAAGCTGCTTTACAGGCTTTATGACGTTAACGAAGGCAGCATCACCATCGATGGCCAGGATATACGCGACGTGAAGCAAGAATCTTTACGCGGCGCCATGGCCATCGTGCCGCAGGATTCCGTGCTGTTCAATGACACGCTGTTCAACAACATAGCTTTCAGCAATCGCAAGGCATCCAGGAAGGATGTCGTGCGTGCCATGAAGTTCGCCCAGCTAGACCGACTTGTGGCGCGTCTGCCGAAGAAAGAGCGCACGCGCGTAGGAGAACGAGGCATCAAGCTGAGCGGAGGCGAGCGCCAACGAGTGGGAATCGCCCGCGCCATCCTTGCGGACAAGAGGATCCTTGTGCTTGATGAGGCTACGAGTGCCCTTGACAGCCAGACCGAACACGAGATCCAAGCCGACTTGAAGGAGCTGATGAAAGGCCGCACCACGATAATGATAGCCCACAGACTCTCGACCATACTGAGCGCGGATGTGATCGCCGTGATGGATAAAGGCAGTGTCGTCCAACTCGGCAAGCACGATGAACTCGTCAAACAGGATGGCATCTACAAGCGGCTGTGGAACCTGCAGAAGGGCGGGTTCATTAAGTGATATTTTATAAGTCGTGACGCCGACAATCACAACATGAAACCTGTCGATATCGACGCTATCTACAAAATCCTCAAACGCGAGGTGGAGCACTATCACGTGCCTGTCGTCGACCTGGTGAAGATACAGACGAACGACCCTTTCAAGATATTGGTGGCGACGATTCTCTCAGCTAGGACGAATGACGCGACGACCGCCGCTGCGTGCAAGAAACTTTTCGGGAAAGTGAACACGCCGAAGGATCTCGAACGTCTTGACAAAAAGACGATTGAGCGCCTGATCTTCCCTGTGGGTTTCTATCACACAAAAGCGAAACACCTCAAGATGCTTCCGCACGCTCTCAAAGAGAAGTTCAATGGAATCATTCCTTCGACTGTCGAGGAACTGCTCGAACTCCCTGGCGTGGGAAGGAAGACCGCGAATCTTGTCGTTGCGATCGCGTTCGACAAACCCGCGATATGCGTCGATGTGCACGTGCACAGGATAACCAACCGCCTAGGCTATCTCAAGACGAAGAATCCGTTCGAGACCGAGATGGCTTTGCGGAAGAAACTGCCGAAGAAGTATTGGACGACGTTCAACAGCATACTTGTGGCATTCGGCCAGCATCTGTGCAGGCCGACAAGCCCGAAATGCAGCATCTGCCCGATCAAAGCGCACTGCAACAGGATCGGGGTGAGAAGTTCAAGATGACACTGATCAATGAACTGAAGCGGCTCAAGAAGAGCGAGATCGGCCGTCGTATCGACGCGCGGCTCGAGGAGTTCGCGCGGCTGAACAAGAAAGGGGAGAAAGAGTGGTTCAGCGAGCTTTGCTTCTGCCTTCTCACGGCGAATTCGAAAGCAAGGACTGCTTTCAACATCCAGAATGAGCTTGGCTTCGATGGTTTCTACTCGCTACCTGCGAAGAGGATCTGCCAGACCATAATCAAGCACAAACATCGCTTCCACAACACGAAGACAGCGAGGATCGTCGAGGGCAGGAAGCATTTCGGGATCAAGGCCACCCTTCTGATCATCATCAAAGAAGAAGGAATCATCGCGGCGAGGCAGTGGCTGCAGGAGAACGTGAAAGGCTACGGCTACAAGGAAGCGTCCCATTTCCTGCGCAATGTCGGATTTGACGGTGTCGCAATCCTTGACAGGCACATAATCAACGTGATGCTGGAGAATGGTTATTTGAGAGAGCGACCAAAGAACCTGTCGAGGAAGAACTACCTCGAGATTGAACAGATATTCAAGGACATGGCTAAAAAAGCAGGGATGTCGATGGCAGAGCTTGACATGTACATGTGGTACATGAAGGCGAAAGATGTCCTGAAGTGAACGTGTCTATTCCTTGCAGCAGTCTATCGCTTTCTTGAGGAATTCACGCATCTTTCCCATGAATCCGGGCTTGCCGTCCTCCGATGGAAGGATTTTGGCTGTGCTGTAGCCTTCTTCGTGGAAGGATTCCATTATGGCCTTGGTGATCTTGCCATCTCCCTTGATCTGGCCCATGTTGAGCGCCCAGAACATGGCGTAGAGGTTGTATGACGCGTCGAAGAATTCCTTCGCGTCCTTTTTGTCGCCCTTGGTCAACGCCTTTGTTCCGACCTCCATCATTCGCATGGATGCCGAAAGCACGTGCTTGCTGGCGCACCAGACTTCGCCTTCGTATTCCTTGATTATCTTCTTGAGCATGACCTTGCGCATCTCGCGCACTTCGTGCAGGAGTTCGTAGTACTTGTCATTGCCTGTCTTCTGGGCCGTGAAGAACAGATGTTCCTCAAGTCCTATGAGATTCATTACCCCTATGCTGAGATCCTCGTCGGATGAAAGATCGAGCTTCTTCTCCTTTGTCGCCTTCTCGACTTTCTCTAACAAACTCTTGACATCGTCATCTTTGGTCATATTGTCACCCCATGATTATCAGCGTGTAGTGAAGGATAAATGTCGCACAGATCATGAACACGAGCGGCACGACCACCTTCTGGTACGGGAAGGCGACCTTTCCTTCATTAATCTTGCGAAGGTATGCATCCGCAGGATGCGCGAGCAGGAAGACAATGCCGCCTATGATTATGCCGAAGAGCAGCCGGTCAATGCCGAACACAACATTGACAGGGACACCCATTATGCCAAGCCAGTAAAGAGGCCAGACAAAGATGGCGCAGAACGAGACTATGACTAGAATCTTGCGGAAGAGGAAGTGTATGTTCTTCTTGTCAAGCCAGCTTATGAACCAGGCGATGCTCGACACGATAAGCGCGCCGTACCAAAGACCTGTGAGTACGTCGTCGATTCCCCACTCGCGGAAGACTCCGACGCCTGCCGCGACGGCTATCGTGCATACAGGACAGAACGCGTTCGCGAACGGCGCAAGTGTGAGGAAAAGGAACAAAGCGAACATCAATTTCTTCATTTATTCACCTTGTCGAAGAACGCAATGATATACTTGTCGCCCACATAGCACTGATTGTCAGCGTACAACAATGGTATGCCGACCTTGCTGCCAAGGTTGCACTTCTTGGCCACCTCGCCGAGTTCGACGTTGTTGGTCTTGTTGTACCAGACTTCTTTGAGCGTGATGTGCAACTTTGTCTCGATGCTGTTGTTAGCCATGTAGCTTTCGACGATCTCGCAATGCGGGCAGCCGTTGCCGACATATAGAGTGTAAGTCGTCGGTATCGTGACGTTCAAAGACGGAGTCACAGGCGCTGGCTTTGTCGAAGCGATGTAGGCCAGGCTTCCGATGATGACTGCCATGACTATCAGGAACCAGACCATCACGACGAACACTTTCTTCATACTCGTCAAACGCAAATAACCACTATAAATGCTTTGCTCACGATGGGTGTGAATATGAGCCATAAAAAGAATGAATAAAAATGCAGTGTTGCACAATTAGTCTAGTTCTCT
>JAGVQG010000028.1 GCA_020051845.1 archaeon | reverse complement strand
TCGCCGCGGCGCGAGATGCGGCAAGACCGAGCGAAGCGAGGGCTTGACGAGGAGCGCCGCGGAAGGGGGTCATAGGGGGTCGCAACCCCCTATTTCACTATAATCCCTTCTTATCCGTGCTTTATTGTGAGTGAAGATGGATCAAGCTAAACATGTCTATCAGCTAGATGTCAACAATAAGCTCAGGGGGGCTTTTGGTTCTAGTACTGATCAAAAGATATTCGTCTCCTCCCCTCTTCCGTTGTCACCCGGTGAGCTTTCACTTCTGCTTTTTGAGAAGGTTGTTCAGCCGCATGATGAGCGGCGTTATCGTGAATTCAATCAATTTCGTGAGGCCAACCTTTCGAATCGCGGTCCTGACTACAGGAAGATTTTCAAGGCGCTCGATGATGTCGTTGTCGCGTATTATCCGTCAGAGAGGCACAAGCAACCGCAGTTCTTCGCGCCGATAACCAAGGTCCATAGCGTTCCGCAGGGAGCACAGGTCATTCGCTGCGTCCCCTGTCTTGTCGAGAGGATTTTTTGTATGGCTAAATATCTGCAGATGTTCGACGGATTGCGTCCTGATGAGAAGACTGACTTCCTTGGAATGTCGGTTCTGTACGGTTCTCGACAGGAAGTCGTCAGGAGTCGCATCTCTGAGCGCGCCCGTTACATGGCGGGTGTCGATGCAGGTATGGCCAAAGAGTTTCAGATTGAAATTGACCAAGCGCGGCTCGAGGCTGAATTGGAGGAACAACTCAGGGAGCAACTGAAGTTCATGGCTGTCCTGACGCAGGAATTCACAGACAAGGAACTGGCTGACATGGCGGGGTACGCAGGACGACGCGGCCACAGGGAGGAAGTGCCTCTTTCTCAGCTCGTTATGCAGACGCAGACGGTTTATGATCCTGCCAGGCCCGTTTCGTACGCCCAAGATGATGGATCCGAGCGATGATTTATTAATCCGCTTCGCATCGTTCTTTCTATGGGATTCTTCGATGATCTTCTGGATAAGGCAAAGGATGCCAAAGGGAGGAAGGAGCGCGCGATGAAGTCCTTCGATGATTATCTCGCGACATTCGCCGAAAAGGAGAGGATTGTCTCTGGCGCGCTTGATGTCGGCCGTCTTAGGGTCCTCGTCCGTCACGCGATGGATGATGTGGTGTCGAGCGAGGATGATGATAGGTCGATCGCCGATGACTTGTCGGTTTTGAGTCATGATCATATCATGGCGCATCTGCATAGGACGAAGCAGGTACTTGATCACGCCGAGGTCCAGCACGAGTACATGAGGAAGCTTCTGGAGCACCTGTTCATCTTCTTGCAACGGGAAGAGTATGTCCTGCGCAAGCTCGAGTCAGGGTCTATGAGCGCCGCCGAGGGTCATTCGATGCTGAACCAGATTCTGTCGCAAGAGCGTGATGTCGTCGGCAAGCTCAACGCCGTTCCTGAGAACATTGATATTTTCGTGAAATTCGTGCAGGGCGTGCATTCTCTTGACCAGCTGGATTCCCGTGGCAAGCGTGCCTTTGAGTTGGTCAAGCCGTTCTTTGACAAGGCTGTTCCTGGTGTGCGGCAAGGGAATGTTGGGGGAGAGATAACGCAGCGTTGGATCCAAGAGGTCCTTGAGGGGATGACATATGGTATGTATGAGGCTCTAGACAAGGGTTTGATGATGGAGCATGAAGATGCTCTTTCCGAGTTCGTCAACAGGCCTATGTTCCGTGATTTTGTCAAACGTGTCATACTGTCATTGGGCAAGAAACGCGTCTCTGATCGTATGATCGATGCATTTGTCTTTGCGTTCAGGGATGTCTATAACTGGCAGGGTTGAAAATACTAGAATTATTCCTGTCCCTGCATTATGAGCAGGTCTTCTGTCGTGAGCTTGTCGCCGCGCTTCATCTTGTCCGTGACTTCGGCTTGGAGTTCTGACAATTTCTTCTTGCGCTTCTCTGCCGTGACTTTCTTGTCCTCTTCTCGGGCAAATCCCATCTTTGCGCGTAGGTCCTGGAGTGCGGCGTTCTTCGCGTCGAGCTCGGCGGCTATCGGTGTCATTAGCGCTTTCTTCTCGGTAATCTGCTTGTTGAACTCCTCTTCTTTCGCCTTGAGTTCGTCGATCTGCTTAGACGTCTGGACCAGTGCTTCATGCTTGGCCTGGCTTTCCTTGGCGCCTTCCTGCACTTTGGCGTGCGCGGAGTTGGCGATGGCCTTGAGGTCGTCTATCTCGTGGGATAGTTCTCGTATCTTGCGGACGCCCGTGAATGCCTTGTCCGCTTCTGCGAGCGTCTTCTTCATCTCTTTGATGACCTTCATGAGCTGTTTCTCCTTTTCGAAGCTCATGACGTCCGTTTCGATCTTGAATTCAAGCCGCTCGATCTCGCGCTTGATGCGTCTCGGGTCTTCCTGCGCACGAGGTGTGCCTTCGGCGTCTTTGAGTTTCTTGACTTCCTCTATCTTGACGCGTATCTGTTCATTCAGCTTCTCGCGCTCGTCCTTGCTGAGGCGCACCACTCCCGTGAGGGTGTCGCGCTCGGAACGGACGCCTTTGACGTCCTTGATGAGGTTGGATATCTGGCGGCCTATGTCTTGCCGCTGTGTGAACAATGCTTCTTTCTCGTTGTTTATCTCGGAGAGCCGTCTACGTAGGTTAGAAATCTCTTCCTGCAGATGTCCCATCTGCGTTGTCAGTTCTGGGTTCTCCTCTTGCATTAAGGTTCACGTTGCCTCTCGCGATGATGATTCAAAAATAAAAAAATGAATGATGATCGCGAACTTACTTAACCGAACAGTGCGCTCAGTCCAGCCGCTGCTTCTGCTTCGGCTTTCTTCTCGTCGACTGCTGGCTTCTCGTCCTTCTTCTTCTCGGACTTCGCTTCAGCCGGTGCTGCCGCGACAGCCACTGGTGCCGCCGCTGCCTTCGCGCATGCTTCGTCGATGTTCACGCCTTCGAGCGCTGCGACAAGAGCCTTGACACGGGCGTCGTCGACCTTGGAGCCCGCTGCTTCGAGCACCTTCTTTACAGTCGCTTCGTCGACCTTCTTGCCTGCCTTGTGGATTAGCAGGGCTGCGTATACGTATTCCATTGTCCTTCCTCCTATAACGTCAATCTAATTTTGCTTCCGATTTGAGAGCGGCTGCCTGGCGTTGGCCTTTGGCCAGCAGCTCTTCGATAACGGCGTCTGCAGGCACGTTGGCCTCTAGTGCGAGGCTCTTGGCTTGCCTGAACGCCTTTTGGATTATCACTTCTGTGGTGTCCTTGGTTAGGTATACGACTTCCACGGCGAGGTTGAAGCCTGCTGCGGCCGCTCCTGTGAGGTCGGCCATGAACTTCTTCTCGTCGATGTCGAGTACCCTTGAAGGGTAGACGACGCCGCCTTCAAGTACGGCTGTGACATTGAGTCCGATCTCCATCGGCATTATGTTCAGGCGCAGCAGCATGCTTGCGAGCGGCGCCGAGATGGGTTTTCCTTCCGAGACGACCAAGGAATCTGCCTTGACAGCGACTTTTCCACCCTCGACTCCTGATTTGATGCCGAGTTGGGCGAGTTCGGAGATGACTGGACCTGGCGCGAATGGCGTTGGTCCCGCTGGTATTGTTATGTCTCGCGGGGCGAGCTGTCCTGCCTTGGCAGGTGCCGGACTCTTTGACTTCTTGAGTGTCTTGTAGAGCGAGAATGGGTTTTCGCGTGTGAAAAGGAAGCAGGGCATGCCGACCGCGTTCTCGAAAAGTTTGTCAAGGCCGGGTATCTCGGTCTTGACTTGGTCGACCGCCACCCTCATGATGCGGCGCTTGGTCATGAATAGCTCAATCTTTCCGCGCAGGGCCTTTCTGATGGTGAGTAGTTGTGCGGCAGGCAGGCCTTCCATGTTGACCATGCCCACTATCTTGTATTCCTTGAGCTTCTGGACAAGGCGCTTCGCAGCGTCTTTCTTGGCGGGTGCGACGTGGGCAGCAAAACCCTTGGTTTTGCGCCCGGGTGGGGTTTGCTCATTTTTGGCCTTGATTGTGGTCATTTGGCTTCACCCTTCTTTTCTTCGACCGCCACAGCGCCGACCTTTACCGGCGCGCCCATCGTTAGCTTGAGCAGCACGCTTCGCACGTTGTTGTCTTCCTGCGGGAGAGCATGCAGAACTTGGTCGTAGACCGTGAATACGTTGTCGAGGATGTCGGCGTCTTCCTGGTTCTCCTTTCCGAGCGCCAGCTTGATGCACATCTGGGTCTTGGCAGCCGCTCGCACTGTGTTGTGAAGCTTGTCGGCGACCATCTTGAGGTTCGCGTTTGGTTGCACGACGCATCCTGCCTTGGGGTTCGGCATCTTGCCCTTTGGACCGAGGACGCGACCGAATGTCTTTGCCACGTCCGGCATTATGTTGAGTTGTGCTATGAATATGTCGCAGCTGTCAGCGAGCATCTTGATCTTCTTCTTGTCGCCCGCGTACTTTGGGAAGTCGTCGTGCATGACGACGACGTCGCAGTTTGCTTTCGCATGCTCCGCCATTTCGGGGTCCACGAAGGCGCAGATCTTGTTGATCTTTCCTCGTCCTTTTGGCAGCTGGATATAGATGTCCACTTGCTGGTTTGCCTGCTTGAGGTCGAGGTTCTTCAGGTTGATTATGAGGTCTACTGTCTGTGCGAACTTGCGTTGCGGGCCGTTCTTTCGGATTACAGCCAATGCTTCTGCGAATTCCTTCCTTTCCATTGTGTGAGCCCTCCTACCCCTCTACGCACAGAATCCGTCGGTGCGCTTCAGTGTAGTGATTCGGGATGTATCTTGGGCAAAAGGGGCGATATATAAAGCTTACTGAAAAATAGGCTCTGTAGAAAGTGCAGCCTTGTGGGCCTTAGGTGAGTGGCTTGTGGTTATGGCTGCAATGCGACAAGAGGGTCGTCTCATCCGGAGAATGTCGCACTGCCAGAACAGATGCTCGCCACGAGCGGTCCACAAGGCCGAGCGAAGCGAGACTTTATACAGGGCCTGAAAAGAGTCAGCACCAGCTGTAGGATGCGTCTTTCTTGCAAAGCTCTGCCTTTAGAACGTCGTTCTGGGATTTGAGCTCCTTTACTGCTTCGACCAGGACCGGCGTCAGATGGCCGTAGTCCATGCCTGTGGCGTAGCCTGGAGCGTCAGGGTCCCAACCGACGATTTCTGGAACGACAGCGCCGACTTCTTCGGCAATCATGCCCATGCCATGCTTGCCACCGTGCGCTGCATCCCAATCATAATAAACGCCACGCATGTTCGCGACCTTGTCAAGAGCGTTAGGAATAGATGTTATGTTGCGCTTCCAGCGTACTGAAGAAGATGTTCCATAATCAGTGCCAGTGCCCGCAGCATAAAAGTCATACGTAGCTCCTGCACTCCAAATTCCCGTATTATCAGCTTGACGTACGACAATGCCATAGGTTTTGCCGCCTGCCACGTGCACCCAAATGGTTGAGGCATCCTCAAGGGACGATCCGACAGTTAGTGGGCTTGCGGGTGAAGTGTCACCGATGCCGACGTTGCCGCTTGGTTTTAACGTCATTACATCCAATCCACTAGCGCCATTGTTATAATAAAAATAGTAACCATTATCATTTTTGTAATGGTATGTTAGCCAATACTTATTCGTATTAACATCAACCAACGAAATTCCACTACCTCCATAATTGCTAGATGCATTAATAGTTAATCCTCCTATTCCTGCCAAAGGAGTTGTTACGTCAGTAGCCCCGATGCCGACGTTGCCTGCGCTGTCTATTCGCATGCGTTCGGATTGTGCGGTGTAGAATTGCATCGCCCGCCCATTTGTGGTGTTATTGGGTACGTAGTTGATTTGACCGTCCGTGCCGCCGGCGTCGGTTAAGAAGTTCACGCTTGTCATGCCGTTGGTGCGGTGTGTCTGGAGTTCAAGTACTGCATTTCCTGTAACATTGCTTTCAAGCAATATGCCTTGTCCGTTGGTTGTGTAGATGTGGAAAGTTCGGGATGGGCTCGCCGTCCCTATCCCGACGTTTCCATTGATGATCGCATTGTTTGTTACCGTCACGTTCTGCGGGAAGATGTAGTTTCCTGTCGCGAACGTTCCAGCACGCACCTGGGCTGCATCATGTCCAACGACAGCAAATACTGCTGGCGCTAGCAATAGAATGATGAGTGCCAACGCCTCTTTTCGCATGGCTATTGCATTGCACACGAGATATATAAGAATTGCTATGTGTTGCTTGGTGGATGCGAGGTAAGGATCACTGGCTCCGCAACAGCAATCAATAAGAAGTAGTTCATCTGTGCTTAGACCATGAGAAAGTGGGTGATCGGGGTTGTATTTGTCCTTCTTGCGACTATTGTCATCGCTGCCGATCCCATAATGATCAACGGCAAGTATTTCGCCGTCGTCGACCCTTCATCTCTTGTTTGCAACAGCCAGAACAAGATAGAGGATAGGATCAGTTGCCGCATGGATGTGAACGTATCCGACAAGCTCACCTACATGCCTGAGGATTGCATGCTCATGTCAGGCACTGAATCAAGGGATTGCTTGGCAGTCGCTAACGCTGCCGTTCCTTGCCGTCAGAAGAAGACCGATGCCGAGCGGGAGGATTGCTTCAGGAAGTTGATCGGCATGGAGGGCGCTGAGATGACGTTCAATGGCTGTCTGAAGCAGGAAGGTTCGTATAGGAGGATTTGCTACCAGTCATTGAGTGCCAATATCCTTAGTATGGCTCAGTTCCGCCTTGATGAACTTATCGACAAGGCCACTGCCGCCCACAAAAGGGGGGTATCAGAATACCGTGCTGTTGGCGCAATCAAGCGTATCAACACGGCAAAGCAGTCTATTCAGAAAGCGGAAACCCAGGATGATAGGGTTCTTGCGCTCAGGAATATGCAGCATGACTGGGGTTTGTTCGTCCAGCAGGCAAGGGAGGAGCTGAATGCGACCAAGTAGTGTGATCGCGGTTTGCTTGATGCTGTTGCTTGTCATTGCATGTACGCCAGAGCCTGCAGGACCAGGTCCTTCGGACCAGCTTCCGAGTGCCCAGCCAGCGCCTGTCGCTCAGAAAGCGCAGCAGCCCGTGGCCCCGACAAAAGAATTGCCTTTGATGTCTGAGCAGCTGCCCGTAGAACCAGTGCCTGTTGCAGAGCCTTTGGACCTTGATGACACCCTATCGCTGTCGATCGATGACTTGCAGTATGATGTCAAGGTCACCTAGTTCTCCCTTCGATGTTCAATGGCTGTTTTTGATAGTTCTAGTCCTGGGACTATGGTGTTTTCTCGTCGATAGAATTTCTGGGACTGTCCTATTTCCCGAAGCGTCTTTCCCTGTTGGCGTAGTCGTTGAGCGCGACTTCCAAGTCCTCTTTCTCGAATTCTGGCCAGAATTTCGGGCAGAAATGGAGTTCTGCGTAGCTGCCTTGCCAGAGCAGGAAGCCCGAGGTCCTGTGCTCGCCTGATGTGCGGATTATGAGGTCTGGTTCGCTTTCGATGTATAGTCCCTTGGAGAACGTCTCTTCGTTGATCTGGTCCACTGACATCTTGCCTTCCTTGACAAGTGTGGCTATCTTCTTGGTCGCGTCTATGACCTCTGCGCGTCCACCATAGGCCATGGCCATGTTCAGGATGTAGGGGCCGTTGTCCTTGGTCTTTTCCTGCAATGCATTGATGCGTTCCTGCAGATCTGAAGGGAACATCCATATGCGTCCTATGAATCGTACGCGCAGTCTTTTCTCGGAATGCAACCGCTCGTCCGAGAGCAGTCTGTCGCATTCTTCCTTGAATATGCGCATGAGTTCGTCGAACTCCTCCTTTGGCCTGTTGAAGTTTTCGACCGAGAATGCGTAGAGGGTGAGTTCTTTGATGTCTTTTTCCTGGCACCAGTTGATGACCTGTTCGATCTTCTTGGCGCCCCACTCATGCCCCTTCCAGGGTTTGAGCATAAGGCGTTTTGCGAAGCGTCGGTTGCCGTCGAGTATTATGCCTACGTGCCTGGGCACGGAGTTGTCCGTTCCCTTCACTGTTGTTCACCTTTGTTTATCTTCTCGAACAGGGCGACGAAGGTTTCCTTCGGGACATTGAGCCCGGCCTCCACAAGGCGTCGTGCGAGCATCATTCCGTTGCCGTCTTTCTCGTCGTGGGCGTAGTTCGTGAGCTGCTGCAGGGTGTGAGGGCACAGGAATCCTTCGTTCATCCTGATGACTGTGGGTTTGCCCTTGTTGTTGACGCTCCAGTCGGAAGGGTTCACGACGATGGTTTCGCGTACGAAGCCGTTCTCCCGTCGCTCGAATCCGTGGCTCGCGAGTTCCTGGTTGATCAGCGCTTCGACGGCTCCTTTGAAAGACTGCTGCGCAAGGTCTACCGTCGCAGTCGTCGTTTTCTGCGGCTCATGGACACGTCCAAGATATGCTGTCACCGTCTGCCGCGCCCTGCCGCCTTCCCATCGGTTCTCGACGAGGTATGCGTAGGGTTTGCCACCGATCTTTTTTGTGCGGACGAATGTCACGTCATCACCTATTTCAATTCTGATTCTGAATCGCCGCTGAGTTTCTCGGCTGTCTTCGCCAGTCGCTTCAGCGCTGCTACGACGGTCTTGCGAGGGTTCGCGCCGTCTGTCTCGACGATGAATTGAGGATGTCCGAGGAGCGGGTGCTCTATGTGGTAGCCCGCTGCTTTGACGTGCTCGTCGGAGGCGAGCTCTGTGCGCAGCGCGCTGGTCACAGTGTGCGTGTCTCCTTCGAGGGCGAAAACGAGTCTGTTCTTCTTTTCTTCGAGAATTTTGATTTCCATTTGTTCACCACCTGTTTTCGGGTTTTAGAGGGTCATTTATAAATGTTTCGCACATAGGCACTATGGTGTTTTGTGTTGTTTTCCGTTGGTTTTTCACGAATTTCTGTCTTGTAGTGTCATTTTCGCGCTCATCCTCACTATTACCTATTGTGCAGCCATTCTGACCCTGGTTTGTTGTCTGGATGTTGGTATTGGGGGCTGTAACGGCCTTCTGGATCCTGGTTTTGCATCCCTCATACTTGGGTATCACTGCCTTTTGGGCGCATTAAAGCCCATCCTCATAGTGCATAAGTGTTAATTGCCTTTACTGGTTGTATTGGTTGTTCTTCTGACCGCTATTGCCGTTATTCCTTTGTCAAGGGCATTTGTGTAGGTCAGCCCCTCACGAGTCCCTGAAGGGCTCAAACAGGCCATTTTAGTGCCTTCCTGCTCACTATTCATTATGGAGTGCCTAAACCTGTGGTTTGGCACACAGAGCCTTGCTCTGTTGTGCCTAAGGCTTTGCCTTGGCACACGTAGCTTTGCTACGTTGTGCCTAATTATGTGGGAGGGTTTGTGTTTTCTTACTTCCTTGTTCCTAATGCCTTGTCCGGGTTGTTTTGACCCTTTTGCTATGGTTTCGGCCATAATTGCTGTTCTCCCCATGGTTTCGAGTGCTTTTGACTGTGAAGCGCTTGTTCTGGCAAGGTCAAGGGGGTTATTAGCCTCATTATTGGCGTTATTGGACTTTCTTGCGCATTATCTTGCTCTTTTCTGATCTCTGACTGCTGCGGACAGGCCTTTCCGGGCTGGGCTAGGGGGTCCCAGCCCTGGAAAAAGCCGCCTGAACACTCACTTTCCCTTCTGGAGTGCCTAAGATTTTGATGGTTTTCAGCTTCTTTCTTAGTCTTCACAAATCGATCATTTTCACTCACATTCCCGGATATTCCCAAGATGCCGTTATGGTTAATAGCGTCCATAACAGACATATTTGCCACTTTTAGCAGTTGAAGTCTCACTTCTGGTTCTGCGGGTGCTTTGAAGGTATTTTCAACCGGGTCTTCATGGTTGGTTTTAGTCGCTAAAACGTCATTAAACGCTGTTTTTAGCCACTTTGGATTTTGATTGCCGCTGAAAGGTCTTAGGATGGCCTCAGGGACGATATCGTCCATAAAGCCACATAATGCGTTTATAGGACCTATTGCCGTATCTAGGTTTTTTGATGGTCTGGGACTGTGCTCATACGGTCTAATACCAGGTATTACGCCATTTTTGGTGCTTATTGGATTTTGGGACTGTCTGGGACCGTCGTATAATGCGTTTATAGTGCCTATAATGCTATTCTGTGCCGTCCGAGCCGATCTTTCACTGTTTTGGGCCGTCTTTGGAGTGGTTTTTTGATGTGATTTTTTTGTCACACGTGGTGCCACCAGTGATGACTTTTCTGTCATACTGTGACAGAAATAGCATATTTTTCCGATGTGACTTTTTTGTCGCACGGCCCCGAAATCGGTGATCATGGGGTGGGGTAGGAGTATTTAATATTTAAATATTACTCCCAAAATAGTCCCACGATAGTCCCAGCATAGTCCCAGAAGATTTTCGATAGCCATCTATTATATATTATACGCCACTTAAACCAACCCATAGTCCCAGAATAGTCCCAAGATAGTCCCAGGACTGTCCTAGGACCATCCCAGATTTCGGAAATGTTTAAATATCAGTGTGTGTTTTCTCCTCGTAAAAGGTGGTTTGGAAATGGTTGACTGGTTTGGCATAGGCGCACTAAGGAACAGGGTGGAAGGGTCCGAGAAATCGCTTTCCGAAGCGCTAGAAAAGATACGGTCTGACCACGTCCATTTCTCCCGCTGGATCAACCACCTTCACCACGAGAACCGTACGCTCCATTTCCATCTGCAGGCCCAGCGGAAGCAGGTCGGTTTGAACGAGGAGCAGGTGCGTACTCTCGTCGAAAAGCACGCGGCTTTCGACATAATCCTGGCCCGCATCAGGGGTATCGAGGACAAGGTTTCAGGCCTTGCGCAAAGGCAGCTTCCAGCTCATGATTTGGAGCATGTGGAGCACAAGCTTGTCTCGTCGGTGAGCCATAGGCTCGAGACCCACCTGCAGCAGTCGTTGCAGGAATCGAGGAATGAGCTCCAATCAAGGCTTGACATGTCGAATTCCGAGGTCCTCAACCAGCTCCGCCTCATAGCCGATAGGGTGGGTAAGCTGGAGGAGCACCCTGTCCAGGTCGTACAGGAACAGGCATTTTCCCAGCTTCAGCAGAAGCTTCTCAAGCGCATAGCCAAGCACCCGAAGCCCGTCGTGAAGAGCGCGATCTTGACGCTTGTCCAGAAGTATGGCAGGATCCAGGGCACCGAACTGCGTGAGATGGTGGTGGAGGAGCAGCAGCTCTGCAGTAAGAGCAGCTTCTACCGCCTGTTGGAGGAGCTGGAGAAGGAGGGCGCGATCGACGTCCTTGGCGACGGAAAAGAGAAGACCTACGCAGACGCTATCGGCATCAAGAACAGGGCTTAGGAACCCCTAAAACCTAGCGTTTTAAAATCAACAAACTTTAAAAAGGGGTGGCCACTCTGCAAACCTCAGGTTGGGTTGGATACAGAAGTTTCCAAAGGGGTGGAAATCGATGTCCGAAGAAAGTGTTATCGAGTTGCAGTCAGAAGTAGCTTTCACGTCGAACGAAGAGGCGAAGAACCAGGACGTATACGTCCTTGTCGCCGATGTCCTTTCGAAGGTCCGCGAAGAGCTGGATGACCATCGCGAGGCGATAAACGAGAACACGAACGAAATCACTCTCAATCACGAGTTTCTGAACGAGCTTTCAGGACGGATGGACAAGCTTTCCGAGCGCCTGGATGAGCTTACCCTTCTGGTCAAGTGCGGCCAGCAGACCAAGGATCAGGAATGGAAGATCACGCCCCTCACGTCGAGGGAGAAGGAGGTTTTCCATTCGCTTTATGTGCTTGGCGAGGACCGCAACAATGCCGTGACGTACAAGGAGCTTTCCAAGCAGCTCAAGACGAGCGAGTCTTCGGTGGCTGCCTTTGTCGCGAGCTTTGTCGCAAAGGGGATTCCCGTCGTGAAGAAGTATTCGGGCGGTAGGGCCTATGTCGGCCTTGATCCGGCTTTCAAGCTGGCGCAGGCTAAGAGCAATATCGTCGGGATAAACACTCTGCTCACTTACTGGCAGAATCCTTGAGCTTGTCTCGTTTTATTTCGCTTTGGAGCCGCTCGACGATGCGGAAGCTTTCGGCAAGGTGCGTCTGCAGTATGCCTTCTGCCTTCCTGAACGCTCCTTCGAGGTTCGTTCCGTTCAGCTCGTAGCCGATTATGACCTTGCCGTTGGCGACGAAGGACGTCTTCTTGAGGATGCTGAGTTCTAGCCATCGGTGCAGGTACTCGTACATCGTCTGTCTTGCGATGCCTGCGAAACCACCCATATCCTCGACAGGCATGACTGCCGCTTCTGGTTTCCGGTCCCTGTTCGCGATCTTCTTGCGTTCGTAGAGCTCGAGGAGGAGGGAGTGCATTTTCGCAGCGCCGTCCTTCTTTCTCGGCAGCAGTCCGAAGCGCGCCAGGAGCACTCTCGCCAGCTCTTCTGTCGACGCGTCAGGCAGTGCCTCGTTTCCTTCGAGAACGAACTTCATGGCTTCATTGAAATCCTGCTTGGTTTTAAGGGTTTCGGTTGTTTTCCCGACAGCTGTTTGGGGTTTCTTGGGAATTGATCAGTGATGGTTCAAAACGATAACTTATCGCTGACAGCGATAACTTTTCATCCAAACCCTAAAACCTGCGAAATGCGGGTCAGGTCAGATCCAATTTCCTTCGTGCTGATGCATTAGAAGGCCCAGGAGATGAGTTTTTCCGAAAAAGGTGCTAGGATATGGCTTCCTTCAGGCAGAAACCATCAGAAAACACCGTAAAATTGCTGGTTTTCACCAATTCTCTAGTAATCCCGACAGTTTTTGGAAACCCTCAAATCAAGCTCTTCTATCCAAACCGCCTCATTCGCCGTTTTTCCCGTCCCTGTCGGGAATTTCGCCGATTTTCTGCTTTTTCGCCGACAAACGAGGTCACGGGGGTTGGATCATCGCACCCGGGTGCGGCGCCGAAAGAAACGATAACTTGCACGAATAGATGAATTCTTTCATAATCCCGACAGTTTTTGTAACCTCAAAACAAGCAGTTCTAGGCACCAAAAACACAGGGAAACGCCGGATGCGTTCTCCGTCGATTTTTGATGGTTCCAGGGGCTTCCGAACAGTTTTGGGTGTTGGTTTTCATGAGCGGTTGCAGAGTGCTCGAAAATCACGTTTTTCGCGAATTTTTTGATCCTTTGTCGCAGCCTTTTCAAAAAATTTTATCGTCGGAGAGTATTTAAAAAATATGTCCTGTGAACTAGTGTTAACAAAGATATCTTTGTAATATATCTGATGGATAATGGTTGTTTTATACTAGTTGATTCAAACTAATTGACAAAAGATATATGATATAAAATAACTAACTGAATATATCTATTGTGATGATTATTATGAACTATCACTATTTATAATTTCTTTTATATAAAAATAAATATCAAAAACCATCAAAAATGGGTCAAAAGTGAGAGTTCGCATGAGTATTGGCTGATAATCGTGCATTTGGGTTGTTTGGAGTGGGTTTCCAGAATGGTGCTGGTTGTGGGTTGGTTGGCTGCTGGTGGCCGAATGGTGGACCAGAATGGCCGGAATATGGTTTGGGAGTGGGTTTGCGAGTGCGTTCAGGCTTCGTGGGTGGTTGGTGTGGTTTCTACCGTCGGTGGCTGGCTGTTTGCGTCTAGGTCAGGGGTCATGGCCAGCTAGGGGGTGTGTTTAGGGGTTGTGGCCAGGGGCAGCAGGTAACGATCAGAAAACAGGCAGGTTGGCGGCTGGATGAGGCATTCAGAAGGCTCGAAAGTGACTTATGCACTATGTGGTTGCGCGGTATTTCAGCGAATTGTGAGGGTTGGAAGGGTTTTAGTGAGTGTTGCTCAAGTATGATGCCTGCCGGACCCTATTAGCAGCCCTAGAAGGAGACTTATGGTAGCCAACCTGTGATGTACCTTTGAAATGCAGGTTAAACGACTTGATAGAAGGATTGTGAGTTTAAGCTGCTTTCTTTCGTTGGACAGCAGTTGTTCGTTCTTGCTCTAGAGCGATGATCTTCTTTGCTTGTTCATTTTCAACCGTCCCCGCTCGCTGCTCTCGTCGTATCGTCGTTCCGAGGATCTCGTTGATGCACACGATGACAGTGGCTTCCAATCTCCTCAGCGTCTCAAGGTCGTCGCGCTCGCGTCCGTCGACAGGAAGCTCAATCGTGTCGCCGTATTCGTCTCCGATCCTGAAGAATGAGGAGAACCAGTCTAGCGGTGCCTTCGACTCGCCTCCGCGTTTGTCGGGGTGGTAGTCGATGTTTTCCTTGACCAGGAACAATCTGCTCTCTGTCTCGCGGATAGTTATCACGACGGGAAAAATAGTCTTGGTGGTCGATGTCAGATAGAACCTGTACTGGACTGAATTGTCCAGGAACGACAAAGTGAGTTTCGAGACTTCAAAGCCTCGCGATACGCACTTGGCCATGATTTTCTTGCCAAGTCCTTCAATCACCTTGTCATTCGATGCCAGGAGGCTTTTGTCGTCGGACATTGTTCTTAGGGCACGTTACGTCTATTTGAATCTTCAGCTGATGTAGCTCAGGTTCTTGCGTTCCTGCTGGTCTTTGGCGCCTGCGCTCTGTTGCAGTAAGGTCTTCAGTTTTGCTTCGAACTCTTCTGCCTGTTTCTTTAGTGGCGCTGGATCGACCGATAGGCCGAGATATTTGTCCAGGACCTTTATGACCGTCGCTGCGGCATTGCTGTCTGGCATGCTCGAGTGGGTCTGCGCGAATATAGAAGTGACCTTGCAGGGGATGCTCTTGAGCAGCAGCGCGCCTGTTACGCCGACTATGATCCCTTCGCCCAGGGGCTTGATGCCTGTCTTCTTGATTTTGTCGTCGGAGTCGCTTACGTAGTAGAACGCCTTGCCTTCTTCCACCATCTCTTCGGCTCCAGGTCCGCCGACGCCTTCTATGGTGATCAGCTCGACTGCCTGGTATTCCTTGCACAATTGCACGATGTAGTCGGCGGCTTTCCATTCAAGCCCCATGGGTGCCATGATTGAATGGACGACGACGATGTTGTACTTCTTGCAGTAGAAGACGCCTATAGGATCGACTATCTTGCCGCCGTGGATGGCGAGCGTCGGCGCGACATCCTCGAAGAACTTGTGTGTGATGTGCTCGCACTTGAGATGGTCGACCAGGAAGCCGGTGGTTATCGTTCCGACGAGCCCGAAGCCAGGGAAACCTTCTATTATGGTGACTTTCTTGGGCTTTGCGGCTACTGTTTTCACACGACACCTCTTTTTCTTGAATACATAACAGAATAGCGGGCTTAAATATGTTTGGTATCAGGGAAGGGCGTTGGCTGCCTGTACCACTTGGTCGATCTCGCCACGGACGCGTTGCAGTTGCGCTTCTATTTGCGAAAGAATGGTTTGTATTTCTCCTTCGACTTGTGCCAGGTGTGCCTGCACTCTGTCGGCTTGTTGCGTTATGTTCTCCTGTATTGCTTGTGGTCTGGTTATTGGTATGTTTGTTCCTGGCCGTTGTATGGTTGAGTTGCCTGCATTGATTGGTCTGTTAATTGTCGTTCCCAGTTGGCTATTTGCGAGATTTTCAGCGTTGACAAGGTCCCGGTCTTGAGCGAGTCCTGGGATTGCCGCCGCGCCCCCGGCAGCAGGAAGTCCATTGACTTGTATATAGACGGCGCCAAGTGCGGAATTCGGATTTATTACGACGCCAATGTGCAATGCCATATTATTGAGCTCTGTGACGCTGCTTACGAGGTCCATCAGGAGTCGCGTTAAGGCGTCACGGGCACGTCGATAACGTTCCAGTCTATCTTCCCACGGTATCCTTGCTGCGCTGTGCGTGGGCGGGACGCCAGGATTGTTGATGAATGCTATTATGTTGGTGAGTTTGGTATTGAGTACTGCGCCTTGATTCGTAGCGTATCGGCCATGTGTGACGCGCACGCCTTCAAGCCGGTTGATTTCCACATTCAACCGCGCTATGGCTCTGACAAGATCGCGCCTGATATTCCTGAATCGATTTGTGCCGCGGATTGCGGCGTCTGCGGCATTGAAGTGGTCGAGTGCCATTATGGTCCGGTTACTTGTTGGAAGTTGCGTGCTTGCACTAGAATGGCTTGCACTTCCTGGATCTGTTCTTTGATCTTGCCGGTCTTCTCCGACAACGACAATTGAGCTTGCTGTATCTTTGATCGCACGACGCTTAGCGTCTGTACGTCTGTTCGCATCACGCCTCCGACTATTCGTCTTAGGCGGTTGAACGCGTTTGTGGTGCCCAGCGCCGCTGATGTGAGCCGTGCTCCGGCTCTGATGACGTTGCCCATGTTTATTCGTGATCTATCCCACCAGTTAATGAAGCGCACTCTCATTTGTGTCGTCAATGGTATGGGATTTGCG
Source organism: archaeon (assembly GCA_020051845.1). Taxonomy (GTDB): domain Archaea; phylum Nanobdellota; class Nanobdellia; order Woesearchaeales; family ARS49; genus JAGVQG01. The sequence goes on along the minus strand of JAGVQG010000028.1, from coordinate 1,673 downwards.
GGAGTGCTGGTGACGTTCACTCGCGGTCCAGTCGGTAGCGCGCCCGGCGCTATTTCATGCACTTGCTGTGCCGCGCGTCTCAGTTCGCGTCTTAACAAATCGAGTTCGATTATCATTGGATCATTGGCATAGTCTCGCATTATCGACGGCCCGACCCTGTTATCTATGCTTACTATTGCTTGTTGGATCATGTCGAGCATCCTGTCACGCGGGACTGTCTGGGGAAAAGTGGCTCGTATGTATGTTCTTACGGCCATCAAATCCATCCTTAGTTGTGCGTCTTGCACCTTGAACTTGTCGAGGTTGTTGGTATGGCTTTGTATGAGGCCTTCGCACTTCGCGTAAAGAACTCCTATCAAGTCGTCTATTTCAGCCATATTCAGAGGTTGGTGTTTATACTGTTCGCTGTCTTGAGTTCTTCCTCAAGAAGCTTCTGTTGGGCCGCATTCTGTGCCGCTATCTTCTTTTCGTCTTTACGTTCTTGCGCTTCTGCCGCTTTCATAGCGGCTTCATCTTTTGGGGAGCCGCCTCCCCCTCCGCGTATGCTTTCGCGTGCCGTGTGGATTCCTTCGGCCGCGCTTGTTGCTCCTCCGCCGAACGCGCCTAGCAGGTTGAAGATGCCTGCCACGACGAGGATTATCACTGCCCACATTGCCCAATCACCCATGATCTTCATCTTAGAGTTGCCTAGTTGGTCGATGGCGAAGATGAACATCTGGGTCACGTATGCGAGCAGGAAGAAGATCACTGCCTTGATCACGCGTCCGTACGCGTTTTTCATGCTCGCGGTTTGGTCGATGGCGTTCGCGATGTACATGCCTGCGATTATCGGCACGAGCGCGAACAATAGCGCCATCATGTAGCTGTACGTCGTTATTATGCTGATGATGAATGATTGAGGGATGGCTATGGTGCTGATCAAAGCCATTGTCACTGCCAGCGCGACGCCTGACTTGCCTTCGGACATTCCAGGTATCTTCTTGATGCCGAAGTGGAATAGTGCGAGCGCTGCTATGAATAGTATGAACCTGCCGTATATCACGCCTGTGTCGTCCGCGTTCGTTGCGAGTATGTTCGGCAACCTGAAGAATAATGGTCTTAGGGCGTCGGCGAATGGTTGGTCGCTGCCGCCTCCGGTCGAATCAGTGCCTCTGCATGACGCAAGCAACAACAAGCTGAAAATCAGTGAAAGAACTACTGCTCCTCTTTTGTTTATGTTCATGGTGAGAGGCACGTCATGGCCCCATTTAAATCTTTCTTCTAGTGGAAGTCCTTGTGCAGGCTTGCGCGTTTCCGGATTTTTCCGTCGTGAAGTATTTTTCCATCGTCTTTTTTTGCCGTTTTTCCGCGTTTTTCACGAAAAATTTATATACTAGTAACTACTACTAAGTGGTAAATAAGTGTTTGGAGGATCAAAAATGACAATCGAAAACAACGAACCGACAGAAGAGCAGAAAAGACAGATTGCGGCCGCAGAGGAAGCTGCTGCCAAGGAAGAGCAAGTTCGTACGCTGAAGGAAGCTGAGGAAGCTCGTTTGGCTGTTGCGAAGCTTGAAGTTAATCTTGTTGAGGCAGAGGCTCGCATTGATGCGGGTCGTTTGTCTCTTGCTGATGCTCTTGTTGATGCGTATCGTTTGACAGAGGACGAGGCTCGCATTGAGGTGGGTCGTTTG
>JAGVQG010000067.1 GCA_020051845.1 archaeon | reverse complement strand
TCGCCGCGGCGCGAGATGCGGCAAGACCGAGCGAAGCGAGGGCTTGACGAGGAGCGCCGCGGAAGGGGGTCATAGGGGGTCGCAACCCCCTATTTCACTTGGAGCGCGCCGAAGAAATAGTTTCTATGGTTTATGACATCGTGCGACTATTATTGCTTCTCGGATCAGGAATCACTTCTTCTTCAGCTGCTTCATCACTTTGTTGATGTCGCCCTTGCTCCAGCCTGCTTTCTTCAGGTCAGCCATCACTTCATTGTCCTTGGCGCCCGCGTTCATGCGCTCCTCGGCGAACTCCAGCGCCTGCTGTAGTCTTGCCAGGTTTATCGCCTTGTCGATGATGTTCGTGTGCCATTTGTTCTCGAGCAGCTTCTTGCGGATCTCGTCCTCGGTCTTTCCTGCCTTGAGGGAGCGCAGGACGTATCTCGCTGCGTCGGCGACCTCAAGGTTGACGCCGCGCATCACTACGGCGACAGCCACGGTGAGTATGAGCAGCACGCCGACTAGTATCGCTATGATGCCTGCTTCAGGTCCTTTCGCTATCGATTCTAGTGTGGGTGGTGTGGCTGGTGCTTCTGGTGTCGGCGCTTCAGGTTGCGGTTGGCCGGGCTGTCCTACGGCTGGCTGTGAAGGCCTTTCAAGGATAGGGCATTGTGCGCATGATCCGCCGCAGTCGATCCCTGTTTCGTCCTGGTTCCGTATCCCGTCGTCGCAGCTTGCGTGCACAACAGGTATGCATATGTCATCCGTGAGCGGGCGCTTGCTGGAGTTGTCGCAGTCGGTTATCACGACGCAATCACGGCTCTTCCGTCCAGAAGTGCAGTCTGACCAGGGTCCGCATTGTGATGATGGTGTGCATTCATCGCTGCTTCTCCCTCCGCCGCCCCCACCGCCGCCTCCGCCGGTGTTTGAAGAACCGCCGCTTGGAGGCGCCGTTCCTATGGTGTAGGTCGCCGTGGCTGTGCTGTTCTTTCCATAGGCGTCTATCACCAGCAGTCTCGCGGTGTATGTGCCTTGGGCCGTGTAGTTGTGCTGTGCTGAATTATCTAGTGTGCTCACTCCCTGGCCGTCTCCGAAAGTCCAGTTGTATGTGAGATGCTCGTGCAACGGGTATCCTGCTCCCTGTGGCAGGTTCGGGTCTGTTGTGCTCGATGCGTTCAGCGTGGTGTTTGAGCCGACGCCGGCATTTACGTAGGTGAAGGACGCGTGCGGCGCGTAGTTTGTCAGGTTGGTGAGGTTCATCGGTCCCTCGATGTCAGCGTCATACAACGTGGTGTTGAATATCAGCTGGCCTCGTATCAGTACATAGTTCGATATGACTGCATTGTACACCTGCGTGTCCTCGAAGCTGGCGTTGAATATGGATGAATTGTCGACGTCAGACCAGATGATGGATACGTTTGTGACATTGGATCGCGTGACGTTCGCGAATAGTATTGTGCTGTTGATTATGGTCGAGCCGGTCGCGTTGAAGATCACGTTCGGGTCGAGTATGGCGTTCACCTGCACGCAGTTCTCGGCGCTGTAGCTCTTCGTCGTGCTGTTGATGATCGTGCAGTTGCGCAGGTTCGATTTTTCGAGGGTCGAGTCGTTTATCTTGCCGTCCGTTATGTTGCATGTCTTGATCGTGGACCGCAGGCATCTTGTGGTGACTATGATCGAGCCGGTGACCGTGCAGTCGGTCATGTTTGCGCCGTCCAGTCCTGCTATGTTGGTGTACATTCCATTGTAGAGCGTTGCATCGACGTATGTGTTGGTCAGGTTGCTTGGCCTTGTCACTCCAAGAGACACCGTGTTCGAGAGGGTGCTGTTGTAGCCGTTGCTGGCGTTGAAGACGACGTTTGTCCTTCCGACCCATCCTGGCTGCGGCGTCATGTTGACTGTGCCATCTTCGAAGAAGCTGAAGGTGATGTTGATTGCGGCTGTGTTGTTGGTGAATGTCAGTGGCATGCCGTCGATGTCGATGAAGTATTGGCTTATGTTGAACTGCTTGTCGTTGTTCGCCGCCCAGGTCATGTTGGGTATGGGTGTCGTCTGCACAGGCGGATCAGGCATGGTGACGACTTCTATAATGCCGGTAGTGGATGTGGCTTTCTCGCCGTCTGTCAGCGTGAATTGCACGCTGACGTTGCCGGAGTAGTTGGCCGTCGGAGTGACGCTCAGGTTGGTGTGATTGCGCATTATGAGCGCGAGGTTTGCCGCGCTTCCTACGCTCCAGCGCAGCATTGCGGCAGGAGTCTCCTCGTCCTGGCCGTAGGGCGTCATGTTGAATGTGTTGTTGACGCTGTCCTCGTCCACGAGCAGGTGTATGTCGCCGATTTCAGGCGGGTCGTTGAAGAACAGGATGCTGAAGTTGATCCTGACCGTTGTGCTGTTGTATCCGTCGAAGGCGCTGACGTTTATCGATGTGTTGCCGGAGTAGTTTCTGGCAGCAGCCACAAACAAGCGGCCTGTCGGTGCCGAAAGGTCGATGGTGAATATGTCGTCTGTCACGTTCCTGGCCTGCCAGACGATCGTCTTGCGGTCTGTGCTGTCGACGGCTATCACTGGGTTGATCTGTTGTATGCTGTCGTTCGTTATCTTGGATTCGGCCAGCAGGAAGTCGCTCGCGTTCAGCTTCGCGTAGACCATGTCGGATGCCCTGTCCACGCCGCGCTCATAGACGACGTACTTGTTGAGCGTCGAATCGATGCCTATGGATGGGTTGAACCGCTTGAAGCTGTCGTTGAAGAGCAGGGTATGTGTCACCGTGTTGGTGTTGTTCACCGACGCCACGAGTATCATTGATTTGTTGAACACAAGCAGGTCATCGGCCCAGGTCACATAGGTGCTGTTCTTGGTGCTGATGACGCTCGCATCGGAGGCGTAGGTCGAAAGGTTGCTCACGTTCATCGTGGCCGTTGTCGCGTTGAAGGTGTTGTTGTAGCGCCGCATCTGCACAAGTCTGCCGTCGCGTGTCCAGACTATGGTGATGTTGTTCGTTCCCGGTGTGATCGCAATTTCAGGTCTTGATGTATTGACTCCATCATAGCTCACAGGGGTGTTGGCCATCAGCCTGCTGCCGTTGGCGAGGAACGCCGCGAGGTAGACTTCGCCTGTTCCAGATGTCTCGTCGATCCATGTGACTGCTATCGTGTTGCCGAACGTCGCCAAGTCGGGTTGTGTCTGCCTGACGCTCGTGTTGGTGACGTTTATCAGCTTCACGACGCTGTCGTTGCTGTCCATCACTCCGAGCACGATGTCGCTGTCGCCGCGGTCCTCGCGCCAGACCATGGCTGAGCCGTCGTTGAGCGCGGCCACCCTGGGCTGCTTGTGGTCGTGGGAGTTGGGTGCCACAGTCCCTGTGCGGATTGTGCTTCCGTCGGTGCCGAAGCGTCTGTATTGTATGCCGAAGCTGATTCCTTCGGAGTCTTCCCAGACCGCAAGCCTTTCATTGTTGCTCATTATCGCGAGGTCAGGCACTCCCTGGAAGCCGACTCCGTCGGCGATGGTCAAGACAGGCCCTCGCAGGTCGGTCTCCGGCGTGACGTTCAGTTGGCTTTCGTTGTATATGCTTGAGATAGTGAGCGTCTGGTTGTCGATGTCGTAGAATATGTTGGATAAAGCGTCGATTGTCACGTTCTCATTGTCGAACATGGTGTAGGCCAACTGGGCGGTGGAGTTGACCAGTGGGGCGTGGTTGTTCTGTACCGTGAAGTTTCGCGTCATGCCGCTGGTGTTCGCGTATACGGTCATTCGTATGACTACATGGTCCTGGTTTGTGTAGTTCAAGTCGGCTATGCTGTCCCAGGGGAACATGTGAGGTGTGCCTTCGTACTCGATCTCTATCTTCGGCGTGACATTGCCGTTGTATTCCGAGGATGCGAAGGTGTGCAGTCCGAGGCTGTTTGGCTCGTACATGTCCTTGACGAGCAGTCCGAAGTTCTCCGCGCTGCCGTTGAGCCAGTTCTTGACGGCGTTTGTCACGTCCCATTCCTTGTATTCGCTCACGCTGTCTATTATCCTGCCTGACAATGGTCCTGTGCCGTTCGTGCCGGGCGCGTTCCTGTACGTGATGGCGGATTCATTCCATGTGTTGTTGAGCATGTAGATGCCTATCGCTCGCGACTCACCGAACGCCGCGACCTGGTATAGTTTCAGTGTTGCTCTGTGTATCATCACGGCTTCAGCGAGTGGCATCTGGAACAGCAGCGTGCTGCGTTGTTTAATGGTGGCGTCAGTGCCGACTTGTATTGTCTGCTCTTCGCCATAGTTGATGGTTTGGTACTGCGACGAGAGCCGCGCGTCGTGTAGTGGGCCGAAGTTGTCCGTGACGTTGAATACCGAGATGTTAGCCATGCTCGGTCCTGTGGCGTTCTCGAATGTCGCGCCTCCATCCTTGCTGAAGCTGGCGGTCACGTTGACATAGCCGAGCGTCGAGTCAGTGACGTAGAACACTATGGGTATCGTGCCGTTGGATGGCGACGGTGGAGTGACCACGGCGAGTATGTCCGGCACTGCCTGTACTATGAGCCATACTTCGTTGCTCCACGTCATGTTCATGCCGTCGCTGGCGTTGAACCTGACTTTCTCGGTTCCGTACCAGTTCGGTTGCGAGCTGAAGTTCACGTATCCTTCGGGTCCGATGGTGGCGTTTATGCGCGTGTTGTTGACCATGTTGAAGACGAGCGTCCTGTTGTCGACGTCATAGAAGTGATCGTACAGATTGAACGCGTTGTTCAGCGTCGTGTCCTCGTTCCAGCTCTGGTTCGGGATGAGGTTGGTAGGATAGGGCGGGTCGTTGACAGCGTTGACGTTCACAGTGAAGATATTCGAAAGCGCGCTGCTGCCGTGCGTGACGTCAGTCACATAGAGCTTGAATTCATTGGCTCCGTAGTAGTCGTGCTGTGGACTGAACGTGACATTGTTGTCAAGGATGCTCGTCGTCAGGAATGGGAAGGTGTAGTTGCTGTCGACAACGATGGCAGCGGGTGATTTCGCGTAGTTGTATGCTTGCACCTCATCGAATGTGCCGCTGATGTTCTCGCCGCCTGTGATGTTCGAGGCGAATGTGATGTTGGTCCATCTTGGGGTGGAAGCTATCACTGGTCCGGCGGTTGATGTCGAGACTAGCGTTCCGTTGAGATAGAGGTACAGGTACGTGTTCGCTGGCGCGGTTGTGGTGTTCCACACGACCGCGATATGTGTCCATTGTCCTGCATTCCAGTTCACGAAGTTCGGCGCTTGGGCGTTCCATGTACTTAGTGTCGTGGCGCTGTATAGTGTCGCTACCAGTGTCGTGTTGAAGTCGTTCAGTAGTCTAAGCGTCAGCCGTTCGTTGCTGTCGCCGATGTCGAACAGGACGCTGGTGTTGACGGTCATGTTGCTGCCGTTCATGCCGCTCACGTTGGATGTCGGCGCGAACCAGAATCCTATGGTGCCTCTGCTTTCGTTGAAGGTGACGTTGTAGCGCTCGAATCCTATGTTCACGTTCAGACCTGATCCCATCCTGCCCGTGGTTATTATTCCAAGGCTGTCTGCCATCGGCGCTCCTCCTGTCTGGCAGGTGGTGCTTTCCATGCCGCACCACATCGTGACGTTCGGATAGCGTGTCTCCTGTGATAGTATGCCCCTGTTGATAGGTTCCCAGTAGAATCGTAGGTTTGTCGTCCAGTTCGGGATGTTGAAGTAGTTGGACATGTTGATGCTGATGTTGCTGTCCTCGAACAGGTTGAGCAGGCCTATGTTGTTGTACTGCGTGATGTTCCAGAGTTCAGGGGTCACGCGCAGTAATACTTTGTCGGAGAAGTAGATGCCTGATGTCACGTCTGTGGCGCTGAAGTTGACTGACGCGGTGCCTGTGAAGTTCTTTAGCGGAGTGATCGTCAGGTTGCCTGTTATCGCGTCGACGGTCACTGTCAACGATGTTTCGTTCAGGTTGTTGAAGCCGTAAAGCAGGGTGTTGCCTGTCGTGTTGTAGAAGTATACCAATGAGACGTTGAGTTTGGTGTTCTGCGTCCATTCATACCAGGGAGGGTTGCCGACGTTTCCTGTCGGTGTGTGATGCTCGAATGTCCCTGTCGGTCCTGGCAGGACGTTGATGAGGAAGCGGTTTGTCGTGTTGCTGTTGCCTGTTATCGGGTCGCGCGACCTGAGCTTGAAGTACTGGTGTCCGTGGTAGTTAGGGATTGGAGAGAAGGTGAGGTTGCCGAGTGCGACGATCTGGCTGATGTTGATGTTCCAGTTGGCCGCTCCATTCGTCGGTTCGTCGTAGTCAAGCGACCATTCTAGTTGATTGTGTGTCGTGTCCACGAATCTCATTGATTCGGATATATTGAAAGTGAAACCCGTGTTCTGCATGATGTCGCGGTCCATAACCGAGCAGTTGTATATCGTGCATCTTGAGGGGTCTATCGGATTCGCTTCGTTGCTGCAAACCGGCGAGTATTTTGGCAGTGTGCATTCTGATTGTCCTTGGAACGGCTCTGGCGGGTCGTAGACGTCGTTGATGACCAGCAGCGTCGGGCCCTGGATGTTGTACTCGTCGTCGTGCGGATCTGTGGCGTTGAACGTCATCGGGATGCCGTTCGATCCCTTTGTGCTGTAATAGTCTAGGGGAGTGATGTTCACTGAAACCGGTCCAGGCATAGGCAGCGCGCGGTTGTACAGACGGATCTCGTCGAAGATGGCGTCGGCCTGTTCTCCTCCTGTCGTGTTTGCGCCTATTATCCAGGGGGATGTTGATGTGGGCAAGGCAGGCCAGGTGGTTATGTCTGTGCTCACTCCGTCGACATAGAGCTGTGAGCCGTATCGGGAGGACAGGGTCATCCTTATCTCGTGCCATTGGTTTGCCCTCCAGCCGCTGATGTTGAACTTGTTCAGCACTGTCCACGATCCTCCGGTGTAGTAGCCTGCTGCAAGTATGTCCTTCTGCTGTCCAAGGATCTGTTTTCCAATGACTATCTGTCCGCTTGTGTCGGAGAAGAGCATGTGTGCGCCGGTGTCAGAGCCGTTCCATAGCGGATACACCCAGAAGTCGATTGTCGCGTTTTTGGCATCGATGTTGGCGTTCAATGTCGGCTTGTCAGCGCCAGCTCCTGCGTAGGGGCTTGGTGTTTGTGTTTTCTTGAGCTCTAGTTGGATTGCGTCTATCGTCACATTTCCTTCTGGACCACTGGGTTGTGTGGATATTATGCTTATGTTGAGTCGTGGGCTCGCGACTGGATCACCCGTGTGGCATTTCGCGCTGTATCTTTGCAGTGTGATGCCTATGTTGAGTGGTTCGCATATGTTCAATCCATCGACAGTTATGTTCATCGTCGGTAACAGGTTGGCGTTGTTTGTCATACCGTAGACGCTGAGCGTGTAATCTGTGTTCGGTGTCAGAGCAGCTATGGCTGTCGTTGTGGCTGTTGCACGTTCTGGGGCTTGTTTGTACCATTCTACTTCTGAGATGCATCCGCCCGCTCTTGCCGCATCTGTCTTCTTGAATCTCCACCATTTATGTGCGCCGACAGAGTTCCAATATATTGTCTGTGATTTGCTTGTGATCCAGCTGGGTCCTAGGATTGCACCTGCAACATTTGCCCATGCATCGTCGTTTGTGCTCCAAGTTGCTTCATGTTCGTTGAGTGCGTATTGCACTTGCCAGGTTCCGTATGTGGGTGTGTTTATCGTGCTTACATTCACTGATATCATCGGATATGGTGCTCCTGAATCGAACACAACCCATGCTGCTGTGGTTGATTGTGACGCATTTATTGCGCAATCTGTGAAGTCTAAGTTGTTGACGGCACCAGGATTGAATGTGGTGAGGTTGACGCCCAAAGATCCAGAAGGACCGATGGTTACGTTATTGTTGATGTTGGTGTAGAATTTCTTCGTTGTGAGTGTCATTGCAAGCGCCCCTTCCACAGAGTTGCCAGTCGAGGTCACACTGATCAGGTCCGGTTCTGTCGCGGTCCAGACACCGGCTTCAAATCCTGGATCAGTGATTAGGTTCATCGCACCTTCCACCAACATCCCTCTTCCGAACTTGCCAGGCACTTCGTCGATGCTGGTGTTTGTAGTGGCGTTATTGAGTGTTATTGTGGGTGGTGGTGTGACTCCCTCGCATTCCGTCGTGTTCAGATGGCACAGCGCGATCGTCGTGCTGTCGTTCTTGAACTCGGTGTTGTTGACGGTGTAGATGTACGTCATCGTTATGTTCGATGGCAGCAGGCTGTTCTGGTAGATGATCGGGTCTCCTTCGACGTCCGTGAAGTAGGTGCTTATCGGGAACAGCAGCGACTTGTGTTCGTCTGTCTGCATTGGCACTGGTATCTGCTGTGGTCTGATGACGAGTTGTGTCTCTAGCTTGCCGACGTTGCCGCGTTCTGTCACAGCGGCTCCTGTCGGTGTTTGCAATGGTGGTAGCAGCAAGAGCGCGAGGGCTACAAGGATGAGGGCCAGTCCTATGGCTGCTTGGCCTTTTCTCATTGTCTCTTCCTCTTTGCCCTGTTGAGCACTGTCCAGATCGTGCGGTCGTCGCGGTTGAGGAGTTTGGCGATTTGGTGCAGCGTGAGTTTTTGCACGTCATGGAGATATTCGACGATCGCTTCGAGTGGCTTGAGAGTTCTATCACGGAAGACAGCGCTCGGAATAGCTACGCTAGAATCAACTGCCTCTTTCTCCTTCTGTGCCAATCAGTTGCACCTACTTGACCTTACAATGTAGTTATATTTCACCTATTTTTATAGCTTTGCTTCTGTCATTGTAAGTAAAATTAGTGTAATAATGTTCAATTATTTTCACTATTTCAATTATTAACCTTACATTGTAGGTACAACATATATTCTGTGAAATATACATCAAGAAACAAATATCCTACAATGTAAGATATTTAATCAATTAAATACTTACAATGTAATAACTATATCTTACAATGTAAGTAAATACTTCATGAACGGCTCCGCGACATATTTAAAAAGCCTGCCTTGCCTAATTATAGTATGAAAGTGGTGTGCTGGCTGAACATGATGCAGCCCGAGCTTGCGAAGGCAGAGGCGCTCACGCTGTTGAAGGCCAAGGAAAAGGATTCCAGGGAGGACCTTCTGATTCTTGAAACAGATGACTGGCAGCCTGCGAAGCGTCTCGCTCTTAGCAGGGCTGTCTATGAGTTCTGGTGGAGCTGCAAGGCCAAAGAGCTATGGTCGTTCATGGATAAGTTTGATTGGAAGAAGAACGTGACAGGCAGTTTCTCTGTCAGCGCGCACCACGCCAAGGGTGTTTCGAACAAGCAATTGGCTGACAGGATTTGGCATTGGCTTGAAAAACCGGTTGTCAGCCTCAAGAAGCCTGATACCGCGATTACTATGTTCTTCATCAAGGATGAGGTCATTTGCGCAAGATTCCTTTGGGCGAACAACGAGGAGTTCTCAAAGCGCAGGCCGCACCTGCGTAATGCCCATCACCCGACAAGTTGTGATCCGCGACTGGCGCGCGCCATGGTCAACCTGACAGGCGCTCCTTCTGGCGCCGACCTCTTGGATCCATTCTGTGGTTCAGGTGGATTGTTGATAGAAGCAGGGATGATGGGTCTGCAAGCCCACGGCTCTGACATCGACCAGGATATGGTCCAGCGCAGCATGAAGAACTGCGAACAGTTCAATCTCGAACTAAGGATACAGTTGAAGGACGCGACCCACATCTACAGTCCTGAGAAGTATGTCGCAACAGACCTTCCCTATGGCCGTGGTTCTGGCAAGCGCTCGATAAAGGAGCTTGAGGAGTTGTACGCCGCCTTCCTTGAACGTCTTGATGAGCTGCTGCGTGTGCGTGCCGTCATTGGCTATCCTTCCGACGTGAAGATGGAGAAGCTGATGGCGAAGACTTCATTGAAGATCAAGCAGACTTTCACCATGCGTGTCCACAGATCCCTGACAAGGAAAATCGTAGTTCTCGAACCAGGCAAGAAGCGCGACGATTAGCGCGTGAACCGCTTTTTCATAACTCTTATATCTGGATGCGGCACGGCCGTTCTGATGGAAAAAGGTGTTGATTCGATCGATGCTCTTGTGCCGACTCTTGTCTGGTGCTCTTTCACGAGGACTAATGAGGGTTTTGTTAAAGATGAGGGCTACTCGAAAGATGGTGGTTTTTTCGTCAGACTGGCTTACGAATGCGCGACAGCCGAGAATGGGATATTCAGATTGGATGTCTCGAGATGGTTCTTCGACCAGGCAGGTATTCCGATTTACAGAGGGACGCGATGTATGTTGGATCCGCAGGGGATCGAAGGGTATGGATGGCTCGGGATCGGAAGGTGGCCTGTTGTGACCTGTGTCCCGAAGAGAATATCGGTTCCCGGTTCTGCCACGCCAGGGAGCATTGTCCATCGCTACATAGCTTCCGATGGGAACGATGAAAAAATAAAAAAGATAAAAGAATACGCCGTTGAGCGTATGGGTTGTGTCTTCTCAGGCGACTACCGCTGACCTTCTGCCTTGACGATCACGGGTATCGTGCGCAGCAGCGAGTCCGGGTTTAGCGATATGCTGTCTATCCTGTTCTTCACAAGGAACGCCGCGAATTCGGGATAGTCCGAAGGCGCCTGGCCGCATATGCCTATCACCCGTCCGTTGTCGTGCACTCGTTTGATGCCCTGCGAGATGAAGCGCGTCACCGCGTCGTTCCTCTCGTCGTAGACATCGGCCACGAGCTGCGAGTCCCTGTCGACCGCCAGCGTGAACTGCGTCAGGTCGTTTGATCCGATTGAGAACCCGTCGAAGATCTTGGCGAACTGGTCCGCTAGTATGACGTTCGCAGGCACTTCGCACATGACGTAGAGCTCGAGTCCGTTCTTGCCGCGCTTCAGCCCGTTCTTGGCCATGACTGCCTGGACTTTCTTGCCTTCGGTTATGGTGCGGCACATCGGTATCATTATCTTCAGGTTGGTCAATCCCATCTCGTCGCGTACGCGCTTCATGGCCTCGCATTCGAGCGCGAAGCCTTCCTCGTAGCCGGGTTTGTAGTACCTGGACGCTCCGCGCCATCCCATCATCGGGTTCTCTTCCTTCGGTTCGAAGAGCATGCCGCCGATCAGGTTGCAGTACTCGTTGGTCTTGAAGTCGGACGTGCGCAGTATCACTTCACGCGGGTAGAACGCGGCGCACATCATGGCGATGCCCTGGGCCAGCTTGTCGACGAAGAATTCCTCCTTCGTGTCGTAGCCGCGCGTTATCTCGTTTATCTGGCTGCGAAGTGCCGGCTCGGTTATGCGCTCGAAGTGTATGAGCGCCATCGGGTGCACCTTGATGTAGGTGTTTATGATGAACTCCATCCTTGCGAGTCCGACGCCGTCTGTCGGCAGGAAGGATAGCGTGAACGCCTCTTCCGGGTTGCCGACGTTTATCTTGACCTTTGTGTGCTTCGGCATCTTGACGTTCGAGATGTCGGTCTTCTTGACGTCGAATCTCAGCAGTCCCTCGTAGACGAGTCCTTCTTCGCCTTCCGCGCAGGACACGGTGACCTTGGTGCCGTTCTTGACATCCTCTGTCGCCGTGTTCGTGCCTACGACGCAAGGCACTCCGAGTTCGCGCGAGATGATCGCCGCGTGGCAGGTCCTGCCGCCTCGGTTCGTGACTATCGCCGAAGCGATCTTCATTATCGGCTCCCAGTCAGGGTCTGTCATGTCTGTTATGAGCACCTGTCCTGGCTTGAACTGTTTCATGTCGTGTACGCTCTTGATGACGTTCGCGACTCCCTGGCCGATCTTGCTGCCGACGCTCTTGCCCTTGGCGAGCACTTTGCCCTTCTGCTTTAGCGTGTAGCTTTCAATCACATTCTGGTTGCGCCTGCTTTGTATTGTCTCTGGTCGCGCCTGGACTATGAACAGTTGTCCTGTGATGCCGTCCTTCGCCCATTCGATGTCCATCGGAGTCCACTTCTTGCGCTTCTGGGTGTAGTGGTCTTCGATGATGGCGCCCCATTTTGCCATGAGGAGTATCTCGTCGTCATCCAGCACGAAGCGTTGCCTGTCTTGCAGGGGCGTCGGTATGTTCTTCGTGGGTTTCGATCCGTCCTCGGAGTAGATCATCTTGATCGCCTTCTCACCGAGGATCTTGTTGATGATGGGCTTGAATCCTTGTTTGAGCGTCGGCTTGTGGATGTAGAACTCGTCAGGGTTGACTGCTCCCTGGACCACGTTCTCTCCCAGTCCCCATGCTCCTGTCAGGAAGATGGCATCCTTGAATCCTGTCTCCGTGTCGAGCGTGAACATCACGCCTGAGCAGGCGCGGTCCGAGCGGACCATTTTCTGCACGCCGATCGACAGGTAGACTGCGAAGTGGTCGAAGTTTTTGTCCGTTCGGTAGCTTATCGCCCTGTTCGTGAACAATGACGCGAAGCAGTTCTTGCAGGATTCTATGAGGTGCTCAGCGCCCTTGACATTCAGGAATGTCTCTTGTTGTCCTGCGAAGCTGGCGTCAGGCAGATCCTCTGCTGTGGCGCTCGATCGCACTGCGACATCGACGTTGTCCGTTCCGTACTGCTTGCTGAGTTTCTTGTATGACTCGACGATAGCGTGTTCGAGTTCAGGAGGGAATTCAGCGTGGTGTATGATCTCTCTGATACGCCTTCCGCGCTCGGCCAGGTTCTCCATGTCGCGCGTGTTGAGGCCTTTCATCGCGTCGCGTATGGCTTGTTGTATGCCTGCGTGTTCGAGCAGGTAGCGGTATGCGTATGCGGTGATGGCGAATCCGTTCGGCACGCGGACGCCTTTGGATGTCAGTGTCCTGTACATCTCTCCCAGGCTCGCGTTTTTTCCGCCGACGAGTGGTACGTCCTCGATTGAAAGCTCGTCCCACCAGAGAATGAATTTCTTTGCCTTGTCCATGAAGCACCTCTTTTTGAAATGGATTGATTGTATGTGCTACGGTCTACGATGTATAAAAGGCTTATTACTTAAGAAGGCTCAATAGGAAGGCGACCACGATCAAGGCGTATATCCAGTAGACGAAGTGGTGCGGTGCGTTGTGGCTGGCGAGCTTGCGGCGCTCGACCGGTCTTCTATCATAACTCATCATCAGGTCTTCACTTGTTCCGGTTCTTCCTGCCGCTCATTTATAAAGCTTTTGAACCCGGAATTTTTCCGGAAAAATCATCTACGAGAAAACAGTCATGATAAAATGAAAGAAAAAATAAAAAATTACGCTTTCAGTCCTGGGCTGCCTGGTAGAGGTGCTTCACAGCGACCACTACTGCCGCGGGCGCGGCGATCGTCACGACGTTGTCGAGGATTGACTTGAGCGTCAATCCGCCGGCGAAGCCGGAGAACACGTCGCTCAGTGCCTTGAGCGCCACCATGAGCGCGACTGTCGCGATCAGGAATCCTTCGGATTCCTTGTCCGTTATGTTCATGAAGCCCACGATCAGACCTAGGACTATCAGAATCCAGGGGACCGCTGTTCCAAGGCTGACGAAGCCAGCCAATATCGCCAAGAGCGCTGCGATTATGAACGCCCATCGGCCTATTTTCGAACTTGCCATATCTGTTACCTCCTTGTTGTATTGGATGAAGGTGATGCCACCTCCCCATTGAGGCATCATCCGTTTTCATATAAAAATTGTAGTTACTCCATGTGAGTGGAAATTTCCGCAAGGCATTTTTCTTGTCGTCAAGAAATAAGAGTCTATCTCGCCGTCTTGTTGCCTGCTATCGCGTCAAGCACATCATGGCTGTCCAGCGCGCCTGCCTGTTCCTTCCAGCGCCCTTTCATCCGTGTTCGCAGCAGCTCTGAAAGCGCTCGTTGTTCGCTTGCGCTCACACGCGCCAGGATGTCCGCTTCCACAAGCCCATAGGGATAACCCGGGAATGATGGGTCGTTTGTAGCAAGAAGCGCGCCAGCCGCTTCTTCAAGGGTGATGTCGTGTGCTTGCAGTTGGTATGCGCGCGAAGATAGCGGGTGCAGTTTCACGAAGCCTGTCGTTCCAGTCAATGGATGCAGCCACGCATCCTTTGGTCCGAGTGTGAACAGGACAGCGGCCGCGCTTCCCCCCTGGTCTGTGAGCTGTGTCGTCGTCTTTGTCAGGCCGCAGTACGGCGCGCTGAGCCGCGCCAGCGCTTCCTGTTCGACAGAGTGCCTGCTTTGCAGGTCTCCATCGAATATCACGAGGTCGTTGAACCTCGATGCGAATGCTCGTTCAGCCATACGCCGTCCCAGATCAGCGGCTGCCTCTGTCGTCACGTCCGCTCCGAGTGAGAATCCTTCCCAGTTCTGGCCTGCGTAGCGCACCCGTACTCTGCCGTTGTCCCGTGTCACGATGCACAAGGCTTCTTCGCGATGTGTGGCTATCCGTTCGGCTCCGTGATATTCCAGTGCCGCGACGCGCACGAGGTGCACTGCCGCGCTGGGGGCATCGAAAAGCGGGCCATTGCCTCCATCGATGAAGACCGTCCGCATATTGTTCGCGGAGATTTGCTTGAATTTGTCCAGGTGCGTTTTGTCGATGGTGTGTTCCATCGCCTTGACCTGTCCGAAATGTTCGTCGATCGCTTTCACCGCTTCTTCCCATCCGTCCATGCGTGGAGTTTGCGCGATGACCTACTTTAATCTTGACCCTACAATTTATATACGATATTGCTCAAGTTTGTCTTGAAAAAGATGGTCTTGCGAGGTCGCCGTGGGGTTTCGACCATTGTGCTTATAGCAGCAGCGCTGGGCTTGGTCCTTCTTGTTGTCATGGGAGTCCTGCTTTGGCCGCGCCAAGAGACTCCTTTGGCGCTCAAACTAGCCACCCAGGGTGCTGCCGTCGCAGGCAGCGATCTTGCTTTGCAGGTGGCTGTCATCTCCGAGAAGGCCCGTGATGTCACGATTGTCGCCGAGCTTTTCAATTCGCAGCGTCAGCTTGTCAACATCGCCCGCGAGACCATCCAGGCGACCAAGGGTGAGCAGACGATTGTCGTCAAGTTGAGGTTGCCGCAGTCCCTGCCTGCAGGGAGTTACAAGGCGGTCGTCACCGCGCGATATGATAAGACTCAGTTGGTGACTTCGGATATCGGCGTGCGCGTGAGCGCGGCCGTCAAACCAATGATCAATCAGTCCGCTCCTGTCGTGAAGCCACCGGTGACGCCTACGATCCCAACGCCGGTCACGCAACCAGGGCAGAACGCAACTAAAGGTCAGAATGATACTGCGCAGAACGCGACGTCACAACCGCCTGCTGCTCAGCCAGAGCAGCCAAGACAGCCTGTTCAACCGCAGGCCTCACAGCCCGCGCCCGCCGGAGTCGACATCGACAACATTGCCACCGTGGCGAAGCAGGACAAGAACAAGGCGCTTGCCTATTGCGATTCTTTGGTCGGCGACGACAGGACCCAGTGCACTTCGAAGATCGCGGTCGCGCTGGATGATGAAAGTGTGTGCGCACGGTTGTCGACGCAGTTCGACCAGGACAAGTGTTACTTGTCTCTGGCTTCAGCGGGAAAGGCTTCTGCATGCGCGCTGATACAGGATGAGGCGCTCAAGGCGACCTGTGACGCCGTTACGAGCTTCTACGCGCAACCGGCAGAACCCGCGCCAGTCACCACGCCTTCTGCTCAACCTTTTAATCAGACGCAGGTCAATCAGACGTCTACTGAGCTGAACAATTCCACCGACGAGGAGATTGTTGTGGAGGAAACCGCATGAGACGCGGCCAGCTTTCGCTTTTCATCATCATAGGTCTTGTCATCATCATAATCGGCGGTGCGGTCTATTACATGAATTCCCGTTCTTCTCAGGCAGCGACAGAGCCGGCTCCGGCGAAGATAGCGACAGGCGAGGACATCATCCAGCGCGTCAACGGCTATGTCTCGGATTGCCTGCGAGCGGCATTGTCAGGCCAGCCTGATCCGCACAGCGACCCGCTTTTGTGGGAGTTTGCCGCGCACGGCGCCAAGTTCCCGCCCTATGTCGGCAACATATATGACAGGGCAGGCACTCTTCTTGAGGTGTGGTGTGATGATGGTTCGAACAAGGGTTGTGTCAACAAGGCTCCGTCGCGTGAACTCATTGCTCAGGATATCACGGCAGTGCTTCTTGATCCTTCCAAGTCAGCTCTTGGCGGCTGCCTGGCCCAACTCAAGGACGCGACCAAACCGATAATCCCTGGCGGAAAGGTGGATTTCTCCGATGTTAAGATCAACGTCACTGTCAATCCGGCCGAGGTCATTGTCAGGCTCAGCATGAACGGCACCGCTCGTCTGCAGGATATAGAGAAGGGATTCGGCGAGTTTGTCACGCGTGTGCAGGTCCCTCTTGGCAGGTTGGTACAGATCGGCACAGATATCGTCAACGCAGAGGGCCGCAACGGCAGCTTCGATGACACCGGCTACATGGCCAAGACTGGTTTTGACGTTCTGATACAGAAGGAAAGGCCCTATCCGAACATTATCTACAATCTGTCGACGAAGGTCCCTGGCTATGACAAGCCGTTGCGTCTTGTCTTCGCGATAAAGGGCAAGCGTACGCAGAACAAGGAGGTGCGTCGTATCGAGCCGCTCAATGGTTGTTGCTTGATGCCATCCCTTGACTGCCGTTCTAACATCCAGCAGAATGATTGTGTCACGCAGGGCGGCACCTATGATGATAAGACGTCATGTTCGTGCGGGCCTGTCGCGAAGCCGGCGATGGTCGGATGCTGTCAGCACAATGACAATAGTTGTTCTCTTGTCAAGGATTCTATCGAATGCGACGGCAAGTTCTTCAAGGATGATCTTGCGTGCAAGCAGGCGGAATGCACGAACCTGGCATGTGATAGCACAGCCTACTATTACAGCAAGTACTCTGGGACCATGAACAACATGGATAGTTGGTGCACCTCTGACACGGTGACCGGTTTCGGCACTGATTTTGTGGGCAACAGGCACTATGTCCATTCCTGTGTCGATGGAAAGGAGATAGTCGAGCCCTGTCGTGACTATCGTGAGGAGATATGCGTCGAGGGCAATGATAATGCGCAGCAGCGCAGGCACGCGGAGTGCAAGACCAACCGTTGGTACGATTGCTCTAACCAGAAGACCCAGAGCGCCTGCGAGGATTTGTCAAGGCGTGATTGCTTCTGGATCCCGCGCGTGGGCGGTGGAGGCGGGTCAGGCATGAACCACCCGCTCGTCGTCTACTCGAAGAAGCCATGCGTGCCTTTCGTGCCTCCTGGATTCGCTGTCTGGAGCCCGTCGGCAGAATACAAGGCCGTGTGCTCGCAGATAAACCAGAACCCGATATTCGACCCTGGTCCGAAGGCCCAGGGCTTCAACACGTTGCACATATGTTCGCGTCTGGGTGATTGCGGCAACAAGCGCAACTGGCTTGGTGAGCTGACCAAGAAGGGCTACAAGAACCCTGTGGGCAAGCCGAAATCAAAGCACTACAACGCGTACACTTTGCTCGGCTATGAATCCCCGATTGGAATGACTGCGGGCATCGAGCCGAACGGTCCTATGCACTATCAGAAACTATACAACGCCCAGCGTCAGATATATGGTTGGGTCACGGGTATCACTCTTGACCAGGCTTTGAAGACCACTGTCGATGCGACGACAGCATTGCCCACTACGACGAAGAAGGGCGCGATAAAGTGCAAACCTTGGGTCCAACCCGCAACAGTGAGTAAGCAGTTGTGCGAGAGATGCAATGCCGATCCATTGCGTCCTTGCACAGAATATCGTTGCAAGTCGATCGGTCAATGCTCTTGGAACGAGGAGAAGGGTGTCGGCAACTGCACCTATGGTGGTCTCGGTGGAGCTACCGGCACGTCAGGTCCTATCATCACCGCGGATCCTTCTTCGTTCAAGCTCAATGGCGACGTTTTGCCTACGTCTGGTTCGATATCCTCGAATATGCCAGGGATCACGATAACCCAGCCGTTGCCTGGTCAGGCATTGGTGAGTTTCGTTATCAACACTGATAAGACCGCGGTTTGCTCTGCGTCTTTTGTCCCTCCTGGATTCGGCGATAATGATGCTCTTGAGGCGGCCGCTGATATCATCGATCCCCGTGTGGCTGTCACCGCTTTCGATATGCCGATAGGTCCGAGCGAGTATGCCAAGATCCATCCTGCGGCTTTCAGGACTCCGTCGATGGAATCCATGGACTTGCTGCTTGCCATTCTTCCTAAGCCCGAACTTACCGCGTACATAACATGCGAGGATGAGGAAGGCAATCCCAGCCAGACCGCTTTTGCGCTTACGTTGAGCGTCTCTGGTGAGGATGTGCAGGACACGCAAGGTCCTGTGGTCTCAGTGGCAGAGATAGTCAACGACCCTGAGGAAGGGATGGTCATGCATGTCGCGATGGATGAGCCCGTCGACAATTGCAGGATCGGAAGCGATGGTGGATATGACACGAGGCCGGTGCTTGAGGACTGCGCGCCAGGTCCGTTCGATCTCGCGCTGTTCCCCTGGGAGAGTCCGCCAGGCGCTGCCACTAACATAGGTGATTACACCTGCAGCGTTCCAGTCCCTGATCCCAAGCCGACGGTTGTCACGTGCGAGGATCTTTCAGGGAATTTCGGCGAGCCTCACCAGATATCGCAGTAGTGGTGGGAGCGAAGTTGTATTCTATGATATTTTAAGAAAAATCAAGAAAAAGAAAGAATCATTTAGCTGGTGTTCCGGTTGTGGCTGGAGCTGGTGCTGCCGGTTGCGGTATTCCGCCGCTCACTGTCTGTGCCTGCGCTTCCTGCCCGCTGTCCTTGGCTGGGTCTTTGCTGCAGGCCATCACAGCGAACACACCGATGACGACCAGAATCAACAATATCGCCACTGCTTTTCTGTTCATGGCTGTTTCACAGTCGAAGGTGTATAAAAATCTTGCCTTGTATATCGAAAAATTCACTCGACCCGTATCTGCTTCGCTTTTTCCTTTGCATAGGGGTCTTTTGCCGAGTTCTGTAATATCTCTCGCGGTGTTCGTAGCTCGTTTGCGACATTTGCCACAAGCCTGCCCTTGACTATGGTGGTTTTCTTGTACTTTTGTTTGAATGCCTCGGCGTGTCTCTTTATCGCGATAGGCGGTCCTTCGACCTTGCGTGTCTGTGGTAGTGTCTTTTCTTTTGTCACGAACCACAGGAGCGCTTTCTCCTTGTCCCATTCCCACGATGAGTTTGTCACCGTCAATCCGCTTTCAGATATGGATTTCTTCAGGTGTTCGAAGAGCTTGAGTATCTTGGTGCCTGCCACGTCGTCGCTTCCAGGCAATGCCGTGCATCTGACCTTGGTGAGCGTTCCGCGCTTTGAGAGTTCATCGAAATCCACCTGCTTGCGCTCGAACATTTGTATGGATGGCTTCGCTATGAACATCTTCGCTGCGTGGATGAACCTGCTGTAGTTGTCGTCGGTGAGGCTCGCCGCGGCGTTCCTGTCGGGCTGCACAGGGTCGACCACGACAAGAGGTCCAGTGGTCTTGCTTTTGTTGAGCGCGAAGAGCGCCTTGCCTTTGTGGTGGTTCATCGTGTCGATGACTGTTTTCATCTGCCATTTTGAGGCGGCCCTGAGTAGGGGCATGAACCCGCCGTAGTGTATGACTATCAGGTCGACGACATGGCCTGAGAACCCTCGTATGTAGCTCTCTGCGCCGTAGACTCGCTGTGCCTTGCAGAATTTCTTCGCCAGCCGTATGTCATCCTTGATTTTCTTCGACCTGGAATTGACCCAGCCGACGTGTTTCAGCGAGAAATCGGTTATGTTCTTTGAGTCTGATGGTTTCTTTATCGCGAGCACCGGTATGACTTCGAACAGGAAATGGTTGTCTATCTGGAAATAGTCGCGCGAGCCGTGGACGCGTTGGGGTTTGAGGAAAGAGATCGCCTTTGCGAGCAGATCTGACAGTCGGGAATCTTCATATGTCGTGTCGAATGCCACGAAGATGTCGACGTCGTGGTCGCCGACGAGCCAGGTGTCCTTGGCGAAGCTTCCGCCGAGGAATGCCTTTGCCTTGAGCTTGCGCTGCCTCAACTGCTTGTTGATGGCGTCCAACACGCGGTCGACTTCGGGCGGCCTTGCCGTGGGCGTTATCCGCTCGACGATTTCCTTCGTTATCTTCTTGACGTCCATGGCCATCTGCCTTGGACGAGCGTATAAAAATGTTTTTATTGCTGTGTTGCACAATTATCTATTCTTTGACTACGATTACATAGACTCTTCTTCCGATGAATCTCTTTGGAACGTCCGCTTTTGCTGATGTTCC
>JAGVQG010000041.1 GCA_020051845.1 archaeon | reverse complement strand
TTATTCCTTCTCCATTTCTCTGTAGCTGGAAAAGATTGCAAAGCGGAAACAAAACATCAGCAAACGTATATGTTATTATACTTAAATAGGATATAATATCAATATGAGGTTAGAACTCATGCAAAAGAAGGTGGACTGTCTTTCATTTCTGATTCTGTTGGTTGGAATTCTGTTCATCAGTGGCTGCGCAACGCAAAATGCGGGCGGAGCGAACGCGCCCGCGGCCAGTCAGCCTGCACAAGGTACTGGCAAGGCACAGGGAATTAGTTTCTCGCCGCCTGCGGAGCTTCCGATTGCTTATGTCGGAACGCCATTCACGTATTCCTTTAGCGCAACCGGCGGAACGGCGCCCTATAGATTCACAACCAAGCTCGATCGGGTCAAATACAGCGGGAGTGTTCGTGTGTTTATCGAGGGATTGTCCGTGGACAGCGCAGGACAACTGACTCTCACAGCAAAGGCAGGCAATGAAGGAGAGTATGTGCTGAATGTTTGCGTCAACGATAACGTATGTAAGGATGTCACGTTTTTCATAATGTCGGACACAGTCAAAACGAAGGGCAGTGGCAAGGTCACGTCCTCATTGATGTGGGACCCGCACGCGTCTGTCTATGTGCGAGGCAAGGGCGACACGGCCAAAGATATCATAGAGGGGCGAGAGTCATTGATTTCGTTGTCGGAGATATCGACCGTGAATCTCAATGCGAACCTCCCTCCGAAGGACAGCAACCCAGGAAGCCCGTATTCAATGGGGAGCAGCGGCGGCGGGACCATCAGGTTAGAGATGACTGCCACTTCAATGAACATATTGCAGTCAGTGACAGGGGATCTCCCCTGCGGAACCCCGAAAAAAGATGGTACTGTGAATGGATTGAACATGGATAGTTTCCAGGCGGTAGGACAGACGAATCTCGGACTGAACATAGTCAACGACGGTACTGCAGACAAGGTCGTTGACATAAGCATGACCGGACGATCTGGCATCTCTGCGGATTCAAAAAATTACGACAGCGCCGGTACCAATGTACATGTCTTCCTCGGCAGTACTTCATTCACATTCATGGCGCAATCCATGGGCAAAGACGTGGTAGCTGCTGGAAACGAGATCACAGATAGCAAAGTCGTCCGTGTGGTCGTGAAGCCAGGCAGCCATGTCCTGAACATCGGATACGTTCAACCTGAGTTTGAGGGCGGCCTTAGACTAACAGGAGCCGGGTGCCCAGTTCATCTCGGCATACGCAGCGAAGTGACGGTGACGGTCGCCGATGCGATTCTAAGCGACGGCAAGCTGCCGACGGACGAGATAACCACTCAAACGTCAGGTTCAAAAACATTCTCTAGTATCCATAAAATCGAGTGAGATAACGCCATCTGTTTTAGGGTTAGAACTATAGGGTTACTCCCTGCTGCTGTTTTCAAATCCAGCCCTAATAGAAAATGTCCCCGCTGCCTGCTTACGCCCTATGATTCAATTCAGCGATTAGATAGTTAACGCCGATAATCAGCAGACGCATATATTATATACTCAAATAAGGTGTACTATCAATATTAGGTTGAAACTCATGCAAAAGAAGGTGAATTGTCTTTCATTACTGATTCTATTGGTTGGAATCCTGTTCATCAGTGGCTGCGCAACGCAAAATGCGGGCGGAGCGAACGCGCCCGCGGCCAGTCAGCCTGCACAAGGTACTGGCAAGGCACAGGGAATCAGTTTCTCGCTGCCTGCTGAGCTCCCGATTGCCTATGTCGGAACGCCTTTCACATATTCCATCAATCCCACTAGTGGGCAACCTCCTTACACATTCAGTTTTTACTACCACGGAATCGCCTACGATGGCTCTGCTTGTGGCGTCCCATATAGTGGCGCCTCTTGCGGCGGGAACTTAGGAATTCTGTTTCAAGCCAGCACAACGCAGTTAGCTTTCACGCCAGAAGCGGGTAATGAAGGAGAGTATATGCTGGACGTTTGCGTCAGCGATAGATCTCCTGAACACCGTTACAATCCAGTATGTAAGAATGTCAAACTCTACATAATGTCGGACACCATCACAGTGAAAGGGAGCGGCAAGGTCACGTCCGTATTGATGTGGGACCCGCGCGCGTCTGTCTTTGTGCGAGGCAAGGGCGACACGGCCGAAGATAAAATGGAGCGGCGCGGCAAATTGGTTCCTCTGTCGGTGATATCGAGCGTGAGTTTCAATGCGAACCTCCCTCCGAAAGATAACTCCCCAGGAAGTCAATATTCGGTAGGGAGCAGCGGCGGCGGGAGCGTCAGGTTCGAGATGACTGCAGATCCAACGAGCATATCGCAATCAGTGACAGGAGATGCTCCCTGCGGAACCCCGCTCAGTGATGGCACATGTAATTCGTTGAATTTGGACAGTTTCCAGGCGGTCGGAGATACGACCTTCGGACTGAACATAATCAACGACGGTACTGCAGACAAGGTAGTTGATTTCGTCATGACCGTCCGAACCGCCGTCTCTTCGGATTCCAAGAATTACGGTGATGGGGACGATGCGGGTACCCAAATAAGTATCGGCATCGGCAAGACTGGACTCACATTAAACGCGAAAGACGAACACAGCGCTAACGCGGTGGCTCCGGGAAGTGAGATCGCGGATCGCAAAGTCGCCCGAGTGGTCGTGGAGCCAGGCAGCCATGTATTGCAGATCGGAGGCATCGCACCTTGGTTCGGTGGTGGCGGTCTCGGTACTAAGGATTGCCCCGTCCATATCGGCATAAGCAGCGGAGTGTCGGTGACGGTCGCCGATGCGGACCTCAGCGACGGCAATCTGCCGAAAGAACGGATATGGACTACGTTCAGTTCGGACTCAAAACCTCATACGTATATCCGCGAAATTGAGTGAGATCTGGCGCCATCTGTTTTAGGGTTAGAACTATATGGCTTCTCTCTGTTGTCCGGATTCCTTGAGGTGAATCCGAACCGCACCAGGAATGCCTTGCATTTCTGTGCGCCAGAGACATCAGCCTATGGTGCCAGCAACGCAGGGCGTTTCTGTGCACGGTGAGACTGTGTTGAACCGCGCCAGAAACGCAGGGCGTTTCTGTGCATTTCAAATCCGTCAAATAGAAAAGGTCCCCGCTGCCGGATTTGAACCGACAACCTTTCGGGTTCTGCTGTCCCATTTTCATTCATGGCCTTGGCCTTGTCGATGGGTGAGTTGATCTACAGCCGAACGCTCTACCGTTGAGCTAAGCGGGGTTGTCTCCTGAGCCCTGCAAGGCGATTTATAAACGTTTCGTAGAGGCGCGTTTCCATGTGACTACATTCCAGAAAAGTGTGGTCACATCATTTTTCGAGTATTCTCCGTAATGCCTTGTACTCTTCCATGAACAGTTCCAAAGTGGGTTTCAAATCGTGTTCGTTCTCGTAGGCTTGGAGCGCTGAATAGTACTTTGCCATGTTCTTGAGGTCTATGCTTATGGGTGGCAGGCCGTGCCTGAGAAGGATATTGTTCAGCAGGATCCTTCCAACGCGTCCGTTGCCGTCCCTGAAGGGGTGGATGTTCTCGAACTGGTTGTGGACGACCGCGGCAAGCACCAAACCAGGGTACTTTCGTTTGTTCTTCTCGTACCAGTCGACAAGTTCTTTGAGCAACGCCGTTATCCTTGATTGTGGCGCTCCTTGATGCACGATGTTTCCCATCCGGCCCATAACGACCACTTCTTCTCCTTGTTGCCTGAAATGTCCTGCAAATGGTTTGGAATTGCGGAAGACGATGCGATGGATGCCGCGGATCAAGTCCAAGGAAATATGCTCTTTTGCGTGTCTGATTATGGTTATCGCGTCATTGACTCCGTATGCTTCAGCGATGTCCGCTTTTGTCTTTTCTATGGGCCAAAGGTCGTCTTCCAGCACTGCCTTGACTTCTTTGCTGTTCAGTTCGCTTCCTTCGATGGCGTTTGTGTTGTAGGTGAACAATTCCGAGAATTCCGTCCAGTCCTCCTCGGAAAGGTGCTTGATCTGGGGTGGGATGTCTTTTTCCAGTCTCCTGACGAACTCCAGCTCTTTGCCGGAAAGATGTTCATGGAGCGGGTCCTTTATTATCTTGTATTTGTTGATTTCGTCGAGGATCAGCTTCTTGGCTATCTCTTCTCTCTCCTTCAACAAAGCGGATGAAAGGTCTGCGCCCAGGTACTTTCTCAGCTTGTGGACGTCCTTCCCTTCGCGGAAAGAGTGCCCGAGGTAGTACTGGGTCTTCCCTTTCACTCTCCTTTTCTCGAGGTACATATAACACTATGTATGTGACTACATATATTAATATTTCTACAAATTTGTCTACATTTCGGAAAAGTGTGGTCACATGACCCTTCATCGTCGTAGAATCAGCGTCGTCGCTTCTTCGATGTCTTTGTCTTAAGGATCTTTGCCAACACGGCGTGTATCTTCTTCCTGTTGCGCTTGTCAGGGACGATCAAGAACACGTGCGGCTTGATGTGGAAATGGAAGCCGTGGAAGCGCAGCCGTAATTGCACTGCTCCGCTTAGGGGATGCACCCAGTGTCCCTTGACCTCTTTCCAGGTTGTATGCGCGCTTTGGGTGTGCCCGAGGAACTTGATGTGTTCTGACACGCCGATAGGGGTTATCTCCCACCATACAGTCGCTCTGTGCATCATCCAGCGATAAGCATAGACAGAGATCAACGTGGCGCCGGCGATTATGGTGTTCACAGTATTGCCTTCATTGACCGCGAAATATGCCGTTACGCCGATCAGGAACAGCCATATGGCGCCCCAGTTCATCGCGTGCCAGGCATTGGGTTTGGCATGGGCGAAATATCGCAATCCGACAAGCGCTAGATAGAACGCGCCCATGCAGACTGTCGTCGCGATGGCATTGTACAGGAATATCGTCGCAGAAGGCGCTTCTTGAGTCGACTCAATCAGGCCGATGATGAGTATGGTCACGACCCATGCGAGCAGTATCACGCGGTGCGCTTTGCGGACGTTGTCAGAGATGACTTCTTCGTTCGCGTGCGCTATGTCTGTATAGGATGTTTTCCAGCGTGTCAATAACATATCATTGCCCGAAGCCGATTTGGGAGATGTTGCTCTTTGTCGATCGTGTCCTTCCAGGTGTCTTCTCGAACTTGACCACGCTGACAGGCAGGTGCAACCTGCCCACAATAGACAGCTTGGTCCGTATCCTGTAGGATACGACACGCTCTTCTAGCTTGTCGAGCTCGTTGAGGTTCCAGCTCAATAACGTCCCTGTCTCATCGCTGCGCACGACTTTGGCGGGTCGGAGCGTGCCGACGCCGTGTTCTTCGACCAGGTGCACGATGTGCGGTATCTTGTCGAGCATGCGGACGTTCTTGAGGACCCTGTTGCTGCGGTTCTTGACTTCTATCAATACCTTGATGTCTGTCAGTCCGCCTTCCTTCGTGCCTACCACGACCGCGTTCTTCTCGATGAGGACTGGGCTGCGGAAGAGCAGGTATAGCAGGTAGATTACGATCAAGACGCCTATCAGCACGTATATAATAGTGTAGTCAGCGGTGACTGCGGCTGTTGTCGTGCCGCCAGATGGCAATGTCAGGTCCCAAACATACCATGTACCGTCATTGTCCTTCACTATGCTTGCTGACGGCGTCGTCTTCATGAACCAGGACTTGATGCCTGGCTTTTCGACGCGGTAGGTCTGGCTCTTCTGTGTGTTGCCGTTGTTGTAGAATGATATTGTCTTGAGCGAGCCGAACATGTTGCTGGTCTCGCCAGTGCTCGCGACTATCTCTCCGTACTCGGCGACCTCGTATGTGGCTGGTTCGCCGTCGAAGCGGTAGGTCCTGTTGTCAAGGGTGATGAACGCGTTGAGCTGGACTTCGTCCATCTGGTGCGCTGTCATCGCATTGAGGATTATCGGCACTTCTACGCGCGCTGTGTTGAGCCCGGTGACATCCATGCTGATGTCCGTGTTGACGAGGTTGCTGCGCAGCCTTACGGTCACGTCCTTCACGTCAAGCCTGTTGAGGCTCGTGAGTTCGATGAACGCGCTCGATGTCTCTCGAGGGTCGACCGACGTGGGCATGGTCAGCTTGACGCGCAAGGAAGGCAGATAGGTCTGCTGGCCTTCTCCGCGCAATGATATCAAAAGGTTCTTTCTTATGACGCTGTCCTGCATCAAAGGCCTGATGTGGACAGGGACGAGATAGTAGCCGAGGTTCAGATTGTCGACGTATTGCTTGATCTTCAGGGTGATTGTTGTCTGCACGCCGGATTGGGCGACGACGCTCGTGCTCGGCACGTCCCATTGCACGTCGGGCGAGTAGATGTTGAATGTCTGGTTGACGTCGGAATCGTGTGTGATGGTGATGTTGAATTCGGCGCGTTCGTTCGACTTGATGGCCGCGCTTTCCGGGCTTACGCTTACGTCGAAATTGAAGGCGCTGACCGACAGCGCACAGACGCATAGAATTACTGCAAATAGGAGTTTTTTGTCCATACCCACACCGCCTTTTTCTACGTTCTTAAATGGGTCGGTTGTTTATAAACATTGTGGTCAAGCCACCGCACTGTTGTGCTCGCTCTTGACTACCCGGAGCACGAAATCGACGAATCCTTCGAGCTGTGCCTCGTGGCTTACGATAATCACCTGCTTGCAGCGCAGTTCTTGTAGCACGTCACGCACTTTCTCGAGTTGTTCTGCCGAGAATCCGTCTGTTGGTTCGTCAAGTATGAGTAGATCCT
The DNA here is from genome assembly GCA_020051845.1 of archaeon. GTDB lineage: Archaea > Nanobdellota > Nanobdellia > Woesearchaeales > ARS49 > JAGVQG01. The sequence goes on along the minus strand of JAGVQG010000041.1, from coordinate 19,194 downwards.
TGGTATTGATGGTATCCACTAAGTCATTGACCACTCTGTTCAAGGCGAATCTATACGCAAGGGCGGTCGCCGTCCTCTCTCCGCCGGATAGGTTCTCGAACGAGGTGTCGTAGCCGTTCTGCTGCAAGGAGACGCCGAAATCGCGTGCTATCCTTGCGTTAAGCAACGGGTCGTCTATTAATAGAGAGAACCACTTGACAAAGAGACCGTCGAACTGGTGGTGTACTGCGGCGAAGACGTGGTTCTCGATACTTGCCACCAGTGGAACGAACCTGTTGCCTACCCAGTCGCGCAATGCGGTTGTCCTGTTGCGCTCTGCTTTTGTCTGACCTAGCTGTGCTATCTCAACGATCACCTGTTGGAGTTGGTTGTTGAGCGTCTCGCGCTGTTGCGACAATGCTGCGTGCGCGATAGCCGTTTGTTTCTCTTGTTCTTGCGCTTTCTCAAGCGCCAATGTCAGGGTCTTGTGCATTGTTTCTATGTCGCCAAGCCCTGCCAACCGGATCGATGAAGACTCGAATTGCGCCGAGAATTGTGATAGAAGGCCGTTGGAATGCGCGAGTTGGGATTCGTTGGCGTTGAATCTTGCTTTTTTGTCCTCAAGGAGCCGTCTTTGGACTGCTTGGATTGCCAATTGCTGTTCTTGTTGTCGCGCTGTCTCCAACCGTTTCTTGTGTTGTGATAATTGTTCTTGCAAGGACAATAACCGCGCTTCGTGGTGTTTCTGCTCCTGTGATAACGCGTTCCGTTTGGAGCTCTCTTCTTCGATGATGCCTACGCGGTGTTCGCGCGTCACTTGCTGCTTGCATGTCGGGCAGAAATCAAGGCTTTCGACGCTTTTCACTGTGTTGGCGCTCATTTGCAGCCGGGTGATTATCGTCGTTATCTGGCTTCGCGTGTTGACCAAGGCGCGTTCTGTCTCGCCGATCGACAATTCCGCCTCTTTTTTCGCGGCCAGTAATGCCGCTGTCTCTATGTCTGGCTTAGGCACTGCCCCCATCTTGTCTATTTCCTGGCGCAATAGATTGTTCTCCTTCTCCAAGCGCGATGATTGCTCCTTGTGGACGCGCTGCTGCGCTTCAATCGTCGCTATCTCCCGTTTGATGGCGAATAATTCATTGAGCTTCTCTTCATTCAGGTGTATCGCTGTCCTGGCATCAGTCACGGCAAGCCTGTTCTTCTCAAGGGTGGGCGCGAGCTGCGAGAGCTTGATGCCTATGTCGCCCTGTTGCGTTTGTAGTTGCGACGCGAGCAGCGTCCTTTGAGGCAGTAGCGACAGCCTGCCGTCGAGTTCACGCTCTTTTTCCCGCAATGATTGCAAGACGATCTTGCTGTTCTCCTTGATGCGTTCGTACTTGTCGATGTTGAACAGACGTCGTAGAGTCATCAGTCTCTCATCGGCCGATTCCTCAAGGATGCGCTTCATCTCCTCCTGTGGAGTGTAGACCGTGTATCTATACAATAGATTCTTGCCTTTTGTCAGCATGTCGGCAGGGTAGCCGAGCAGTTCAAGCATCATGGCCTTGAGTTCTGTTGCTGTTCCGTCCTGCCTTAGGCCGTTGCGCATGATGTGGCCGTTGTCCTGCGCTATCGATCCGTTGCTGCGCTTCAGCGTCCTGCTGATGATGATAGTCTCTTTGCCAAGCTCGAACTCTAACTCGACCCATCCCTGGTTCTCGCCATGTCTAAGTAATGCAGAGCCGGAAAGCTCTCCTCTTTGTATGCCGAAAAGCGCGAACTCGATGGACAATAGAATGGTACTTTTGCCAGCTCCGATATCCCCCGAAAGCAGGACTATGCCATCAGGGAATTCGAGCGTGGCATCAGTATAGCTCCTGATGTTGTGCAACACGAGCCTTTTGAGTAGCATACGACCGAAGATTGGCAAATCGTTTTTATGGACTGTTGTGTTGGATTGTCAAGTATAAAAAGCGATGATTGGAGTAGCCGGAATACGGTCGGTGAAGTGATTCTCGATCGTGATATTTCCGATTTCGACGTCAGCGTTCCGCAGGCGTCGCAAGCTCTCCGTTTGCCACGGGCAAATCTCCTTTTCCTCAAGAAACACAATTAAGGTCATGCTAGACGAGCTTGACCGTTTCGAGGCGTACATCAACCGCTGGGTACAGTCGAAGTTCTACGAGGCGCGTTCTGATGTGGATGACTTGTTCGCGCTATTGCGGCCAAAGGAAGCGCCCTTGATACTTGCCGTGAGCGCCAGCAACTTTGAGGACAGGCAGGAGGTGGCTTATCGTTTCAGCAAGTACGCGACCAGCATTGTTCCTCTGAAAAACGCGAATTATGTCATCGTCAGGACAGATGTCGACGGAAAAAACCTGCCTGGCGTCGTCGGCTCCTGGCGCGCAAGGCCTGTGAGGGAGCCGGGTCTTATAGGGGACGTCCCTTTCAACAGGCGCATGAAGCGGTGCAATGCTCCTTCATCAGCGTCCCATCTTGGTCAGATCGGAGTTCCTCAGGCGCATAAGGTCACTCGTGGAGCGGGCATCAAGGTGGCCATAATCGACACGGGCGTCGATGGTTCTCATTCAGAACTCGAGGGTAGGGTGGTCGGCGGCTATGATTTCGTCAACAAGCACGAAGGATGCAATGACGACAACGGCCACGGCACGCACGTCGCAGGACTTATCGCGGGTGAGTCTGTGGGCGCGGCGCCTGCTGCATCGCTCTATGCCGCGAAAGTCCTTGATGCGCGCGGTTCAGGCAATGAGGCGAATGTGGCGCAAGGCATCGACTGGGCGATAGAGAATAAAGTCAATCTCATCAACATGAGTCTTGGAAGCGGTTATCCTTCTCCGCTCGAGCGCGAACTGTTGAAGGCAGCCACGGCAAAGGGCATCGTCGTCTTCGCAGCGGCGGGCAATGAGGGTCGTGGCAAAAGCTATCCTGCGGCCTATCCTGGCGTGATCTCAGTGGCTGCCGTTGATAGGAACAACGAGCACGCGCCCTTCAGCAACATCGATGAGACAGTGGATATCAGCGCACCTGGTGTCGACATCGTCTCCTGCGTTCCTGGCGGTTACGCGAAGCATTCAGGGACGTCGATGGCTTCTCCGCTCGCGGCCGGTGTCGGCGCTTTGGTGGCGTCCACTGATTGCTCTGCGATTGAAGACGCTTTGGAATCCAGCGCGCAGGAATTGGGCGACAAGGAGATGTACGGCGCAGGGCTTGTGCGCGCTGATCTCGCTGTGGTTCACAACACCTATAAATCGAATCCGGGCAGGAGGTCGACATGTCGGACATAAGCGATGTTTTCGAAGGGACGCTTGCCCAACTAAGCATAGCCTCAGAAATGTACACGATTTATTGCCGCAGACCGGCAGAAGCAGCTCAATTGCGGAAAGCGCTATCGGGCGGACCGTACGAATTGAGACTGAACAAGATTGTGAACGCGCCGAACTGGATAATCGTAAGTAGAGACACCGCCATGAACCTGAAGATAAGGTCATACATCGCGACAGAGATCGGCATACATGCGGAAGGCGCGACAGTGATGGTGCCGGGCGAACGGCACTCGCTTTGAGTTGCTATTTCTTTGAGTGAGTAGAAAATATTGCGGCAGACAGGTAGCGACGAACTGCGGTTTGTTAACCTGTCTTCCGCATCGAACTTGCGGGTCTATGCGGCAGACAGGATTCGAACCTGCGAAGGCACTAAGCCACTGGCTTTTTCCGAGCATCGCGAAGGAAAATCCCTCGTTCACGAGCCCACCTGAAGCCAGCCCCTTAGACCGCTTGGGTACTGCCGCGTTGCGGTAATGCCTTTAGCTCAATATGTCGTTTAAAAGTCTTTCTGGAAGATTATTGTTATGCGGTCTTTCTTTGTTTTATTGGGATGTCTGTCTTCAACTCTCATTTTCTCGTTTTCATAGTCCCTTTATAGTAGTGACAAATAGAAAGATTTATAAAGGCTGTCCTGTTTTCACATATAGTCAAACCGGTGAAGATATGATATCAAACATCCTGAAAGATACAGCAGTGGACTGCGTTCCGATATTGGATACTAAGGTCCGCCAGCTCAGCACTGTTCCCCAATACCTGCGCTACCTGACCCAGGACTGCGGTTGGGAAGTCCGACCTGGCCAATACCATGGCAAACCAATGCCGGATCTTGCAAGGCTGCCATCTGACCTGCCTACGGGGGGCATGAAAGTTTTCATAGATGGCATGTACATCATCGACAAATTCGGTGAGGATCATGAATCGCGCCGAGAATTCCGCATCAAACTCTCGGGCGTCAACCCGAGATTTCATCGTTGGTTGGACGATTACAACAAACTTCGCTGGACACGGGTTTTCTGCGCTGTCGAAGAGATGAAGCTGGCGGCCGATGTCGTCAGATCAGACGACTCAGAACGCGGCTACGTCCTCAAACGGATGGTCAAGGGCAGTGAGGTGACGTCCGAACAATACCGGAAACAGATGCCTGTCGCCAAGAAGCTGGACTATGCGTGCAATCTTGAGAGAGTGTTGTTCGAGTTCATGGGATTGTGTTCTGGAATGAGACACATGACCGTCAACGTTTGATTGTCGACCCTTATCTGGATATCTCTTTCGTCGTCGTTGCCTGCTCTGCTTTTTTGTCATCTCGCCAGCGCAAGAAGCGCGGGAACCTGAGGGCGAGTCCTTTGCCGTCCTTCATACCTGCGGCATGGAATGGGCTGCGCGTTATCTCGGCGGCAAGCACTTCGACGACTTTGGTTGGCTGGATCCAGACGTCCGGCGTCATTTGTTTCAGGACGACGACGTTCTTTGGTTGTGAATCTGATTTCGTCAGTTTTTTCGACAAGGATTTGAGTTCGGCATCCGAGAATCCGGATCCCAATTTACAGAACGATTCGAACTTGCCTGTTTTCTTGTTGTAAACTGCGCAGAGCAGCGCTCCGTAGCGTCCTGACCTGCGGCCGCGTCCCCGGAAGGCGCCGATGACAGCCAGATCGAACGTGTCCTGCATTCCTTTGGAATACTCCGGCTTCCATTTTATCCAGTGCCAGCCGCGCACTCCTGCCTGATAATCGGAATCAGGACGCAGGCTTTTGATAACGACGCCCTCGCCGCATTTCCCGACGACGCGCTTGAACAATGCATCGATGCATTTGGCGTCGGTGCAGACGACTCTTTGAGCGAGGTTGATGGACGTGTTGGGTCTCAGGATCGAAGACAGGTTCTCATACCTTGTGTTGTAAGATTCTTTTATCAGCGACTTTCCGTTGAGATAAAGCAGCTCGAAGCAGAACGCCTTGGCAGGTATTTCCTTCGCCATCTGTTCGATGCCATGCTTCCTCCTCCTGCTCATGAGTTTCTGGAACGGCTCGAGTTGTCCTTTCTTGCCGACAGCCATTATCTCCGCTTCGATTATGCAGGATGCGGCGTTCAAGTTGGTCGAAGCGGCTTTCACCAATTCGGGGAATTGTGATGTGATGTTCTCGAGCCGTCGGGAATAAAGCGTGACTTTCTTCCTGTCCTTGTGTATCTGCACGCGCTCGCCGTCGTACTTCTGTTCGGCGGCTACAGGGATGCCGAGTTTGTCTATCGCTTCCTGCAATGACTCGACTCTTTGGCAGAGCATCATCTGCACAGGTCTTCCGACGACGACGCCGATCGAGGATATGCCGTCATCGCCTTTTCCTACAACGGTCTCGGCGATTATTCCGATGTCTGGGCAGATGTTGAATGCGTGTTCAATTTTCTCTTTCCCGATCCCGTAGGCCAAGGATAATCCGTCAAGCACGGTCTTGGCAGCTACACCGAGCCGTAGTTTTCCGACAGCCAGTCTTCCGATGTATCGCGCTTCGATAGGAGTGGCTTTCTTCAACAGTCCGGAGAAATGCCGTATCTTTTCTTCTTGCGAGCCTGTTCCGCTGGTTGTCGCGATCAAGTGCAATGTTTCGAAGACGTCGAACACGGAAAGCGTTCCGTCTGCCGTTCCGCATACGGATTCAGCGACAAGGCCGACGTCGCCTTTTTTCTTGTATTCTTTCGAGACTTTGGCTTCGTCTTTTCCTGCGGCAAGAGCGATTGCCTTGATCGCCATCTTGTCAGCCATCCCCAAATTGATCTCGTCGTAATCAGACGCGATCGCGCCGAGCGTCATGTAGACGACCGCTTTGATGTCGACTGTAGGGACGGTCTTCAGGAAGTCGGCCAAAGCGCTTCGCAGCGCGTTGCCTGACAGCGTCTCGAATCGTGAATAAGAGTGGCAGAGCGCTCCGAACTTCATCGTTTCTGGTACCAATCAATGAAGCGCCGTATGCCTTCCTCTAGGCTCACTTTTGGCTGGTATCCTAACACCTCTTTTGATTTCTTCGTGTCGGCGAACGTGATGGGCATGTCTTCGGGTTTTCCTGGCTTGTGCTGCACCTGTGCTTTCTTGCCTGTGATCTTCTCTATCAGCGCGATCAGCTCGTTGAGCGATACTGGTTTCTCGTTGCCAAGGTTGAAGACATCATAGAGCGGCGATTTCTCCATCGCTGCGAGTATGCCTGCCACTATGTCTGTCACGAATGTGAAGTCGCGCTTGATGCTGCCGTCGCCGAACACGGTCACAGGCGGCTTTGTCAATATCCCTTCAGTGAACTTCCAGGCAGCCATGTCAGGCCGTCCGCGCGGTCCGTATACCGTGAAGAACCGAAGGCAGCTGCAATGGATTCCGTAGAGGTGGCTGTACGTTGCGCAGAGCAGTTCGCCGCAGCGTTTCGTCGCGGCGTACTGGCTTGATGGCCTGTCGCAACTGTCTTTTTCAGAGAACGGGACCGTTGAATTCTCCCCGTAAACCGAAGATGATGATGCGAAGACGAAGTTCTTGATGTCATACTTGCGGCAGAGTTCAAGCAGGTTCATTGTGCCTTCGATGTTGACTTTGTTGTATAGCAGAGGGTGCTCTGTGCTCGGCCGCACGCCAGCCAAAGCAGCCAGATGTATCACTGCGTCTATCTTGTTGCTCGCGAAGACAGCGCCTAGTGGGATCATGTCTGTTATGTCGACTTTGTGGAAGGTGAAGTTCTTGTGCTTGAGGACGTCGAGGTTCTTGATCTTGAATGACGCGGGATAGAGTAGTTCGCTGAGGTTGTCGACGCACAGCACCCTGTCGCCGCGGGCGAGAAGCGCTTCGCAGGTGTGGCTTCCGATGAAGCCCGCCCCACCCGTGACAAGTATGGTCTTCATGAGATCAGTGTTGCTTATGGCGGCTTAAAAGAGTTGCGTATGTGATGTTTAGCTTCTACCACTCCGGAATGAACACCTTAGATTTTTATAATTCCTGTCAAATCATCCAATAAGAATGGGAAAAGGGGTGAACCGCAGGCCGCGTCGTAAAGCAGCCAGGCTCTCGGAAGGAAGGAAGCACCTTATCGACCTCTCTTTGCGCGCCGCAGCATGGCTCGTCATTGTCTTCGTTCTTGTGCCCTGGCTTTTTGAGCGTTATGCTCCAGAAGGTCCGATGCTGAAGATGAACAGCAACGTGGCGGGCTTGTTCGTCGTCGCGCTGCTTGCTGTCTTCGCGCTCTGGCGTAAGGATGCTTTGTTGAAGAAGCCGCTGTTGTGGAAGTTGTGGCATCTTGTGATGTTCGGCGCGATCTCTTTGTTCCTGTATTGGTTGTCTTTCACGGTCACATACAGCTATTCCGCTTTCGTGCCTTTGTTCGTCAAGGCGCTCTACATCGTGATTCCGCCGTTCACTTTCGCGGTGGCCTCTCTTTGTCTGGCATTGGCTCTTTTCGGTCCTGATATTTTCCGTCGAGAAGGCAGGGCTTTGATCATCGGCATGCTTGTGGGCGTGCCCTGTGTTGCTGTTTCATTGCTCTTGCGTCAGCTCTGGCCGTTCTTGTCAGGCACGGTCACATATGCGAATGTCCTTGTCCTGAAGTTGTTCGGCAGCGCGATGGCTGTCTACGATTCAGCGCCTTCGTTGTCGTTGGATGGTTTCACTGTGATAATCGGAGAGGCGTGCTCTGGCGTGGACTCTGTAGTGATGTTCACTGGCGTGTACTTGTTCATCTCGCTCTTGGACTGGAAGGTTCTGGACAAGAAGCGGTTGTTGTGGCTTTTCCCGTTGGGTCTGCTTGGCGCGTTCTGCATGAACATCGTTCGTGTGGCTTCGCTGATGATGATCGGCGCGTTCTACTCGCCTGATTTCGCGCTTTCCTTGTTCCATGAGAACGCGGGCTGGATAATGTTCGTGTTCTACACTCTTGGTTTCTGGTATTTCGCATATCCGTTCGTGCGCTGGAAGAAGAGGTCCAAGAGATCAAAACGCAAGTGATTCCATCATTTTCTCGTCGATAAAACAGCGTATGGTGCACAAGAATTATTGTTATCCGCTCGCGTACAGTGCCACTCTCCAGAAATGATGGGACTATCTGGCGGTGATTACTTGCCGTTTTCCGGTGTGCTTTCTCTGTCGGTTGGTTTACGAAACATTTATTAACGAATCCGCGCTGCAATCTAAAAAGCTACAGACAGTGTGGGTAAAGGGGGAATTGACAGTCGGTTGTGGTAGTAAATCGGTTGTGGTAGTTAGTGACTGTTAGGTTTCCGAGCATTGGAAGTAGTTGAAAGAAGGGTTGTGGTAGTACAGTCGCGAGGGGGGACATGAGAATGTTCCCTTGTGCAACGTATGTTGTATGGGGTCGCGATTGGAGAATCGTACGTGGCAGTGCCGCGATTGCAGCACTTAGCGTCTGATCTGGCTACCACAGTCCATGGGTAAAGGGGTTGTGGTAGATTGAAAAGAGGACGCGGGAACGTTAGTATTGAACGCTTGGTGTTGCGCTTTGAGCGCAGCTACGACAGTGCCCACTCTAGTCCTGACTATGCGCGACAACATTACCTTGAACTCCTTGCCTTCTACGAAGCCATTCGCTCTCATCCTGAAGCAGACAAGCTTCTCGTCCAACTCACCTATGCCCGAACCCAGGAGATTTACGCTCGACTTCTAAGGCGGCAACCTGCTGCAAGTATCGTGAGCAGGGTCGCCACAACCCTGCGCTCTGCGCTACCCACGCAGAAACGAACCGGACTAACGCAACCCGAAAGACAGATACCACAACAAAGACAGCCACAACCGACGACAAGAGAACCCCGGACGTATGTGCCCACACACGTCTGGAGGTTGGCGCAGCAGACCACTACCACTGCTGTGCAGCAGGCGCAACAGGCCACAGGCCAAGTGGTCAACCAGGCGCAACAAGCGACGACGCAGGTCGTGAAGCAGGCGCAGCAGACGACAGCCCAAATGTTGTCCGCGGCGCAACAGACCACGAGTCAGGTTTTGAGGACAGCGCAACAGCAGACTTCGGACGCTGCGCAGGCTGTTTGGCAGCAGGCGCAGCAGGCCACGAATGGAGTCAGGAGATTATGGCAGCCAAAGACGCGCGTGCCGCAATATTCTTTCCAGCGGCAGTCGTACTCGACGCAAGGGGATTCGATGCCTCCGTTGCACGCCGTCATGGTCGTCCTGGTCACCATGCTGGTTGTCGGCGGCGCCTTGTTCTTTATGAACACCGGCGCGACAGGTCTGTTCGGCTTTGGATTGAACACGACGTCATTGCACATAGGTAAGATGTACTCGTCCAACACGCAGGAGGAGTTCACGCTCACGTCCATTCCGACAGGCGTTGGCGTGAGCGGAACTTTGGACACCGGCAGCGCTTCAGTCTGGCTTGTGCATCCTGACGCAACGTCGATGCTTGTCTGGGAAGGCAAAGGCCCTGTCCTGTTCGACAAGCAATGCGGCTCTGCCTGCGATGGATTGCAGTTGGCTTCACCGACAGTGAAGCTGGACATCGAAGTAGATGGTGGGACTTTGATCCTTGAATCCATCGACTATTCCGTCGCGAGGGACAACGAGCCGCCGGTCTTTGTCGGCACTTCTGACCACATAGCGGTGAGCGGCAGCACGACGATAAACCTTGACGGCATGTTCGAGGATCCTGAAGGCGCTGATTTGAGCTTCATCGCGACGACGACAGATGGCGTCGATGTCAGCGTTTCTGGCGCGCAATTGACGATCACCGCGCCGGGCCTCATCGGTGCGAAGCAGATAACAGTCATCGCTTCTGATGGACAGTTCGCGACGACCAAGACGCTTCTCATCGAGCCTGTTCTCGGAACGCAGCAGGAAGTGGAAGCGCCGGCAGGAAGAAGACCGGCGCAGACAGAGCCGACGCCGGTTCCAGAACCGACTTATGTCGTCACGCCCCCGGAACCCGCGCCCGTTACCCCTGTTCCCGAACCCAGTCCCGTCGTCACGCCCCCTCCGGTCACCCCGTCGCCTGAGCCCACACCCGTCGTCACGCCCCCACCGGTCGCCCCCTCTCCCGAACCCACTCCTGTCGTCATACCTGCTCCTGAACCGACGCCCGTGATCATTCCAGTCGTGACTCCAGAGCCTACACTAGTGGCTCCTATACTCATTCCGCAAATCTTCACTCCGCAGCCTGTTTTGCTCAATCTGCCAAAGCCTGTTGAAGAGGTCATGGTCAGCACAGCTGCTTTGGTCACAAGAAGAAGCGTGTCAGGCGATCTGAGCCAGGCGCAGCGCAACGCGCCGCTGTCATCGTTCGGGACGATGACTTACAATCCTCTTGTCTGCACCTGGCGCAGCAGTTGCCTCGGGAACGAGACGGATTTCGGCGGCAGTTACAGGTTCAACGAGAGCTACTACGAGAACTACACCGAGACAAATTACACCAACAGGTTCTGCTGTGGCAACACGCTCGCGACACTCGATCACAATTGCAGCGGTTCGACAAGCAACGTCGTACTGTTCAGGACATTCCGCGGCAACAACAGCCACGTCGAGAAAAATACGCAGTCGACGCCTGAGTATCAGGACGTGTGCATGGGTGCGAGCAGCACAGGGCTGCAAGTGGCTTACGTGAACGACGGTGGAGCGTGCACAGGTTACGGCACGTGCCTGATGACGATCGAGCAGGACACTGACGCGCACATAGGTAGCTGCTCTGCGCCCAACGCTTTCACCACAAGCGTCTGCCTCGCGCTCTCAGGAACGTCGTTCATCGGCCTGTCTTTCATCGATCCCACGCCTGCCAATGGCACCATCACTTCCAACACGAGCCAGCAGTTCAAGCTGAACATCACCAATTCCTCAGACATGAATAGCTTTGCCTGGAGCTGGAACAACGCGAACTACATGATGTACAATGATTCCCTTGTACTGATGTATAATTTCGATAATGTTTCTGCTTTGGGTGAGAATTCGACCAAAGTCGTTGATGTTTCAAGATATTCGAACACAGGCCTCATTGAGGGGGGCGCGGTCTGGAACGCCACCGGGAGATATGGCGGCGCATATCAGTTTGATGGCGTGAATGATTATGTTGATTTGCCTAATAATACGATTTCTGGTTCTGGAACAGTTTCTATGTGGTTTAATGCTAAATCACTGAAGACAAACTATCTTTGGGTTTATAATGGGATAACAGATGATGCTCCTGAGATAAGAATTGTAATGAATGCAGCCGGAAGTCTTACTTGGATAGGGTATGATAATAGTGCGTATCAATGGGCAATGACCCAAGATAATCTAAATGTTGGACAGTGGTATCATGTCGTAGGAACCTACACAAACAACGATGCGAGATTATATGTTAATGGTGTTCTTATTGGAAATGATAGCTCAGTCAGTATAACGCACTTTTCTTCTAAAGAAAATAGATTGGGGTATTATAGCAGGATTGGAAGTTCATATTTCAACGGCACGATAGATGAAGTGAGGATGTGGAACAGGTCGTTGTCCGCGGCGGAAGTCCAGCAGCAGTACGTGTCCAATCTGCGCAAGTACGACCTTGACAAGTGGGAGTTCTACACTAACGAGACGTTGCCTGAGCCTGTGGGTAATGCGACCTATGTCTACTATGGAAACGCTGTCGGCACCACTGGCAACAATATTGGTGAGGTTAGGAGTCTGATTGTCGGTGGCGTCGCGCCTAGTGTGGCTTTCGTCGGTCCGACGCCTGCGAACAACACGATCACGACGAACAGCAACGTCGAAATCAAGCTCAACGTCACGAACGCGGCTGACCTCAACAGGTTCGTCTGGAGCTGGAACAACGCGAACTACACGTTCTATGATGACAGGCTCCTGTTGTCGCTCGACTTCGACAATGTGACGACGTTCGGAGAGAACGGCACGAGCAACCGCACATATGATGGCAGCAAGTACGGCAACAGCGGCACGTGCACCGACCAAGGTGGAAATTGCAACTACACAACAGGCAAATACGTCACTGCTGTCACCTTCGATGGCGTGAACGACTACATCTCTATCCATCATAGCCTCAACGTGGAACCTGGCGTCAACGCCACATACTTGTACTGGGTGAATTTCAAGAACACGAGCGGCAACTTTGACATGCTGCAGAAGAATATAGGCATGGGTGCCGCGTACTACCAGACCTATTTCAGGCAGAGCGGCGGATTGGTCAACTTTGTATTCTCAAACCCACTTGGCTACTACCAGGTCACCGACACACTCGCACGCCTGGGCATCACTGCGAACAATTGGAACCAGATAACGTACACGATCAATGGCGCAACGCAGATCGCATCATTGTACGTCAACGGGCAGTTGAAGAACACCACGACTTTCGGCTCGGATCCGCGTTCGAGCACGGGTGGCGTCTTGACTTTCGGTGGAGGAGCCTGGGACGGCTATTCTGCCGCGACTTATGATAGTTTACGCATATACAACAGGTCGATGACAGCGGCTGAAGTCCAACAATCCTATTTGGGCAACCTGAGAAAGTACGACCTTGACAAGTGGGAGTTCTACACTAACGAGACGTTGCCTGAGCCTGTGGGCAATGCGACTTATATCTACTATGGCGCCGCGATTGACACGGCAGGCAACGTCAACACCACAGAGACAAGAAGCCTCATCGTCCAGAGCACTGCGCCGAGCCTGGTCTTCGAACCGAGCACGCCTGCCAATGGTACTGTGACCACGAACAACAGCGTTGAGATCAAGATCAACGTCACGAACGCGGCCGACCTGAACAAGTTCATCTGGAATTGGAATAATGCCAATTACACGATGTACAACGATTCTTTGGTTTTGATGATGAACTTCGATAATGTTTCAGTGTTTGGAGAGAATTCGACGTCAATTCTGACATATGATGCTTCGAGATATGGCACTAATGGGAACTGCACGAGTATGGGTGCTGGTTGCAACTGGACAAGCGGGAAGTATGGTACAGGGATCCGCTTTGATGGTGCGAGCAGCCATGTCAAGCTAAGGGATGGTATGTTTGATTCTCAAAGCACTGGAACCATATCTGCATGGATCAGATTGAATGCTGTTGGTGGAACCAATTCGATCTTTGCGACAGGAAGCGCGGCGAACGCGAATCCTGCTGCGGCATTCAGGGTTGAACCTGATGGAAGGTTGTTATGGGTGTTCAGGGATGATGCAGGGGCGGGTTTGGCGCTTCTGTATGGTTCGACTTACTTTTCAAATATGTTGAATGCTTGGCACCAGGTTGTCGTCAGCAGCAATGGCAGCAATATCGTGATGTATGTGGATGGTGTGCAAGACACGGTGTCGGCATCTGTAGGCACTAATTCAGGTCAATGGTATCACGATCTGGGAACCACCTATGTGCATACCTATGCTATTGGTGCGACAAGGACAACGACAAATTTGTATTCATTCAACGGAACTATTGATGAGGTGCGCGTCTGGAACAAGTCACTTTCAGCTGCCGAGATCCAGCAGCAATATGTTTCCAACCTGCGCAAGTACGATGTCGACAAGTGGGAGTTCTATGCCAACGAGACTCTCCCCGAACCGACAGGCAACGCGACCTACTTGTATTATGGCGCCGCGATCGACACGGCAGGCAATGAGAATGTGAGTGAGGTCAGGAACTTGATAGTGCAGAGCACCGCGCCCAGCCTGGTTTTCGAGCCGAGCACGCCTGCCAATGGCACTGTGACTGTCAACAACAGCGTCGAGATCAAGATCAACGTCACGAACGCGGCTGACTTGAACAGGTTTGTCTGGAGCTGGAACAACGCGAACTACACGTTATATGATAATTCATTGCGCGTCATGATGAACTTCGACAATGTTTCCGCGTTGGGTGACAGCGCAACCAAGTCCGTGGACGTCTCAAAGCAAGGCAACAATGGGACGTTCAGTGGCAATGTCTTCATCAATTCGACCGGCAAGCACAATGGTGCCGCCCAACTGGATGGCAATGGGGATTATGTCACGATCTCCTCGCCCTTCATGCAATCCTCCAACGGCACTATCGCGGTGTGGGTGAAGAGATCTGCCAACTCGGTTAGCTCAGGGGCGATATTCGATCTCGACAGGGACGCGGCGCAAGGACTATTTTTGACAGATCTTGGTAGCAGCTTGCATTTCAGGGTGAACGCTCAAGGTACCATGATAGCCGCGCCAGGATTCGGTGTTGGCGTCTGGTATCATGTGGTCGCGACTTGGAATGGGACAAAGGCATCTATTTACACCAATGGCGTGCTGAGAAACACGACAAGCACGACGTTCAGCGCGAACAGCGCGAACAGTCCGAGATTGGGTTCCCTATGGAACAATCCTTCCACGGATTATCAGCTTAATGGTGTATTGGATGAGTTGAGGGTGTGGAACAGGAGCATATCGGATGTTGAGGTCGCGCAGCTATACCTTTCCAACCTGCGCAAGTACGCTCCGGATTCATGGGAGTTCTACGCTAACGAGACTTTGCCTGAGCCGTCCGGCAACGCGACTTATGTCTACTATGGCGCCGCTGTCGACACGGCAGGCAATGAGAATGTCAGCGAGAGTAGGAGCATCATCGTCAGCGGCGTCGCAGGCAACCTGGCTTTCGTCGACCCCACGCCTGTTGATGGAACGACGACGCCGAACTCGACGCAGGTGCTCAAGGTCAACATCACCAACGCAGGCAACCTCCAGGCCTTCAACTGGACCTGGAACAACAGCAATTACAGGATATTCGACGACAATGTCGTCATGTGGTACGACTTCGACCAGGTCGCTGCTCTAGGCGAAGGCGCGTCCAGCACCGTGGCCTACGACGCGAGCAGGATCGCGACCAACGGCGTGTGCACGAGCATGGGCAGTGGCTGCGCCTGGACGACAGGAGTTTACGGCAATGGCATCAATCTGGATGGGACAGGGTATGTAAATACACAAAGGAACATACGGCAGGTCAATGGCACGTTCGTGTTCTGGTTCAAGTCGCCAGGTACTGTCGGAACAACGGCCTACCTTTTCGGTCAAGAGGTGGTGAACCCTTCAATGGCAGCCTACCAGTATGATGTGGACAACAAGCTGTATTTCTGGATCCGCAACAACTCTGGCAGCGTGTCGAAAGTGGTCGGTTCACTCAACCCCATCTCGGACAACATCTGGCACCACGCAGGCATGGTCTGGGGCGCAGATGGCATGAAACTTTATCTTGATGGAGTGCTCCAGTCGAGTGATCCTTCGCCGGTGTATGATGATGGCTCGACGGCTAACATGGTCATCGGCGGCATAAATACTGGCTCGGTGCAGTACAAGTTCACAGGCAGGATCGATGAGTTCAAGCTGTACAACAGGAGCCTTGGGCAGGAGGAGATACAGCAGCAGTACTTGAGCAATCTCAGGAAGTACGACGTCGACAAGTGGGATTACACGGCCAACCAGACTCTTGGTTATAGACGCTATTCCTACGGCGCGACTGTGAGGGATGCGCTCGGCAACGCGAACACCACAGGGACAAGACAGCTCACGCGCGACGCCATCACAGCGCCTGGCGCGATTTATTTGAATGCTTACATGACCCAGAACATCACATCGAGCGCTGACGGCATCGTTTTCGGCGTCGACGACATCGCGCTCGACTGCCGCGGCTACACCATCCAGACCTCTGGCGCAGGCAGTCCGATCATGGCGAATAGCCGCAACAACATCACGATACGCAACTGCAATCTGAACACTAGCGCGTCCCAATATTCGATAGGAATCAACCTCACGAATGTAGTCAACAGCACGATAACGAACACGACAATCACTTCGTGGGGCGACGGCGGCAACGCATTGGTGCTGTACAACTATTCAAGCGGCAACCTTATCCAGGGCAACACCTTGCGTACTGACGGCGGCACGAACTACAAGTATGCGCTCCTCATTACCACGTTCTCGAACAACAACACAGTCATCAACAACACACTGTCGGGCAAGGGCTCGGGTTATCTGAACCACGGTCTATACATCTACGCAAGTAACGGCACCTTGGTGGCCAACAACACCATCAGCGCATGGGGCGGCGGCTATCGTGATTATGGCATCTACATCTTCACAGGCAGTCGCAATACTGTTGTAGGCAACACGGTCAGGACAAACGGAACCGGATACGGCAACTTCGGCATCTATCTCGCTTACAACGCATCTAACAATAACATCTCCAACAACGATGTCTTGACCAACGGCACTTCGAGCAACTTTGGTCTGGTCCTCGAATTCGACGCCAACGACAACGTTGTAGCGAACAACACCATCCGCGCGAGTGGCACTGAATCTTGCTATGCGCTCATGATCCGCGAGTATGTGAAGAGGAACATGATACGCGACAACACAGCCATCGCGGCCTGTCCGTTGAACGGCATCCCTACAATCTCATACGGCACTGGCACTACCTATCTGAACAACAACCTGACGACGCTCGCCACTTCAGGTTACAGCTATGGCATCGCCGCGGAGTTCGAAACTGACGCCAACTTCACGAACACCATCATCAACTCTCCTACGGATTGGATCATCACGAATGGCAGCACGCGCATAAACCTCACGAACACGACTTTTGTCGTAAGCAACAGCACCATGCGCTTCACCGGCACTATCACTGTCTCCAACACAGCCTACAACGTCTCGCGTGGCAATCTGTTCCCTGGTCCGAGCAGCGCCTACCTCAACAGCAGCAACCTCACATTCATGAACACGAGCGCGACCATGGTGATGAGTGGTTTGTCCTACGTCAACCCGATTCTCAAGGTGGATTATAACGCAGGCGGCGGCATCATCACCTGCCCGGCCGATGTCTGCACGCAACAGAGCTATTCAGCAGGCATCTTGGTCTTCAATGTCAGCCACTTCACGAACTTCAGCTTGCAGGACCAGACTGATCCTGTCATCAACAGCATTTACCTGAACACGACGGACCCGCTCTCCAACAGCTCAGGCACGAACCTGACGCTCCAATTGTCCAATTTCGCCAATGCAGGAGCCAACATAACGAACTGGTACCGCAATGGCAGCAACATATTCGCGATCAACATGCCTTTCGAGAAGAACGGCAATGACGCGAACAACGCGACCGATTACTCAGGGAACAACAACAATGCCACTGTTTACAGTGGCGCCATCTGGCTGCCGAACGCTGGCAGGGATGGAAGCGGCGCGTACAACTTCACTGGAGTGGCAACAGGCTATCTTGAGATCCCGAACTCGGTGACTGCCAACCCGCTGAACGGAATCACAATATCCACCTGGCTCAGGCTCAACGTCACACCAGCCGGCCTGATGATGCCAGTCACCAAAAACAGCGTGTATGAATTGAGATTGGACACCAACCGCAAGCTGGAGTGCTACCTGGCTGCAGCCGGACTCGTATCGACAGGTGTTTCAAACACTGCGATGGCATTGAACCAATGGTACCACGTGGCCTGCGTCTATGACGGAAGCAGACTCATAATGTACATAAACGGATTGCAGGAGAAATACGTCGCTGAAAGCAGCCGCCTGATCACCAACAACTCGAACAACATCCTCATAGGCAAACGTGCTGACGGTTTCCTATACAAGGGATTTATGGACGATTTCAGGATCTATACCCTAGGCCTGACACCTGACCAGATAATGGCGCTGTACACCAACAGGTCGGACGTAATAACAGCGTCACAACTCAACGCAGGCGATATCTGGGGCGCATGCGTGACACCGCACGACGGAAATTCCGCGGGCCAGAGCGTGTGCTCGAACAACGTCACGATAAACGCCATAGACTCGATAGGTTCCACTGTGGTCAACAGCACATTCCTCACCAACTACAGCTCGGAGAACATCACCGCGACAGGAATTCTCGACCTCCGCTTCACGGAGATGAATTATTCGACGTGGAAGCAGCAGACCGAATGGTACCGCAACGGACAGCAGCTATCATTGATGACGCTTCTTTTCGAGGGCAAGACAGAACAGCAGCAAGGGTATGTGATGGACACCTCGAGCGGCCTGGCGGGCAATGTCTCATACGGCGCTTACTGGAACGCGACAGGCGGCTATGACGGCCGTGGCGCGATGCAATTCAATGGCGCGACATCATATATCGACTTCGGAACGCCACAAATACTCGGCGACACATCAGGCAACCCCGGGCCCCGCATAACAATGATGGCCTGGATCAAGCCCGATGTCACAAGCGGCAACCGCGGCATAATGGGACGTTATTCAGGATATGATTTATACATCTCAAGTGGCATTCTTTATAGTCAGGCATCAGCCACCTGCACAGGACCGACCATTCCTGCAGGAGTGTGGTCGCACGTTGCCACGGTCTTCGTGAATAAGACCAACTACATATACTTGAACGGCGCGGTCGCCACCACCTGCAGCAATGCCGTGGCAAGCACGACAAACCGGTTCATCGTAGGCGGAATATCCTACCCTATCTACGGGTGGTATTTCAGCGGCGCGATAGATGATGTGATAGTCACGAACAACTCACTATCATCTGACCAGATCCGGCTGATCTACCAGAACTCGACGAACGTCCTGCACACTGGAATGCTGCATCCTGGCGATATCTGGAGCGCGCGCTTGACGCCCACGAATGGCCTGATGGACACGAATCCCCAGTTCACCAACAATTTCACAGTAAAGGCTCTGCCGCCGCTTTCTCTCTCGGCACTAACAACCATCACAGGCACAAACACTACGACAGACAACCTCACAGCAATCGCCGCAGTGGATGCCAGCTACGCATCAATAAACGCCACAAACTGGACATACACCTACAACTGGCACAAAAACAACATCCCGATGACATTCCTGAACCTACCGTTCGACGGAGGCTACTACCAAGAAAGCCTGGTCAACGACTACGCATCAGGCATAAACGGCAGCATACAAAACGACGCAACCTGGCGGCCT
>JAGVQG010000009.1 GCA_020051845.1 archaeon | reverse complement strand
GGGCGTACCAAAGACTCAAACGCTATGGCGAAGCGTAACTCTCATCACGCCGCTAAAGCCTTGGAATAGTTATGCAACACAGCAATACTTTATGGAATGCAATCCGGATTTATTTCGGGAAGCTTATCCTGTCGTCATAGAACACGCCTTTCCTGAGTTCTGTCGGCCGCCAGTTGTCGATTACTAGCTCCGCGCCCAGCCAATCCGCGAGCGCTTGAGGGTTGCCTATGGTGGCGCTTAGCGACACGATCTGCACCTTTGGCAGGACGCGTCGCAGCATTGTCAGCAATATCTCGAGCGTCGGCCCACGGCTGACGTCGTTGAGCAGATGTATCTCATCGACGATGATCGTCGAGACAGTCCCTAGCCATGGCGCGTGGTGTCGTAAAAGCGAGTCGAGCTTTTCTGCGGTGCATACGATCAGGTCGTAGTTCGCGAGGTGCGGGTCTGCGCTGTCGAAATCTCCGACAGAAAGCGCTATCCTGCACATGGTGCCGTATCGCTTGCGGAAATGCTTGACTTTCTCGGACGCGAGCGCCACCAACGGCACGATGTAGATGGTCCTTCCTTTGTTCTCGAGTATGGATTTCATTCCAGCTAGTTCGGCGATGAGCGTCTTGCCGCTCGCTGTCGGCGTGCAGATCAGCAGGTTCTGTCCGCTCAGTAGTCCTGCTTCGATGGCTTTCTCCTGCGCGGGTCGCAGTTCTGTTATGCCGTCTTTGGCCAGCGCATCATGTAATTGTGCAGGTATGATTTCTTTTATGTCATCAAGATGCATGTGCTTCGGTGTTTTTGTCTTGCTAATAAATTGTTGGGTGCCATGTCCAGTGCGTAACTTTTTTATATCAGGAGCAAGGGTGTGCTTCCATGGGAAAAGTGAATATCATCCACGAGCCAGAGACGTGCATAGGTTGCGCTGCCTGTGTCGCGGTTTGCCCGAAGCTTTTCGAGATGGCTGATAATGGCAAGTGCAGGCTCAAGGGTTCGAAGACAGTCAAGCAGAATGAGATGGATTCAAGTGGTGTGACTTTCAATGATGTGGTTGAGGTCGATGATCCTGGTTGCGCGCAGGAAGCGGCTGATGTTTGTCCTGTGCGTTGCATTCATGTGAAGAAGAAATAGTTTTTCTATAGAAAACAATTAGGAAGATACTTGTGTCCCATATAGAAAACAATTTCTCTGTCAGAAATGTTTATTAGTGCCGCTCCGCTGGGGTTTTCCATGCCGACCACCATCACAATCAGGAAACGGGATGGATTGCAGGAAGAGTTCTCGCTGCAGAAGTTGGCAGCCTCGATACAAAAGGCGCTTGCGCAGGCTCAGGCAAAGAAACCAGAGACGACTGCACTATCAATAACAGAGAAAGTGCACGTCCAGCTATTGCGCATATTCAACAACCTGACTCCCCGTTCGCAGGATATTCATGATGTGGTCGTGGAGTCGCTGGAAAAGGCAGGGCAGCAAAAGGCAGCCAAGGTGTATGATGAACAGCGCAAGTCTCGTTACGACAGCCAGAAGTTCCACACTATCCTTGGGGTGCGCGATGAACTAGGATTCTCGGTCCAGGCGGTTTCCGTGCTCGCCCACCAATACCTTATCAAGAACGAGGAAGGCACGGTGATCGAGACTCCGGGCCAGATGTTCCGCAGGGTCGCCAAGGCCATCGCTCAAGCGGAGCGCAACTATGGCGGCAACACGAAGAAATCAGAGGATGAATTCTACGAGCTTCTGGCTTCCAGGAATTTCCTGCCGAGCAGCACGGTCCTTATGAACGCGGGCGTCAACAACCATCTTCTTCCGAACGCCATGCTCCCGGTGCCCGACGACCTGGAGGGCATCTTCGCCGCGCTCGGCAAGATGGCGCTGCTGCAGAAGTCAGGCACGAGCGTCTCCATATCGCTGGACGACCTGAGGCCGCGCGGCTCCCTCATCAAGGGCAACAAGGGTTACTCTGGCGGTCCTGTCAGTTTCCTGCGTCTGTTCGACACGGCGGCCGATGTCGTGATGGAAGGCACGCGGCGCAGGGCATCCAACATGGTCACGCTCCGTCTGGACCACCCTGATATCGAGGAGTTCATCAACGTCACTGACCTGCGCAACTTCAAGAAGGGCGTCGTCCTCACAGATATTTTCATCAACGCGGCCATCGCAGGGAAGGAGTGGCGTCTTGTCGACGCCAACGGCAAGGAGGTCAAGCGTCTTGCTGCGGCGGCATTGTTCGACACGGTCATCGCGGCTGTCCACGCCACAGCCGAACCGGCGATAATATTCTCCGATCAGATGGGTGAGGAGCGTCAATTCTCGACGACAGCCTGCCCATGCCAACCACTCGGTGCATATGAGGGTTGCCAGCAGGGAGTGATCAATCTCGCGGCGATGGTCGACCGCAACCACATCGCCTGGGAGAGATTACGTATGGCAGTCGCTGGCGCGGTCAGGTTCATGGACGATGCCATTGACGCCACGGTCTATGCCATCCCTGAGATCGAGCAGGCGACGAAGTCGAGAAGGCGCCTGGGTCTTGGCGTCATGGGTTTCGCTGACATGCTTGCGCTTCTCGGAATCCCCTACGGATCCAAGAGGTCTTTTGAGACGGCCGACAAGGTCATGAAGTTCATCTCAGACGAGGCTCGCAAGGCGAGCGTGTCGCTCGCAAAGGCGCGGGGACCTTTCCCGGCCGCAGGGCAGACGAAGAAGCCGGTGCGGAACGACCGCCTGTTGACCATAATGCCGTCTGGAAGGATGTCATTGCTCGGTCCTGCTACGCAGGGCATCGAGCCGATATGCGCGGTCGTATGCGTCCGTGAGCTCGGTGGCAACGTCCTTGATGTACAACCGGTTTTCGAGCGCATGATGCGCGAGAAAGGGGCGTATTCTCCTGCCAACATGGTGCGGATCTGCAAGTCAGGCCTTGGCACGGGCGTGCCGCGCGGCATACGCGCGCTTTTCCTGACGGAAATCCCTGTTGAGACGCATCTCAAGGTCCAGGCCGCGTTCCAGAGATATGTGGACAACGGCGTCGGGAAGGCAGTGGTGATCACGTCGGAGATGAAGGTGGCTGATGTCAGGAAGATATTGCTCCTGGCGCACAAGCTCGGGCTCAAGGATGTCTGGTTCAAGAAGGATGAAGAGCCCTGCTGCGGCATCTAACCTTTGAGATATCCCATGATCAATTCCAGTATGTAGAACGCACTTGATACAGTGATGACTATCTCCATCACCAGGAATCTGCGCGCGTTGATCCTATCGGTGAGGAGTTGGTAGACGCCTTGTACTGTCTGCAGCTTGTAACGTACGCTTTCCTTCCATTGCGCGAGTCCGAACCTTTCGGCCGCTACGTTGTATACCTTCGCGAGGTACATGTCGCCGATCAGTTTGAGCGTGTTCTCGACTTTTTCGACGACATCAGTGACCTCGAGCCGCACTTCGGCGAGTTCTCGGTGTGCGCGGGAGAAGGGATTGATTCCTGGGCGACGCACGTGCACGTCCGTATGCGCTTGTTCCAGCACGTTGTCGAGCACCCAGTCGTAATGCCGTAGTTCGAGAAGTTCGATTATCGCGTATTCCAGTATGTCATGTACGTCGTAGGCATGTTTCGGCGAATAGACGAAGGCGGCGCCGGAATCCACCAACACCAGATCGTCGGTGTAATACGATAGCGGGTTCTTGAGCGCGTCGTTGAGTTCCATCGTGCTCAGTTCGTGCGGTTCGCAGCGCAGCACGCGCGCCAACGTGCCTGAATGGTTCGCGAGCAGTTCTGATCCGTGTATTCTTCTCGAGAACTGTTCGACGTGGAAAACCACGTAGTCCTCGAACGAGTGGTTCTCGCCATAGGGTTTGTGGATGAGGTCGGCTATGTGCTGCCGCACGTCTTCGAAAGCCTTGGTCGCCGCGCGCGTGAGCGGCGTGTCTCCGCTGAAGTTCGGGCAGCTGTCGCGCAGGTGCGATAGCGGTCCGCGCAGCGGCACTCGTAGGCGTATGGTGATGACGCCGAAATCGTATATCTTGGCCACGCCCTCTACCTGGTAGGCGTCTGTGATGCGTAGTTGTCCGAGGCGCAATAACAGCGGCTGCTTCCTGTACTGGATGTAGTTCGGCGATAGCCGTTCTACACTGAGCGAGAGCCTCTCTGCCTTGCCGCCAAGCAGCGAACTGACCTTGTCCAGGTCGATCGCATTGCCCACGTCAAAGCAGTAGTAGAGAAGGGCATTGCCTGTGGTGATCGACAGCTCCTCTTTTTTTTGCATGGCTTTGTCCTAGCGCAGGAGGTTTATAAAGATGGTGCTGATATTATGCGGTTAGAATAGCCGCGGGTCTATCTCTTTCCGAAGATCTTGCCAAGGTCCACTGTGGGGTTTGTACCGCGTGGTTTCTCGTGGTTTGGCACTGGCGGCCTTGGTTGCGGCTGGGATATCTGCCTGTCGCTCATGTTGACGCTTTCTTGTGCCTTCTGCAGCGCGTCTTCTGTCTTTTGGAGTTTGTGGCGCAGCATCTCGACCTCTTTTCGAGAGTTCTCGAGTTCGCGTCGCAGCTTCTCCATCTCGCCCTCTAGTTCGCCCGCGTTGAGTGATTCCTTTGTCTCGTCTTCTTTTAGCGTCTCGAGTTCAGTGGAGACCTCTTCGAGCTGTTGCTCTTCGGATTGCTGTGTCGCCATCGCCGCCGCTAGCTCGCGTCGCGCGTCGTCGATCGGTGAGATTATCTTGCCGCGCTGCAGAGGTCCGCCTTGGGTCGGCATCTGTTCGACCGGGCGCTCTTTTGTTTCCTCTGGTTCAGGAGTGGGTTCTTCTGGTTCGGCGACCTCGACATCAGGTACGTTTGTGAGTGCTGTGGTGTCGATAGGTGTAGGTTCTTGAGGTGTGGGCTCTTGCGGAGCGGCTTCTACCGGCTCGGGCTTGGCTGTAGGCTCGATGGGCGCGTTCTTCGGCGCCGCTTCTATTTCTTGTTCTTTATCAGAATTATTGAGCGCGGAGACAGTGGGTCCGCTGCCGTCCGTCGTCGAGATTATTTCCATTGCGCGCTTCTCGGCGTCGCTTTGGCTTGTCGCCATCCTGAGTTCCAGGAGCATTTTGGCGAGTTCCTTGACCCTTTCGTTGTCCATGGGTTTTCTTCGGCTTGGATATTATAATAACTTTGTGGTGGCACTCTTTATAGATGGTTACTTCTCTTGGGTGTTTGTGAAAGCTTTAATACGCCACTCCTTGGAGAAGGTATATGCGCTTTGATGTGATCTCCATAGGTAGTGGCACGGTCGATGTGTTTGTCAGGCCGAAGACCACAGAGATTGCCTCGCATAATGGCCACATGGACGTCTGCTACCACATCGGCGAGAAGGTGCTTATAGATGAACTCGTCCTTGACACGGGTGGTGGTGGCACGAACACTTCGGTCGCGTTCGCCCGTCTTGGTCTCAAGGCTGGCTGGCTTGGTGTGCTTGGGGATGATCCGAACGCGTCGGTGGTCCGCGACGCGCTGAAGAAGGAAGGCGTCGAGATCCTCGGCCCGACTATCGCTGGAATGACCGCCTACAGCGTGATAATGGTGGGATTGCGGAAGGATCGTTCTATCCTCACTTACAAGGGAGTGGCTGACAAACTGCGCACGATACCTCATCTTTCGACGAAGTGGCTCTATTGCTCATCGATGATGGGTGAGTCGTTCAACACCCTGGTTCGTATCATAAAGTCGGCGAAGAAGAAAGGCATCAAGTATGCTTTCAATCCGAGCATGTACTTGGCGTCGCAGGGCCTCAAGGTTCTCGCGCCGATAATCGATGATTGCGATGTGTTGGTGCTGAACAAAGAGGAGGCAGGGGCGTTGACAGCGAGCCGCACAGGTGATTTGCGTGCCATGCTTTGGCGTTTGCAGCAGCACGCGAAGATCGTTGTGATAACTGATGGTCCGAATGGCGCCTATGCGACCGATGGTATCTCGATGTTCACCATACGCCCGCGTCCGATAAAGGTCGTCGAGACGACTGGCGCGGGCGACTCTTTCGCCGCAGGCGTCGTCGCAGGGCTTGTGCTCGGTCAGGATCTGGCGACCGCGTTGCAGTACGGCATGGCTGAGAGTGAGAGCGTCATTCAGTATGTCGGCGCGAAGAACGTGCTTCTCTCAAGGTCCGCTTTGATCAAGGATGCTCGTCGCTACAAAGTCAGGAAGGAGGCGTTCTGATGGTTCTAGTCACAGGAATCAAGGCGTTGGCCAAGGCAGATGGCCAGAACTATGCTGTTGGCGCTTTCAATGTCAATAACATGGAGATAATGCAGGCGGTTGTCCGTGCTGCAGAGGCGCAGCGTTCGCCAGTCTTCATCCAGACCAGCGAGGGAGCTATCGACTACGCTGGCTTGGAGGCGCTTTACACGATGATGCTTTTCGCTGCCGAGAGCGCGTCCGTTCCTGTCGTCATCCATCTTGATCACGGCAAGGATCTCGACTTGATCCGCAAATGCATCAAGATAGGTTACTCGAGCATAATGTTCGACGGTTCCCACCTTCCTTTCGAGGAGAACATAGCGACTACCAAGCAGGTTGTGCGCTGGGCGCACAGGCGTGGGGTCTCGGTCGAAGCGGAGCTGGGCACGATCGGCGGCGTCGAGGACAAGGTCAGCAGCCGCACGATAGTATTCACAGAGCCGGACGCCGCGAAGAGTTTCGTCGACAGGTCGGGCTGCGACTCGCTCGCGATCGCGATCGGCACGAGCCACGGCGCCTACAAGTTCGCAGGCCAGGCGCAGCTTGATCTCGCGCGTCTTCGAGTCATCAAACGCAAGCTGCGCATGCCTCTCGTTCTGCACGGCGCTTCCGGCGTTCCGCAGGAGCTTGTGCAGAAGATTACCGGTTTCGGCGGCCAGCTCGGCAATCCTGAAGGTGTGCCTGAAGACCAGCTCGGCCAGGCAGTCAAGCTCGGTATAAACAAGGTCAACACAGACACGGATCTGCGTCTTGCGTTCACGGCAGCGGTGCGTGAGACTTTGATCACCAAGCCCGCGGAATTCGATCCACGTAAGATAATAGGCCCTGCGAGAGATGCCATACAGAAGGTCGTGGAAGCAAGGATGCAGTTGTTCGGAAGTTCTGGAAAGGCGTGAGACGTCATTTATTCGCTTTTTTCACGTTCAATTCAAAGTTATCTTTATATATGCTGTGTTGCATAACTATTCCAAGGCTTTAGCGGCGTGATGAGAGTTACGCTTCGCCATAGCGTTTGAGTCTTTGGTACGCCCAGACTTTGCATGC
>JAGVQG010000061.1 GCA_020051845.1 archaeon | reverse complement strand
ACTCGCATCGCTCCTGGCAACGTGGCAATCACAACAGAAAGACGTCCGACAAGAATTACGCCGAATGCTCACAGAACAACTCTGCTAAACAAATACAAAAAAACAACAAGTCCTTAGTTCTCAATGGTCTCTTCTTCGAATGATTCCAATGTGGTGTTACGCTTGATGGCATCGTAACTCACTAAGCTCTTTCTCAATTCCCCACCTCTTTTTTGGCTAGACACCAATGAAGACACTGTTCTTCTCCCTTTTAAGCAATGTGTTCTTCCATCATATACACTCCAGCACCACATCTGTAACTTTTGACGAGTTTTTATCGAAGAAATCGACGAGATGGTTTCACTTGCCTTTGTCGCTGCTCTCGCCTTTGTCGAACTGCATCAGGGTCTCGTTGCTGTGCTTGAAGACAGTGCCGTCCTTCGCGAGGATCTTGATGTTTATCGTCGAGAAACGCTGCGTGACGAAAGTGATGTTGTAGACCGCTCCTTCGGAGAGGTGCTGTATGATGTAGAACGTCTTTATCGGCACGTCAGAAGGATAATGCTGCTTGCGCGTCTTGTCGGCGATGTCCATCGCTTCCTGGCTGTCTATCTTGACTTCCTTTGGATCGAGCGCCTTGATCGCTATGTGGCTCTTGAGGACCTCTGCTGGAGGGAGTTCGGTTATCTCCTTGTCTATGATGAACGATGACATGAGGTCTTCTTTCGGGCAGAAGTACCCTATCTGCCATTCCTCCTTGCCATTGTCAAGCATCACGAAAGCGTGCGCGAGGAAGCAGTTTTTCGCGTTTTTCTTCACGAACTCCTTGTGCGTCTTGCTCTTGTGCAGCTGTTCGATTGCTGAATGGAAATCCATGACCCAGAAATCATCAAAGGACTACTTAAGGATTTTGGTCGATTCGATACTGCCGGTCAATTCTTGTGATGCCGGAACGACCTTATCCAATAGATCGGCCCGCTAAGATTGAAGTGCGGCGCCATTTGGCGGAACACATATGGCACTGAATACTGCTTCTTCAAACGCGGCTCGTGCATCTGGACGAACAGCAGTCCGCTTCCTGCGCGCAGGAGCGTGCTTAACAGAAGCACTAGTGGGATTCCTGAAACAGCCATGAATGCTGGTGCGTCGGCGATCATTCCTCCGACGACAGGGCCCACTGCTTGTGCTGTCGCCGTGAATATCCTGAATTGCGCTGTCTGCAAAGCGCGCCATTCCTTGTTGGTCTTGTCTATCAGTATGTTGAAGAGTGCGGGTTCTACAGCCGCCCAGGATATACCTGCGACTATCTGCGCAGGCCAGACAAGCCATAGTGTTTCAGGGGTTATGGTGAACCAGAGCAGTGTGACGAGCGATGTGCCCATTATCCCCATGATTGCGACAGGACGATCGCCATACTTGTCAGCCATGCGGCCGAAACGCGGGTACATTATGCTTTGGATGAATATCTGCAGCGCTGACGCCATGCCGTAAGCGAGCGTGCTCATTCCCAGATCGCGCAGCATGTAAGCTGATACCAACGGGCTTGCTATGAATGCGGCGAACCAGAATGCCGATGAACGGAAGCAGAACCTCCTGAAGCTGCCGTCGACGCGAAGCACGTCGCGCAGCGAGTAATGCTTGTGTCTGCACTTGTCTTTGTCTTCCACTGTGTAGAACGACCATAATGCGGCGTATCCGAACAGTGCGCCTATTCCGAAAAGCAGCGCGTACGTGAACTGCGATTGGCTTCCGACCGCGCCGATGAACCATCCTGCGAACAATGTGGCCACCATGCCCGCTATCCCTATGCTACGATTGATGCGGCCCACGAACTGTCCGCGAGTCTTGTCAGTGGCCATCTCTGCGACAAGGGTGACTGTGGACGGGTCGCGCAGTCCTTCTAGGAATCTTGCTGTGAAATAGAACACTACCACCATCACAAGAGGTTGTTCGATCCCGAACCAGGGCAGGAGCGCGATGAAGACCCACATCAGCTTATCCATAGCGTAGGTCAATAATATTATCGGCCTGCGTGCCCAGTACTCAGTCAACTTTGCACCAAGGAATTCTGATAGGAGGAGCGCGATGTAGGGTATGCTTGCGAGAAGCCCGACAACGGTGTTTGACGCACCCAGCAATAGGGCGAAGGCGACCAGATAGGCCGCGGTCATGTTCTCGTACACCGCCCACAGTCCTTGTGTGCGGACGTACCTTGTCTGGTTGTCCTTCATATGTTGATTATCTTCCCGTTAGGCCCTGGATTTATGAGCTTGGTTCGGTGAAGATGGTCCTCTTTTTCGAAGTTCTCGTGCAAATGCCCTGATATTGCCAGCACGACATTATCATGCTTCCTGATGAAGTTCTCGTATGACCTGTTGCCGACGTGCTCCTTGTAAAGGTAATCGAGTTTGGAATGGTTGGGCGGGCCGTGGGTGACAAAGACTATCTTCTGCGCTTTCTTCGCCAGCGGCTCTATCTCCCTTGAGTAATAATCGAAGTTGATGTCCTTGACATCGAAACCGCCGCCGCCCCAACCGATGAAGGTGACGCCGTTTATCGTCGTCGGCTTCTTGTGGATGAAGGTGACATTGCTTCTATGCGTGCACATCTTCCTTATCACTGCCTCCTCCTCATGGTTGCCGTGGATCAGCAACACAGGCACTGGAAGCTTCTGCATCCAGTCCATCATCTGGTCAAGATGTTGTTCGAAGACGGTGAAATCACCTGCGCAGACCGCGACCTCGGGCCGTTCCTTCTTTATCAACGCTTCGACCTTCTTCCTGCAAGAGAGGCTCTCATGGATGTCTGTGAAGGCCAGGATTTTCATAGAACCACACCACGTCAAAGCCGTTTATAAAGGTAGCGCAGGCATATCCAGGCAGACATAACATTACGGGTGCTGGTACTGGTACGATTTCTTCATGGCTTTCCAGAACACGTCATGCTTGATGCAGTGAGGGTTGCTTCCATCGCAGTCCTTGTTCTCAAGGACGTTGCCGTACTTCGCGAAAGTGTTCTGGTCTTCGTACTCGTATGAGTTTGTGTAGAGTTGTTTGACGACTGCTGCGTGCGCTTTCTCCACGTCTCCCTTGCTCTTCGCAAGTTCCTCTTCCATTCCTTTGTTGTACGCGCGCACTAAACCACGGAACTCTGCGCTCTTCGCGTAGCCCTGGACAGAATCCAGCGCTTCTCCGATGACCGCTGTGGTTATGCCGACGGTCTTCTCTGTCGCCTCTCCGAACACGGCTTTTATTATCGCTTCCTGCGCTTTGTCAGCGACGTAGTTGCCGGCGGTGTCCACGACTATCCCTGCGTTGCGGTCTATGTCCTGCATCAGTTCGCTTTGCATCTTGGCTATCGCTTCCTGGCGGGCCAGCATGCGTTCGTAGAATCTCAGTTGTTCATCATACGCCTGTTCTGTCTTGCTGTCTTTTGTCTTCCAGAACTTCATGTAGTCGACGGCGTTACCGAGTTTGTCATCCCAGCGGTCCTTTGCCAATTTAGCGTCATCCATCTGCTCTATGTCGTTCGCGGGGTCGTTGAGGAACGTGTAGTATTCCTTCACCTTCGCGTATGCTTCTGCATCGAGCTTGCCTCCGTTCTTTTTGAGCTGCTCGTTCATGGCGATGAGATCCGCTTTGGTGTCTGCGTCGATCTCGCCGCTTTTGTAGTCTGCCGCGATCATGCGGCCTGTCTTGTCGGACATCAGTTCATACTCTTTCTGGTTGACAGGCGTCAATACGTCTATCATGTCCTTGCGTTTGGTCTCAAGGCCTTGGAGTTGTTTCTTGAGTTCGGCATCGTCAGGATCGTCTTTTAGCGCGTCTTTTATGATGTCTATCTGGTCGTCGACTTCTACGACTTTCTCTGCACCGATCTTGGTGCCGAGCGTCTGCCGGCATTCTGTTCTGGATTGTCCGGACAGCATCTTGCATCCCGACGGGTTCTCGTTCTGTATCGCGGTTCCGAGGATGCATTCTTCCTTGGTGTATGACATCGGTCCGCCACGTATGTTCGAACATATGTCGAAATCGCCCGTGTTCTGCGCTATTTCCAGATAGCACTTGTCTCGTGGCGGGTTCGAGCCCAGGTCCTTGAACTTCTCGCCCTGGATCTTTTCGCACTCGCTGGGGTCGTTGCCCTGGATGCCCGCTGCCTGGAAGCAATGATCGCTGTCAGGGTTGATGAAGCAGGCCAAAGACATGAGACCTGCGAGGAAGTCGCATCCTGTCATGAATGGTAGGAGTATAAGCACGAGTGAGATCATGATTATCGTCTGGCGTCTCATCTTTTCCTCCATATCAACGGGAAAGCGATGGCCATCAGCGTGACCACCGACGATGACCAGAACAACGGCTTTCCGATGCGTGAGACGACGAGCTTGCCGATGTCGGCTGTCGTGCCTGAGAAGAACACCAATCCGATGCCGATTATCAACCAGGGCAGCACTCCCAACACCATAACAATGCTGCGCGTCCATTTGGATCGGCTGCCGAACATGGATAATACTCCACCGATCGCCAGCATCAGTATGAGTGATATTCCTGCCCAGAGTATTCCGCTGAGCGACACCATCGTCCCCCATTTGTCAAGGAACGATGCGTAGCTTTCACCCCTGAATGCCAATGTGATTGCTGAAGGCGCGCTGAAAGCGATCACCAAATATACGATAGAGAACAACGCGACAGCGACGAAGTACACCCAGACCCCGACGCTTCTGTCTTGGGTCGCGGGTTCTGTCTTTGTTTCGGTTTCAGTGACGGCAGTTTCCACTGTCTTGTGTTTCATGCGCTGTTTTTCAGGATAAGACAATATAAGCTTTTGGTGGCTCTAGCCGAACGATAAGGAGACGATGGTAGAGTACGTCTCGAAGTTGTCAAGGACGAAGCTCTCGACCACTCCGGCCACCACAAGCACCACTATCGCGGCCAAGAACAACACCATGACATGTCGCAGCAATCTGGCGAATCCTGCTGATGCGAGGTTCTCGTTGGCAATCCCGTCAGAAAGGAATGTGCCCGATATCGCCGAGAGTATGTACGACAATATCTCGAGCACCATGTGCGGCACCACGCTCAGCAGTATGAGAAGGAATAGTATGGCCGACGAGCCTTGTATGTTGTTCGCGGCGGTGCTGGCTATCGTGCCGAAGATGGTTCCCCAGACTGATGCGTTCCACGCGATGAACAGTATGCTGCCGTTGCCTGCCACAATCGATATCGTGAAGCAAAGCATCAGCACGAGGAAGTTGTTCTTGATCAAGTCCATCGTGAGTCCCGTGTCGAACGACATCGCTCCGCCGGTCATCACCGCAAGCTGTTTCTCGAACAATATGTTGGTCGCGAGCTGCGGCAATGCCATCGAGAAGAACGCGAAGACGAGGAATACGCCCAGGAAGGAGTATAGATAGACAAGTATCGCGGGCTTTGTCAGACCGAAGGTGCATTTCACGAGCCCGATGACATCGTGGCCTTCTTTCTTGCGTGCCGCGCTGGCTTCCTTGTCGGTGATTTGGGACAATGAAGGTATGAACAATATCGCCGTTATCGCGACTGCTATGAGCGCAGGGTCGTCGGGGAATGTGAAAAGGGCGATGGCGATGCCGATCACCGCGTATCCTATCCCCAATAGAAGCGCGAACAGCGGCCTTCTCTTTAGCAAGTCAGCATGGTATAGCTGTTCAAAGACCATTGTTCACCTCTTCGAGAAAACACAGCGAATCTACCTATATAAAGGTCACTGCGCGTCCATTGCTGCGTAGTCCTGCAGCACCAGTTTGTCGACTTCATCGAGCTGTTTTGCCAAATACAGTCTTCCTTCACCTAGACGAGCCATCTCTTCTGCGAGCTTCTTGCCTTCCTTGTCAAGCTGTATGCCTATGACTGATACCGTTATGCCTGCGCTGCGCGCTTCGGACACTGCCTGCAATGTCCGCTGTTCAGGTTCCTTGCCTACGGTGGGAAGGGCGTCGGTCAACAACACGAGATGTTTTGTCGTTGAACTTCTTGGAAACGATTGTATGGCCCGTTCGATCGTGCCTACGAAATCGGTCTCCCGCGACGCCTTGACCTTGGCTATGTTGCGCAGCAATTCGCGGAAGTCGTTCGTCGGCTCGACAGTGTCGCGGACCTCTCCACCGAAGACTATCAGTCCGACCTTGTCTTTCTTCTGCACTGCCTTGTAGGCCAAAGCGATGCCTGATTTTTTCGCGACCTCGAGCTTGTCGCCGCGCATGCTACCTGATGCGTCGAGTCCATAGATTATCGATATGCTGCCGCGTGATATGCGGGGACGGGAGCGCAGGTCGTTGACCTCCACCGTGGCGTGCCCGCGCCTCAATGCGGTGTGCAGCGTCGACCTTAGCGAGAAGTCCCTGAAGCTGTCTCCGCTTTTCCATCCGCGCACCTCTCCGCTTTCGCCGTATGCCGCGCGTTTCTTGTGGACGCGTTCGCCTTGCACGCCTCGCGGCTCGATCCTGTCGAGCTCTTCGGTGTACATCACCAGCGTCGCCAAAGCGATGCCTTTCTCGCTGATGTTCTCGTTCGAATCGAGAAAACCGGCATCCTTCAGATGCTCGATGTTGCGCCCGAGCGCTGCCCGTAGTTCCTTGCGGAACTCGGGGATGCGGAGGTTCTTCTCAAGATAATTGGGATCATATCCTGTCGCGAGGCGCAATATCCTTTCGCCGTACAATTGCTTGGCGACCGAGTAGTTCTGCACGAGGTTCTTGAACATCAGATCAGGCGTGAAACCTCCAAGCCCGCGGTTGACGGCGTCCTGGATGAGTTTACCGTCCTCTATGGTCTTCTTGTCGCCTTCGAGGACGGAGTGCATCAGCTTGTCTTCCTGCATCTGGGAAGACATCGTGCCTTCTATCTCGTCTATATCCTCAAGGTCGTGAAGCTCTGCGTCGAGGTCAAAGGTCACCACCACCGGCATCTTCGAACGCTTCGTTGGTCTCGGTGAAGCGCTTCCAGCGCTCGCCTAAGAACTTCTCGGGCGTCTGCAGGTACTTCACCGCTGGTCGGAGTTCGATTCGGTGGCTGAGGACTGAGATGATGGCGTCCAAGACATCCTGGGATGTGACCGCTGTGCGGCCTCCAAGATGGGCGTTGGCCTGCGCTCGCTCATATAACCCGAGCGATGCGCGCACGCTTGGCTTGCGTGCGATGTCCTTGTTGTCGCGAAGGTCGCGGACGAATGACAGCGTGGCTTCCAACAGCTTTTCAGGGAATGATACTGGTAGCTTCTCCCCTTTGTCGAGCACGATATCTTTCTCGATTTCAAGAGCTTCAGGATAGGTCATGTGGATCGTGTCGAAACGGTCCAGGAAGACGTCACCGAGCCTTTCCGTGGCCGCGCTTTCCTCGGGGTTCATCGTGCCGATGAAGACGAAATTTGCAGGCAGGTCGACGTGGTAGCTTCCAATGGTCGCCACCCCTTCTTCCAGCACCTGCAACAGCGCGTTCTGCAGCTTCTCAGGGCATCTGTTCAGTTCGTCGAAGAATAGCACGCCTTCGTTGGCGCGGAATATCTTGCCTGGCGTGAACGCTAGCACCGAGCTTGGTCCGTGCTTGAGCGCTTTCTCAGGGTCGATGTCGCCTATGAGGTCTTCGACGGTCAGGTCAGGGCTTCCCTGGATGCGTACGAATCGCTCGTCGCCTTTCACCTGGCGTATCTTCGCTGCCTTGACCTTGCATGAGGGGCAGATGGGCTTTGAAGGGCTGCAGTGATAGTCGCAGTCGTTCAATGTGATCGTCGGCAGCAATTCCGCGACGTTCTTCGCGAGCGTCGTCTTTCCCACGCCCGGCGGTCCTATTATTATGACGTGGCGGCCCATTATCAGGGCGCTGGCGAGCTGCTTCTTTGTTCGCATCTGTCCGCGGATGTTGTTGAACGAGTCGGGCGATTTTATGGCTTTTCGCAATTGGTCGATTATCATGGCATATGACATCGATAGGGTTGCTTAATAAATGTGTCGACGGACGAGCCGGAAAAACGACACCCCTCGAACCCAAAGGAATATGTACCTGCAATAGACCCTCACAACCATGGAGTTCCTTGATGTCGTTGATGAAGAGGACAAGGTCGTGGGCAAGGCCGAAAGGAATGATATCTATGAGAGAAAGCTGCCTCACCGCATCGTCCACGTGCTGATCTTCAATGAGCGTGGCGAGATGGCTTTGCAGAAGCGCAGCGCCACGGTCTCGTTCTGCCCGTCGCATTGGAGCACCGCTGTGGGTGGGCACGTGATGTCGGGCGAGTCCTACCATCAGGCCGCCCTCCGCGAATTCGATGAGGAGCTCGGGCTCACCGTTCCTATCTCTTTCGCGTTCAAGGATGAGTACAAGGCACAGAACGGCGCGAAGAAGTTCATCAGCACTTTCAAGGCGACCTATGGCGGGCCGTTCGACATCGACACTGACGCTGTCGAGCGTGTTGACTTCTTCTCCTTGGATGACATGCATGACATGATCCGCGAGGGCGAGACGTTCCATCCCGAGCTTTTGTTCTTGCTCGAAGAGCACTTCGGACTTTAGGATCGCCTAATGCTCATCCACGCCCGCTCTTCCTTCTCTCCAGATGGATATCAAAAGCACCATGAAGGCGACGGCAGCAGCCAATAGCCCAAGCACAGAATACCAGGATATGGATCCTAGCTGCGGCGTCAGGTTGATCGTCAGGGCCGAGAATACGAGCAGCGCGCTGATGACGAGCGCGAAGGAAAGCCTGTTGCTCGACGTGTTGAGGTCCTGGCCAAGGTGCCTGATGTCGGTGTCGTCGATGTCTATCTTAACCTCGCCGCGCTTGAGACGTTCCATGACAGCGAGCGTGTTCTCCGAGAACTCAGCGAGCGACCGTCTTGCCCCTGTCACGGTCTCGCTCAATCTCCTGACCGAGAAAGCGTCACGGAGCTCTTTCTGTTTCATCCTTGCGAAATACCTTATCGCGTGGCCAGGTAGGTCGAAGTCGGTGTCAAGCGTCTTGCACGTGGCTTCAAGGGTGACGAGCGCCTTGCCGACGAGTATCAAATCAGGCGGCAGGCGCACGCCTCGCTTGTATGACGCCGTGAACATCAGGTGGAACATGCCCGTAGGAAGCCTTCTGTGCTCGTCCTGCCATTCCATGAACAATTCAGCTATGTCGCGTCGCAACGCCTCGACCTTGATGTCCTGTGATGTCGAGGCGTGTTGGAGCGCGGCGACGGCCGCGTTGCTGTCGTTGTTGATTATTGCGGCGTACATCTCGACGCCGCGCTTGCGCAATTCAGGTGTCAGCGTGCCCGTTATCCCATAGTCCAACAACCCCACACGGTTGCCCGGCATCAGCAGCAGGTTTCCCGGGTGCATGTCCGCGTGGAAGTAGCAGTGCGTGAATATCTGCTCAAGCATGCTGTCGACGAGTATCGACACTATCTTGTGCCTGTCGATGTTAGTATGGCTTATCTCCGAGAGCTTGGTGCCGTGGAGATCGGACATCACGAGCACTTTTTCGGCCGCCTCGTGTACATGGGGCACCATTATGGAATGCGATCCCCTGAACATGCGCTCGAAGCGCTGCATGGCCCTTGCTTCGTGGTTGAAGTCGAGCTCATTGCGCGTGTAGCGCTCGAACTCACCGACGATCATCGCTGGGGAATACGAATCAAGCAGGCGTCTTTTCTCGAGCTGTCCTGCGATGCGCTTCATTATGTCGATGTCTTGCTTGAATATCTCGTCGACACCCGGACGCTGGACTTTTACGACGACCCGCTGTCCGTCGACCAGTACCGCTTCGTGGCATTGGGCTATCGAGGCCGAGCCGATCGGCTCGTCGTTGAATTGTGAGAATATCTTGCCGATGGGCTTGCCAAGGCTGGTTTCGACCGCCTTCTTCGCCTCATCAGGACTGAATGGCGGCACTTTGTCCTGGAGTTTCTTGAACTCCTCGCAGAATTCGTACGGGACAAGATCAGGCCTTATGCTCAGCAATTGTCCAAGTTTGACATAGGCTCCGCCGAGTTCTTCGAGTGCCGTGCGTGTGTTCGCCGGCAGGTGGACAGCGTCAGGTTCTGCCGGTGCGATGAAGCGCTGCCAGAATGGCAGGTGTTCCTTGAGCCCTGCGTGAAGCGCGACATAGCCCAGGCCTGATTTGACAAGGACGCGCGAGACTTCTGTCAGTCGCTTCGCGTCGGAAAGTAACGTTGGCATGACCACCTCTTTATCAGATGCCACCAGCAAACTTTGTTTATATATGTTTCTGCTGTTGTCGACGGAAAATAGATGCGAAGAACAAGCACTCTACTATAATATAGGCCAAAATCTATATAAATGAGCGTCGGTAGCGGCATCGCATGGTCGAACTGATCATCACTGAGAAGCCGAGCGCTGCCAAGAAAGTGGCTGATGCGCTCGACAACAGCAGACCGATAAAGAAGGGCGACAAGGGCGTGCCTTACTATGAAGTGACGCACGGCAACAAGGACATAATCGTCGCGAGCGCCGTCGGCCATCTCTATGGTCTTGCCGAGAAGGAGAAGAAGGGTTTCCATTACCCTGTCTTCGACATCGAGTGGGTCCCCACCAGCGATGTCAACAAGGAATCGGCTTTCAGCAAGAAGTATCTCGAATTATTGAAGCGTCTCGCAAAGACAGCGGACATCATCACCGTCGCGACCGACTACGATGTCGAGGGCGAGGTCATAGGCCTCAATGTGGTCCGTTTCGCATGCAAGCGCAAGGACGCGCGCAGGATGAAGTTCAGCACTCTCACCAAAGAGGATCTTGTGAAAGCCTATGAGAACGCATCGCCCACGCTTGATTGGGGTCAGGCAGAGGCTGGCGAGACGCGCCACGTCCTTGATTACTACTACGGCATCAATCTCTCACGCGCCTTGACGACCGCGATGAAGGCGAGCGGCATGTTCAAGATCCTCAGCACCGGTCGTGTCCAGGGTCCTGCTCTTAAGACTATTGTCGAGCGCGAGAAGGAGATCCGGGCTTTCCAGCCAGTGCCTTTTTGGCAGATCGAGCTCAAGGCATTGGCGCAGCAGGTCATCGTCAGCGCTTTGCACATCGAGAACAAGTTCTGGGACAAGCTCAAGGCGGATCAGGTTTTCGCAAAGGTCAAGGACTGCAAGACGACCATAGTGGAGAACACCGAGAATGCGCAGTTCGAGCAGCACGCTCCCTCGCCCTTCGACCTGACCACGCTTCAGACCGAATCCTACCGTTGCTTCGGCATCGCTCCGAAGACGACGCTCGAGATCGCGCAGGAGCTTTACACCAACGGTTACATCTCCTACCCGCGTACATCGAGCCAGCAATTGCCTCCTTCGCTCGGCTTCCACAATCTGCTCAAGCAACTCGCGAAGCAGCCGAAATATTCGGAACTCGCTGGTTCACTCGCGAAGAAGAAGGATCTCGCGCCGCACAACGGCAAGAAGACCGATCCTGCTCACCCAGCCATCTACCCGACGGGAATCGCTCCGCGCAAACTGGAGGACCGCACAGGCAAGGTCTATGACTTGATAGTCAAGAGGTTCATGGCGACGTTCGCCGAATCTGCGATACGTGAGACCGTCACAGTGACGCTCAACGCTAACCAGGAGCTTTTCATCGCCAAGGGAACCACCACCATCAAGACCGGCTGGCACACGTACTATGTTCCCTATGTTCCTTTCGAAGAAGAAGAATTGCCCAAGATGGACAAG
Organism: archaeon; assembly: GCA_020051845.1. Classification (GTDB taxonomy): domain Archaea; phylum Nanobdellota; class Nanobdellia; order Woesearchaeales; family ARS49; genus JAGVQG01. The sequence goes on along the minus strand of JAGVQG010000061.1, from coordinate 27,204 downwards.
GGGATGACTTTGCCTGTCAAGGAGATCCTATTGCACACCAAGGAGACGCAACCTCCCAGAAGATACACCGAGGCGAGCATAATCAAGGAACTGGAGAAACGCGAACTCGGCACAAAATCCACCCGCGCCCAGATAATCGACACGCTCTACCAGCGCAATTACGTCAAGGGAAAGGCTATCGAGGCAACCGAGCTAGGCATTCATCTTATCGCCGTGCTCGAGGAACACGCTCCGAAAATCGTCGATGAGGAGTTGACGCGTCACTTCGAGCTTGAGATGGAGGAGATCCGCGAGCATAAGAAGAAGGGCGATGTCATCCTCGCCGAGGCGAAGACCATTCTCACTGAACTTCTCGCTGACTTCAAGAAGAAGGAGGTGGAGATCGGCCAGGGTCTGCAGTCCACCTTCAAAGAGACGCGCATGATCATGACTCTGGTCGGCAAGTGCCCTAACTGCAAGGATGGACATCTCGTGCTACGAAAGGGCAAGTTCGGCCGCTTCATTGCGTGCGACACCTATCCTGCGTGCAACACCACCTACAAGCTGCCGTCAAACGGCCTCGTCGAAGTGACCACTTCTGTCTGCGAGCATTGCGGCTTCCCTGTCGTCAGGATCATCCGCAAGGGCAAGCGTCCCCAGGAGGTCTGCATCAATCCTGGTTGCCCTAGCAAGGTCGGCGATTCCGCATTGTTCAAGGAGCATCCCTGCCCGAAGTGCGGAGAGGGGACCGTCATTCTCAGACGTTCGATATACGGCGCTTTCGGCGCGTGCAACAAGTTCCCGAAATGCAGGTATCTGGAGAGGATCGGCAAGCCCGCTCCGAAGCTCTCGTCTGCTGAGAAAGTGGCTGAACAGGTCGCAGCAGCCCCGCCATCTAAACCATCCAAACCCGCGAGGAAACCGCGGGTCAAGAAAGCGAAGTGATTGAAAAATCTGTAAGATTTCCGCCCAGCATCAGCACTTTCCACAAGACATCTCCTCGCAAGGTTTTATATAGGGTAGAGTATACCATATATTTGATCGAGGACTTCCTTAATGAGGTCGAGAAATACGAGGGTGAATTCCATGAAAGTTAGGAACATCAAGATAACAATAGAACCATTGAGGGACGTACTCACTCGCTTCGCAATAGCCTACGGAAAAGTGAAACGAGGAGAAACTGTAACGCCTGAACAAGGCATCTCCTTCGAGACGATGGATGCGCTGCGCAGGACGCTGACCCGCAAAAGGATGGAACTTCTGCATGCCATAAAGGTCAACGAACCTGATTCGATATATGCTCTGGCCAAAATAGTTGATAGAGACCTCAAAAGCGTGAACACCGACATCAAGGCACTGCATGACCTGGGGCTCGTTTCCTTGAAACACAGCAATGATGAACGAAATAGAGTCCGACCTCGTGTTGAGTTCGACAGGATCGACGTCCAGATAGCTGTCTGAATCATTGATCGATAATATCTTCCTAAACGCCTGTGAAGAACGCGCTCATCACTGTTCCGATGGCTTGCTGGAATACGAAGAACAGCACCATGGAGACGATTATGAAGACAGGCACGTACTTGAGGCCGCTCTTGACATCTCCTCTCTGTATGATGCTGATTATCATCGATGAGAACAGGCTGACGACGATCAAAGCGAGGTAGCTGAACGTGGTGAAGTCCTCGGGTGTGATGCCTGTCGTGCTTATCTTCAATGGAACGTTCTGCGCCTGGTTGAGCGCGAGCGCGATCTGGCCGAGGAACTTGCCGAGTATCAAGAGTAGTTGTTTGGCGAGCGCGAAGAGACCGGGCGCGATGACAGTGACGACGAATGTGATGAATATGACATAACCGAGCGTGGTCGCTGCCATCTCTTCCTTGAGTTTCTTGGTCTCACGGAGGTTCTCCACCACTCGGTCGATGATGCCTGCTATCTCTCCGCCGCCGCGTAATCCTTCGACGATGAGCGAGAAGCTCCTGCTGAGCACGTTGCTGTCGTATTTGCGGGCGAGTTCTGTGAGCGCTTCCTCCACGTCCTCGCCGGTCATGGCGCGCTTGGCCGCTATCCTGACCTCGGATGAGAGCACCGTGAATTGCGGTTTGATCGCGAAGAACAGCGCGCGGTCGAAGCTCATCCCTGCCTTGAGGTTCTCGCTTACGAACTGAAGGAAGTCGACTAGCACCGATTCCATCTCCTGCGTCCTTTTGAAGATGCGCATATCTAGCCAGACATAGATGGCTGACATCGCGAGGTAGCTGATTACTATGCCTACGACAGCGAAGCTCGCGAATGTGAGCACGAAGAACACCAATGACCTTGTGGTCGCCGTGTAGCCTGCGGTGAGACCGCGTATGTATGGATATGCGTAGAGCACGTAGAGTATGAATGTTATGACGATGGCAAATGCGAACATAGCGCCGAATAGCCCGTATGGGATCTCCGCCATTCCTGCTAACTGCACGTATCCGCGGATGCGTGGCCGCAGTCTCTGGGGGATGAACGCTTTGCCGAAGCTTTGGAGTAGTCCCATTGTCAAAGGTTTATGTTAGGTCGTATCGTCCTGAAAAACGAGAGGAACATGAACTGGATGAACATTATCGCGAAGAGCACAAGGAGCAAGTGGCCGAACTTGATGCTCAGGCCGAGGAAGCCTGAGAACGAGACGAAGAGTGTCAATCCGAGCGATGGTATGATGACCGCTCCGAGCATGTATAGCAGCGCAAGCGTGGCGAGCTTCTTTCCGTAGCGCTCGACCTCGATCACCTGCTGGGACGATATCTCGCTGAGTATACCCTTCAACGTCGATGTGACATCCACGCCCGAGCGCAGCGCCGCGTTTATCTGCCAGAGTATCTGCCTGAACTCCGCCGAAGGGCTGAGGTCTGCGGCGTTGCTCAACGCCTGTTCTATGGGCGTTCCTAGCTCGATGTCATCGACTATCTCACGTACGTATCTGCTCGCGATTCCGAAGCCACCGTTGGACGCGTCTATCAGCGCCTGGTAGAAAGGCACGCCTGACTGGAGCTTGATGAGCATGTACCTTCCTGTGAAAAGCACGTCCCTGTTGAGCAGGCCTTGTTGCCGCCGTATGTATACCTCGACGGTGTTCATGAGGAAACTGTATATCATGAAGAACGTGAACAGGAAGAACAAGAACGACAATAGGAAGTTCTGCGACAACAGCTCCCTGCCACGCATCTTGTCGAGCAACATCATCAGAAGCAGCGCGAAACATCCCGCTCCGACGAGTGAATTGCGGAAGTTCTTCGCGACGAACTGCTCTGCCGTCACGCCGAGACGGGCCATGCGCAGACGTCTGCGCAGTCCGGGCTTGGCGCGCACCAGGATGTTCACTACAGGGCTGGCCACGCCTATCCTCCGCGCCGCGCCTGTTCAACGATGGCCGGCACGTCGGATGCCTTGAAGCCCTTGGTTATGTAGTAGTGGGCGAAGACGTAGCCGATGCTGTGCAGGTCGAGCCCTTCGATTTTCTGCAGCTTCCGCAGTATCTCTATCTTGTTCTTTATGTCGGCTTCGATCTGCGCTTTTGTCAGGCCTGTGTACAGGCCGATCTTCTTGTAGAACACGTCAAACTCTGATATTTTCTTCATCTGGTCCTTCTGCGCGTCATACTGGTAGACCACGTGCGCGTCGCCCGATGGCAGTATCTCCGCTACCTGCAATGTCTTGCGCGTGCCGGTGCGCCTGTTGCGCGTCTGGACAAGGATCAATCCGAGTGTCGGCAGCACTGCCTTCGGGACGTCGATCGGTTCGTTGGTGAGACGTGATATCGTTTCCTCTGCGTTGTTGGCGTGCAGCGTCGCGTAGACCGAGTGGCCTGTCTGCATGGCTTCGAATAGGACCAGTGCTTCCTGCTTGCGACGGATTTCTCCGACGACGATCCTGTCAGGACGCATACGCAGGCTGTTGACCACGAGGTCGAGCATGCTCACTTCGCCCTTTCCTTCAGGGTTCGGCAGTCGTGTCTCGAGCGGCACCCAGTGCATGAATGAGGGGAGCTGCACTTCACGCGTGTCCTCTATCGAGATGATGCGCTGGTTGGGCGGGAAGAATGACATGACTACGTTCAGCGCGCTGGTCTTGCCAGAACCAGTGCCTCCTGTGATGATGACGCTCATCTCGTTCTCTACGGCGAGCCAGATCGTGGCAGCGACCTCTATCGACATCGTGTTCTGGTTCAGGAAGTCGACTATGGTCCAGGGTTTCTCGGCGAACTTCCTGATCGTGATCGTGTTGCCCTTCGTGGAGATCGGGCTGAGCGTTGCGTTGACTCGGTCGCCTGTCTTGAGGTGCGCGTCCATCAGCGGCTGCAATAGCGTGATGTCCTTGCCGACATCTCTTCCGATGACGGTCGAGTAGTGCCTTATCCTTGATTCTTTCGGGAGCGTGACATTGGTCTTGAGCCATCCGTGCTTTCTGTGGTATACCCATACAGGCTCGGACGCGTTGTTTATGACGATTTCCTCAAGCCCGCTGTCCTTGAGCATCGGTTCAAGGTCGCCGAAGCCGATGTTCTGCTGGAGCAGGTAATTGAGGAGCGTGTCATAGGTCTTCTTGTCGATTGATGGGAAGTATTTGCGCAGTATGCCGCCGATCTCGCGTTCGAATCCTTTGCGGATGCTCTCCGAGATGCCGCCGAGCTTCTCTACGTCGAAGCCGCTCGCCCCTGCCACTTCCACGTTCACGATGAACTCTTCCCTGATCTTGTCGAGCACTATCTTGGTCGCCGGACTTATAGAGAACGCGCTTAGTCTGTAGATCTTGACGAACTCGGAGCTGTCTTCGACTACGTCGACCGTGAACATGACTCCTGTCGATTCGATTTTGTACGTGTCGATTACACGCTGGTTTGCTGCCATGTCACCTCTTTAGCTTGATCGCTTGAGTGCCTCCAAGTATAAGGATTTGATGTATGTGTATAGCGCCTGTTCGTTCGGGTATTGCCTTACGATGTCGTTGTAGTTGGAGTAGAATCTGTTGAGCATAGGTCTTAGAGTCGCGGCGTCGCTTGTCTCCGATAGTTCCTGGGCTTCACGCAGCAATTCTGCCTGTTCTCCTATCGTGCGTACTTCGTAGGCACGGTGTTCCGGGACTTCTCCAAGCTCATCAAACATGTCCTCTGCCTCTATCGCGAGGTCGAACTTGCCGTTCTTGATTGCATCGTGCCAGAGCGATATCGCCTCGACCCAATTGTCCTCGCTTCCAGAAGGCTTTGGGGCCATAAGCAGTTTTTGCGGTTCGGTTGCCGGCTGCCGATAGATAGGCGCTTCTGACGCGACGGTCTCGGACGCTTGCTGCTCAGACGCGTCTTCGAAAGAGACGCGCTCCTGTCCAAGACGTAACGCGCTGACGCGTTTGTTCGCGTCGATATAGAGTTCCTTGATGTGCAGGTATAGTGCTTTCTCTCCAGGATGTTCCTGGGTGATGCGCGTGAAATTGGAGTACAGGTCGGAAAGCGCGTTTGAGAGCAGATTGGAGTCAGTATACGTCGCAAGATCCTCGGCGTCGCGCAGCAGCGCTGCCTGCTCGCCGATGGTCTCTACCTCTACCTCTTGCTCGGGCAGCATGTCTCCGAGCGACGCGAACACTTCCGCTGCCTTGAGGCAGAGATCGTAGCGCTTGTTCTTGAGCGCCTCGCGCCAGATGGCGATCGCTTCCGCATAATGATTGTCGGCTGTTTGCGCCTCGGCACCCACTGGCACGTATTCGACCGTCTCCTCGACAGGCACTACCGGTTCGACAGGCACGATTTTCGGCTCGATCCGCTTGGCATGATCCGGCTTTCTTTGCTTCGCGGGTCTTTCCTGCACCGGCGCCAACACGATCCTGGGCCTCTGCAACGTCTCAAGCGCTGCCAGGTATCTTTGCTTGACATGTCCGTAGAACGCGTTGTCATCAGGGTGTTCCGCGCGGAGTTCTGAATAGCGCTGGTACACTTGCACGAGCATTGCTTTGAGGCTTTCTTTGTCCGAGACAGTGGACAATGAGACCGTGTCCTTGAGCAGGTCGACTTGCTGGATCGCTAGCAGGAAATCCTGCTTGTTCTGCTGCGGTATGAATCCCAGAGCAGACATGTCGTCGTACGCCTTGACCGCTTCATCCCAGTCCTGTCTGCCGAATGCCGTTTGATAGCGTCGTAGCGTCTCGAGGAATTTTCCATCAGGCGCTGCCGTCACTGGCGGGACTTTCTTGTCCGATACTTGCAGGAGCGCGGCGTAGATGTCGATGAGTTTCTTCTGCACAGGCGCCTTTAGTTCGAGGAAACCTTTGGGCATGGCCGCGAACTCGGCGACCGCGATCGAGTAGATGTCGTGCGCCATGGCAACGTCGCCGTGGTCGAGCTGGCTGCGGCTGTCGTCTATCATCCTACTAAGCTTGGCGAGTTTCGATTCTATCTGTCCGCGCGTGGCGTCCAGTTCTATCTCGCTTATCCTCTTCGCGTAGGAGAGCAGTTTCTTCTGGGCCTCGACCTTCTTCTCGAAGAATTCATTGGGTACTGTGAGGTATATCTTCTTGGATAACGCGTAGTATTGCTGCGCCTCTTTCTGATTGCCTTTCTTCAAAGCGCCGTCTATCCTTTTTTCGACGCTATTGAGCAGCGCGAGTTTCTGTTCCATCTCGCGCCTCGCGATCTGGACATGCATGTTTATGAGCGTTTCATATGCAGGCAAAACCCTGTTCTCGAGCTCCACCTTGCGCTCCTCGAAGATCGGTGGTATGTCTTTCTTTGCCGCTTCTATCTGCTCGTATAGGACAAAAGCGCGGTCGAGCTGCTGGCTGGTTATGGCCTTGTCGAGCTCATCCAACAGCTGATTGAGCCTTGCGAGCTTTCCTTCCCAGCTCTTGCTGGAGTTCGCTAGCTCTGCGTCGAGTATGGTCTGCTGCGCCTGTGAAAGCAGTGGCGTCAGGCTAAGACGCAGTTCTGCCGAGTCGATCCTGATCTTGTTGAAAGCTTCGTTGGCCTTGGTGAACGCGTTCAATGCCTCGTCCATCTCGCCCTTTGATGAACTGGTCTGGACGATGCTCAATTGCTCGCGCACCGTGGCTGCGAGATCCTCTGACTGCTTGTCAGAACTGCTTACGCTATGCAGGTATTCTCCGTGCAATGAGGATAGTGTCGTAATCAGGGCTTCACGTTCCTGCCTGACCTTGTGCGGGAAGTCCTTGTAATCCTGCTCGAGCCGGTCGTATATCGACTTGGCTGCTGCGACATCGCCGCGGCTTAGCGCTTCCCTTGCCTGCGCGAGGAGCGAGTCTGTGGCTGATGTACCTGTCGTCGGCTCCTCGAATTCGACAGGCGCTGCCCGTCGCCCTGTCTCGGGTCTTTCCACTGTTCGCGGTTGCTTTATCGTGACCTTCAGACCGCCTTTCACTCCACCCTTCTTCTCGCCTGTCGCGACAATGTACGGTGTGGTGAAGGAATACTTTATGCTTAGAAGCCCTTCTTCCTCAAGGAACTGCGCCCATGCCTCCACTGTGGAGACCGGGACGCGCAGCCTTTTGGCAGCGTCCTGGAAGGAGATTGTCCTGCGCTCGTTGACCAGGTCGACTAGCGCATCCACCCCTGTGGTAAGCGGTCCACTCAAATCAGGCATTATGTTCCTCTAACCCTTTTTTACTATATAATCCTCTGACCTTGTTCGTATATAAATATGTCGTGCTGCCTCTGACCTATGCTGAAACCATTCACGAATGGTGAATCGGTGATATTATCGCGGTTCCTGTTAGGTGGATTAACCCATTTGATGCGTCCTGGGTATGCATAGCAATACGCTTCCACCGATGTTCTGTATGGTCGCCGTGGTCGTGGCAGCTGGCAGGCACCAGGTCTGCGTCAGCTGCGGCGGCAGGCTGAATGTGCTCGGTACCACATTACTCGACGCGTTCACCGACACGATCAATACAGCCGCTGCCGGCGCTGTCAGTGATTTCACGACTTTCATCGTGTAGTTCCAGGAATTGACTTTCATTGGCAGCTCGAAGTCCCTAGTGTAGCCATCACCCGCGATGTACGCGTAACGTATCTCTCTCACCATGACATCACCCACAGCCAACTGTGAGTTCTGTACGTTCTGGTCGAAGACCTCGCTGCTGCGCTGCTGCAGTATGACGACGAGCGCGATGAAGACGATGAAAAGGAAGCCGAAGAGCATCAGGAACTCGAAAGAGACCTGGGCGCGATTGCCCACTCGCGGTCGTGCCGTCCGCGCGTCTTTATTGCATGCCGAGCATGACGTAGTCATTTACGGCCTCCAACGTGAACCGCTTCGTTCCCGCGGTGGTGTATGTGGAATTGAATGAGTAGACCGTGTCTGTCGCTGTCGGATGTGTCGGCGGGTTGTAGCCGCGGACGTCTATGTTTGTCGAGACGACGACCTCGCCGCCTATGCGCGTTCCGAACAGGAGCTCGGTGCACTTCGTGCACGTGCCGCCGGAGTTGCGCCTGATCGTCATGTTCGTTATCCCTTCAGGCATCCTGACCTGGACAGTCAGTTTGCTTGGTGGTCCTGAATGGTAGACCCTATCCACTGTCGCGAACAATTCCCTTCCGATGCCGCTCACTTGCGCGCCGCTCGTCTCGGCTTCATAGCCTTGGGAATAGGTGAAGAGCAGGTAGATGAACGGAGTCAGGACTAACAGCGCAAAGCCCGTGACGATGATGTACTCTGTTCCACTCTGCCCACGACGGGACAGACTAGACAGACCTGACATCCTGGCCATCCTAGACATAAGAGAAGAAAAAAATAAAATAATCACTCGACGTCCGTTATCAGGTCACCAGTTGACGAATGCGTGTAGCCCGTGGCCATGTCTTTGTACTGGAAGGATATCGTTGCCTTGATACGCTGACCTACGGTCACTGCACTCCCCAAGCAAGTCAAAAGTGGAGCTTTAAGTTCTGTCTGCTGGCCAGCAGTCAAAGCTAGAGCTGCACCTGTCGGTCCACAGTTTAGAAGAGCGCCGCTCTGTTGTGTATCTATGACCTTGAACGTGAGCAATTCAATCGGATTTGAAAGTCCGTTGATGAACTGCAACTGGATCGTGGGACTACCCGCGTTAGCCTTCACCAGCACGTCAGGACAGCTGAATCCTGCTGATAGCGTGCATCTCTTTGGTAGGAAGCTCTGCGGATTGAGCACTCCGAAATATGCGAGCGCGCCGATGACGACGAGCACGACCAGTATTGCCCAGCCGTAGGTCATGAGGAATTCCATGGCTGCTTGGCCAGAACGTTGTTTCTTTGCCATAAGTATTACACCTCGTTTTAGGAATGATTGTTAGTTGGTCGATGCCCACAGGTCTATATAAATATTGCGTGGATGCGACTGACAGGTACCCAGCAGGTTCAAGAAGCAAAGTATATATATGCCATAGGATAGGGCTAGGAAGGAAAAAGGGGAAGGATGAAAGCCAAGTTGAAAGTCTCAATAGCGATTATCATAGTGGCATTGCTGTTGATCACTGCCTTGATTTTCTATAATCAGTATTCTGTACAACCCATTGAATGCCAAGGCAAGGAAGGTCCTTTGCTTCAATTATGCCTTACTGACTTGGCTGTCAATTCCAGCGATGTAAAATTATGCGACAAGATTGATGACAGGTTCCAGAAGGCAATCTGCTATGAGTATGTCGCACAGAATATCGGCTGTGATCTATACAAAGACCAGTCACTCAAAGACACCTGCATCAGGAAACAACATCTAAAGGAAGGAGATGTCGACTACTGCACTACCGCTCCCGATAAAAGCGCTTGTTTCATGGACATTGCAATCGCGAAGAAGGACATAAAATATTGCGATGATACGTCGAATAAAGACCTTTGTTTGGTGCTTGTCGCCGGCGCCAGTGGCGATCCTGCTTCCTGCGCCAGTTCAACTCCTGAACACTTAGAGAATTGCATAACTAATGCCGCAATCAATCAGAGAAACCTCAGCGTCTGCGAATCACTCAACGCCTCGATGGCTGTTTCTTGCAAGGTCAACACCGCAGTCGCGTCTAATGACATCAAGCTTTGCGATGATGACGACATGTATGTGAAAGAACCCTGCCTCGCGCAATATGCAGTCATAAGGAAGGACCCGTTATTGTGCGAGAGCGCAGGCGCTTTGAGAAACCAGTGCTATCTTGGCTTGGCGATCACCTCAAAGAACAAGGGATTATGCGCGTCATTGCCCGATGACATGAAGCCTGAATGTATATTGAGGGCGTCATGAGGTTCGTCATATCCATAATTCTGGTTGTTTTACTCGTGCCCGCGGCATATGCTGCTACCTGCACCTGTAATTTCCAATGTTACGACAATGACCAGTACCTTGGTATGTGGTGGGACAAGTATTTTGCGTCCAGTGTCGAATTTAGAAAGATATCCCACTCAGGCGCTTGCGGCACTGGTCCTGATGGTTGGAAGTGCATTGGTGAGACTGACTATGATAATTGTCCTGGCGGGCAAGGCAGTTACTATGTTCAAGAGACCAGAATCCCCGATTCTTGGTGGTCTGGTATTACGAAGTCGATTTCTTTCGCAAACCCTCCTGCAACCAACAGAGGTTATGGATATATCGCGTGCGGATACAGTGCGCCTTGGGAGGGAGTGGCTGGATCGGCTTGTTTCAACAGTCATCTTGTGGAAGGTTGCTGTGTTGTTGACTGGAGCGGCGGCTTCTCGCGTGCCCATTTCTACCGCGGCAATCCTCGCTGCATGGATGGGAACAGTGGCAATAGCTACGCCGCTGGCAGCGAGTACACTGGCCCATGGCTAGGTTGCGCGAACATCGACGCAAGGAGCATAGCTACGTGCAACACCTACGGCAACGCTGGCGGTTCGTATTCAGCCTCCTGCGGATCAGGCAACTATTGTTCTAGTGGCGTATGTTATGCCATTCCCTATTCATGTCAGGACTCTGACAGCGGCAACAACCCTTGGGTCTATGGCTACCGTTACACCTGGGATCCTATCCACGGTTTGGCTTCGGGTCAAACGTACGATTATTGCGTGGACTCAAAGAACGCATATGAACGGATCTGTTCAGGTGATACCACATACAACTGTGGATGGGGTGGATATTGTAATGGTGGGACATGCGTTTCATGCACACCCAAGTCCGACGCGCAGTTATGCGCGGATATCGGCAAGAACTGCGACACTTTACCTTATGCGGTCACTGACAATTGCTACAACAGCAGGTCCAATATCAATTGCGGATGGTGCAACGGCTACAATACATGTGGCGGCGGTGGCGTCGCCAACGTCTGCGGATGCACTCCGAACAGCAATGTGTGCATCGGAAAGAACTGCGAAACTGCGATCGGCAATTGCGGTCAGACAGTGACGTGCGGACCTGCGACTTGCAGCGGAACAGGACAGACTTGTGGAGGAGGGACTCCTAGCGTTCCCAACTTGTGCGGCTGCACCCCCACCACTGCGCAGTGCAGCGCGACCAGTTGCAGTTCTGCTCCAGATGGTTGCGGTGGGACCATAGCCTGTCCTGGAAACTATTGCGGTTCTGGCCAATCCTGCCAAGGCAACACCTGCCAGTACAGCTACACCTGTTCGGACAACGACGGTTCGAACGTCATCTCAACTCCAGGAACAGTCACCATCTCCCGCTCAGGAACTGCCGTCGTGTCGCAACCCGACACCTGTCCGTCTTTAGGATCGGCGAACATCAATGAATATTCTTGCAGCGCGGCAGGACCTATCTATTCCGCGTCTTCAATAGCTCCTTATCCAATCACTGCCACGCCAAGTACCGTCGGCTGTGGCTCTTACAAGTCTTGCATGGGCAGTCCTGCTTATTGCGATTTCACCAACATCTGCACCGACAGCGACGGCAACAATATCAACCAAAGGAGCACGACAAACACCGTGCTCAGGTACAACAACAATCCTGTCGCGAGCCAGACTGATTCGTGCACATCTCTTCTCGCCGGAGCGCAGGTGATCGAATACCTCTGCGACGCCAACCATAACATCGCTTCATCGACGCAGTCCTGTCCTGTGCACCAGAGTTGTGTTGCTGGACAATGCGCGCTCACATACATATGCGCTGACAGCGACGGTGGAAACGATCTGGCTACAAAAGGCACGACCACTCTCGACTTACGCGCGACAAGCGCGAGGGTCTCGACGAACGTCGACTCTTGCTCAGGCCTCACTTCTGTCATCGAGTACTCGTGCGACGTGCCTAACCAGGAGCTTGTCACGACGACCATATCCTGCCCACCGTTCCACACTTGCCAGGATGGAAAATGCGCCTACACGTTCACCTGTGCCGACGATGACGCCTCAAACGACCCGACGTCTTTGACGAGTTCGTACATAGCAAGATCAGATTACTCGGTGAATCCTCAAAGGATATACGGAACCACTTGGGACACGTGCCCTAACACATTCACTTCAAGGGAGGCCGCGTGCAGCGGCCCCGACATGATCACTATTGATAAACCCTGCCCTCAGGGATACATCTGCAAGAACGGCGCCTGCCAGGCAGGCGATCCCTTCTTCCAATGCGAGGTTGTATGAACACGTCGACTCTTGCCCGGACTTTGATTCTCGTCGTCATGATCATCGGTCTCGCGAATATGGTTTCTGCGCAGGTCTGCACTCCCGAGACTGACGCACAGTATTGCGCGCGCGTCAGCAAGACCTGCGGTCCTGTGAGCTGGACTGATAATTGCGGAGTTCCAAGGAACGCGGACTGCGGAGCTTGCACCTTGCCTAGCAGGTGCATGGTCTACGGCACTTGCTGCAATCCTGTTCCTAAGAATGTTCAGTGCGGCGGCAAGCAGTGCGGCAACATCTCGGACGGTTGCGATGGCGCATACGAGTGCGACCAGGGTCCTGGTGGCGGTGTTTGCAGGGAAGGGGAGATCTGCAACGCGCTTAACCAATGCGTTCCTGGAGAATCCTGCACTCCTGAATCCAACGCCCAGTTCTGCTCACGTATCTTCGGCAGGCCTGCTGGCGCTTATTGCAACAACATAACTGCGACCGACAATTGCGGCGTCGCTAGGCGCGTCGATTGTGGCGTCTGTCCTGTCGGCAAGTTCTGCCAGAACAACCTTTGTTTCAACGCGACGACAACGACAAGCTGCATGCTCAAGCTAAACTCCGATAGCAATGCCCATGCCCAGAGTTGCGGCGCAACCACCTTTTCAAAGACGGTCCGATGCACGAGCCCTGTCCCTGACTGTAATGTGCAATGCAGGGACATATTGTCAAGCAATTCATGCAACGCTGACGAGGAGCTGGTATTGAGGCTTGGTGGAGACCAGATAAATTTCCCGTTCAGCATCGGTTTCACCAACGCCCACGGTGCCATTCCGAATCAGAATTGGGGTAATTTCAAGCACTGCTGCAAGTTCGCGGATGTCAGCGGCAACACGGACAACTGCGGCGACTTGAAGTGCAAGGTCGCGCCCTCAGGAGTGGGTTGCGGTCTGAAGATGACGACCGTGCTGCGCATGAGCGACCTCAACAATTCCCATTTCGCCACCAGCACCTATTCCAACACCCTTTGCTGCAATCTGACTTTCAAGTGCAGCGATGGTGCTGACAACGACGGCGATGGTTTCATCGATTTCGATCCTGCGAACAATGGTATCCTGAATGTGCAGCCGGACACTGGCTGCTCGTCGCCCTGGGACAACAGCGAGAACAACATCTTGGTCGCGTGCGACGATGGCATCGACAATGACGTGCCTCCTGATGGAGGCATTGACTACCGGCTCCCTGGCTCGCCGCTGTATTCGACCCGCGACATGGACTGCACTGATCCCACTGACAATGACGAGGGCGCGCACGTGCCGCACGTCATCAACTGCACTTCGTATTGTACCGAGACTCTCGATGACGTCGATACAGGCATCTGCCGCAAGTCCTGCGAGGGCATCAATAATTGTTCGATTGGTTCGGTCTTCGCGTCCTGCGACAACAGGCCTATCGCTAGCAGCGTGCCTGTGAACGACACGCACTATGGCTATTGCTGCTACGCGAACGAGACCTTCCCCAACATCCAGGCGTCATCGTTGCTATTCCCTGGCATCAAGGACATCCTGCGCTCCACAAGGATCAGGCAGACGCAACAGGGAGATACTGTCATAATGAACATCAACAACTTCAAATGAGAAAAGCGCAAGTTTGGTCGGTCGACGCCATATTGGCTGTCGTGATGGTGATAGTGGCAGTGGTAGGCTTCATAATATTCTCCGTTTCTTTGAGCAGTCCAAGAAAGACGGCTAACCTTGTCGAGGAGAGTGACATCCTCGCGAACACCTTGGGCGCGCAGTCGAGCGTCACGAACATCTCGATCATCGGCGACAGGCTTGATGAGCGCAGGGTCGTCCAGATGAGCAAGCTTCCCTATGAGACGCTCAAGCACGAGCTGGGTCTTGTGACCGACTTCTGCATATACTTCACTGACAGGAGAGGCAACCTTGTCGACATCGGCGGCGTGCGTTTCCTGGGATCGCCTGACATCAACATAACAGTGGGCACCTTCACCTATTCCTGCAACAACACGATACTCGGCATCAAACCGCAGTGCAGCGACACACTTGACAACGATGGCGACAAACTGGTCGACTTCACAGGTAATGGTACAAACGCGCGAGATCCTGACTGCCAGTCGCCATTCGACGACAGTGAGCATCCATGAAAAGGAAAGGACAGTTCTTCACAGTGGACGCGATAATCGCCCTTCTCCTGCTGGCTGTCGGCCTTGTCCTTATCTTCGTCACGTTCACAGGAGAGCCTGTGCAGCAGCAGACCGCGCTGTACTCCACTGACCTGATGTCTTTCTTCCGCAACACGCGCGTCAAGGACGTGCAGGAGGACTGGATGATCAACCTCTGGTGCACTCAAGGTCCCAGATGCACAAAGCCCACAAGGAACCTTACAAGTCCTGAACAGACATTGCTTTCGACCTTCGCGCAACTGATAAAGAATAACCGCGCGCCTTTGGCGATTTTCATGGCGAACAACGTCAGTATGGGCCTTGTTCAGCCGCAGTTCAGCTGGTCGCTGACCATGAAACGTGATGGTTATCCTGACACCGTGCTAGTCAACAGGAACATAACTTCGACACCTGAACAGTTGATCACTGAGAAGTCCGTCATTTTCTTCGTATCAAACCACACATTGGAGGGCCCCTATGTCGCGCAGATTGATGTCTGGCAATAAGGCAATCCTCTTCTCGATGATCGCCATCCTTGTCCTTGCTCTCATATCGCTGCAGTTCATGGGCATGCAGAAGATAACGCTGACGACCGAGGCAGAGGCGTTCCAGACTAGATTCCGCATAGCTAACGGTCTTGCGAACGATCTTGAATCCCAGATCCTTCCGCGGCTTCTCGAAGCCGACGTCGGCAGGGCGCTCTACGCTGTCGCGATGTACGTCAACAACAGCAAGGAATACCTGACGAACGAGGCCGAACTGATACGTCTCGTGAATAATTCCGTGATGAACGGCACTGTTCCAGCCGATGTCGCCCTTTACCGCGGCAACGCGACGCTGCCTAATCAGATAGCCAATCTGCAGAAACAGGTCAATGACCAATTAAGGATCGACGTGACCATCACCCCCCTGAACCTGACGATCTGGCAGGACAACAGCACAGGCCCGACGAAGATCAAGGCCATGATGCGTGCCCAGCTCAACCTGAACGCCGGTGTCGCGAGCTGGAACCGTCTGCTCAAGAACGTGACGACCACAGTCGAGATAGAGAACCTTCTTGATCCATACCTGATGGTGCAGGCGCCTGGAACTAACTCCACCATCTTCTTCTTCGACGGACCATACAACATCACCACTCTGCCCCATGTGGTTTACAACCGCACCTATACATATGAGGAACAGGCGCCTTCCTTCCTGCAACGATTCTACAACGACACGCGCAAGTCCCATTGCTGCGGCATAGAATCAGTTCTCGTTCTCAACGGCAACGTCGCTCCGACAAGGTTGTTGCGCAGCAGCATGATTGACTGGTGCTACTACAGTCATAACTGCGATCTGATCGGCGTGGCTAAGACATACTACACGCTCGAGACAGTGGCGCCTGTTATGACCTCGCGCGACCAATCATTGCCTTTCTACGCATTCATGCTAGACTACTACCACCTGACCAAGTACAACATGACGCAATATGCCGTCCCTGAGAACGAATGCAGCTGCAACCGCGCATTGCGACCGCAGAGATGGGACGGACCCGGCTGCATAGGCATAGCAGAGAACGAGATTTGTGAATGAAGACAGGGATTTCAAACAAAGTCCAGCTTAACATTTATATAGGACAAACAATCATTGAGAGTGAAAAAAGGGGAAGTTGATGAAAAGCGTCGCGATAACGATAACAACGATTCTTGTCCTTGCCATGGCAGCGCAAGCGGCTTTTGATGCCAACCAACCCAACCATCCTCTTCAACAAGTCGAGACAACCAAAGGCAATGGCGTGAGCGTCGACTTTAACAACAACCTCATCATCGACAACGCGGATTCTGCGGACAACGTATGGGGATGGAACGCAGGCAGCCGCGTTGGCTACGCGAACCTTGCCTACGACGCAGCAGGACGCTTCAGACTCTACAGCACTTACTCAGGCATCGGAGCGAAGGAGACAGCTGTCAATTACGCCGATAACGCAGGAACAGTCGGGTTAGGCCCTAACTTCTTTGCAGGCGGCAGCGGCACTCTCAATTACGTCGCCAAATGGACGCCTGACGGAACGCACCTTGGGAACTCAATAATCTACGACAATGGCGCCAGCGTTGGCATAGGAACCACATTACCTGACGCTTCTTTAACAATACAAAAAGCCACAGGCAACTGGCTGAGCGCGAAGGATCCTGCAGGCAACACAAGATTCCAGATCTACTCCAATCATGCAGTTCCTTTCTATACTGAACTCGTCGGCGGCAACTACGATCTTAGATTAAGCTCGTTCACCGCAGGCGGAAGCGGAGGCAACCTCATATTCATGACAGGTTCAGGTGCCGCGTCAGAGAAAGTCAGGATCGACAATACAGGCAACGTCGGAATAGGGATAGCGCCATTAAACAAACTTGATGTCAATGGAAATGTCAGGATTAGAGGCAAACTCAGCTGCTCGGGAAAGCTCTACACTGACGTTAATGGAGATGTTCAATGTGGTACAGATATTGACACCGATAATTATGTGAATCAAATATTGATTGGTGGGACCAACACCAAAACTATCACGCTTAAACGCACAGGCGGTCTCGCTGACTTGACTGCTTCGTTCACCGACATAGACACTGATACTGACACGGACAATTATGTGAATGGAATTTCCATATCAGGATCAGGCACAAAGACAGTCACTCTGACGCGCACTGGCAGTCTTCCATCAATCTCCACAACATTCAACGATTTAGACACGGATACTGACACTAACAATTATCCAACATCTATGAGCGTAACTGGCACAACAACAAAGACACTTACTCTCAATCGCAATGGTCTTTCTGCAATCACTACACAGTGGACTGACCTTACTGGTGGACCTACTTGCATCCAGATAACTAAAAGAGATCCAAGCCCAGGTGGAGACGCGTGTTATGCAGGTCAATATTGTCCTGCAAACATGTATCTTACTGGTGGAGGATGTCATGCCTCCGATTCATCACCAAATTTGTATTATTCGGCTATCGCGGGCGGGGCAAATGTGGGAACTCAATCATCGCTTGGCGCAGGCTGGGGCTGCTGCTTCGGCAGTGTCGCAAAGGACAACGGAGTATACACGACAGCGATTTGCTGCTCCTAACTAGGCCCGGTCAAGGAAAAAGTGAGGCTTTTGATCAACGTTTTGATTGCAACCCGTTTCTACACGACGGACACGTTGATAGGTGGCGTCATTCAATATGATCACTTCATTGGTCGCACTTGTACTTCTCCTGCTTTTCGGATAACGATAAGCATCAATTAGTACCCGAATACGGCCACTCTCACCCACAATTTCCATTCTAGCAGGTCTTCGAAGAACTTGTCACCTGTGGAAGGCTCTCCCTCTTCTTTCGGCGCGAGGAGTTTCTTTATGGATTTGTAGGCTGTGTAGCATTTGATCGGTGAGCGTAATGCGTTGTGTTCGCATTTGACAAGGGTCAGGTTCGTGCCTTCGATGCGCACTGCGGCCATGTCTATCAAGCCGTCCCCGCGTCCATCGATGTTGCCTGCGATCGTGGATATCGTCGCGTTTGTCAAAAGCCCTTTGTCTGATTGCAATAGCATCGCATATTCGGCCACTTGGCAGTCTGCGTTCAAATCATGTGAAAGCAGTGTGCTGTAGATTATGTTCCTCCCAGAGGAGCGTTTGCAGTCGTCCATCGTCTTCTGTATGTCACCCAAAGACACTTCAACCCCCAATCCGACATCGAGTGTCTTGTTTCCGTAGAGTCCGGGCTTTTGCGGTGTTCCCAGGAATAGGACGTGTCTTGCTTCTGGCGGAAGGGTGTTCTTCGCCACCATGCCCCCCATGCTGTAAGCGACGATATCGACTTGCGATGCACCGGTGCAAGATATGACCTGTCGTATCTGTTGTTGCAATGTGGATATGTATTTCGACAGTATATTCGTGGCTGAAGCGGTCTGCACTGTGGCGCCGATCGCGCCTATGAGCCTGTCTATTCCCCGTCCGGTTGCCTCGGGATAGAATGACACCGAGAAGCTCAGAGGTTGCTTGTGTGTCTTGGCGTAGTCGCAAACGACAGGATTCAGGAACTGGTCCTTGCCATTGACATAAAGTCTGTCGGCCTCCAGTCGCTCCTGCATCTCGAAGAAGGAATCAGGCGCAGAGCCGAGTCCGTGTATGAATATGACAGGCACATCTCCTGTCCTTACATGTGAAGCGAAGGTGTGCAGTTCAGGGTTGTCGAAAGCTATGGGGACGAGATAATAGAACAGGAACAATACCAGCACCATTGCTATGACCACTTTCCAGCGTATCGGGATGCGGCGTATCTTGCCTTGGTGGAACTTCCTTTGGAACATGCTGGCCTCTTTGTCTTATTAAATGCGAGTCAGCCTTATTAAAATGTCGCACGACAATAGCAGCGGATGTTGATAATTATTATATACCTGTTCTTCAGAAAAACAGCATAATACAAGGGGGATTATCATGAAACTCGGAAAAGCAGGTATCGCAATCGTCGTTTTGGTGGTTCTGTTGATCGCCGCGCTCGGCTACATCGGCTACGCGTATTACAAGGGATCGCAAGCAGCTATCTTCCAGCAGGGCGGTCAGGCAGGCTACCAGCAGGCAGTGTATGATATGATGCAACAGGCAGCGGCTTGCAACGCAGTGCCTGTGCACTACGGCAATGTGTCGATGGAGCTCGTGTCTGTCGAATGCTTGAAGCAGGCGCAACAGCAAGCGGCTCAACAACAGCTCGCACCGCAGGCTCAACAGACAGCCCCGAAGCAAGCGACTACGACAAAGACCGATACGTCAAAAACCTTGCTCGATACTGAATCATTGCAGTGATTCATGAGATTTTTTATTATCTTGTTCTGTTTGTCTTGCTGTCAGCGCTGGCCTAGACTGGCACCATCAAGCTTCTTGCAATGCTTGGCACTTAGAACTAGGTTCACCGCGTCCGTTCAAGGAACGTCCTGACGTCAGGGTCGAGCAAAGCGTTGATTCGTTTCTTGATCGCTCGGCTGTAATATTCCTTCTCTGTTTTTGTGAGTTCTCTTCCATCGTGGCGTTTGATGATTATCTGTTTCTGTCGTTGCGTGAAGAGTTGGGAAAGCGCGTATTGTGTCCTGAATTCATCACGCAGCGGTCTTCCTGCTGCCTTGAGGGTAGAGCGGGCGGTGTAGTTTAGGAGGGTGGTTTGCGCGCTGGCGAGGTTGATGGTGATGCCGTTTGGTAGTGTATGGTTCGATCCGTGCGCCGCGCGTATCTTCTTGTTAAGGTTCTTTGGGGCGATCACCGTCACGAGCGTGCGGAGTTCCCGCATGGCGGCGCTATCATGGTCAGGGAGGGTGCCATAAAGTTCGCTGGTTATGACAAGGAGTTCTATGAGCATGGCGCGTTGCTTGCCTTGCAGTGCGGCCAGCGTCCGTTTGATACGACTACGGAAGGTGAGCGCATCGTGGGCCATCGTCGTCAGGAGGTAGGGTATGCTGTAGACAAGCCGTGGTTCGCGTTGCGTGATGATGGCGATGAGCGTGCGGCCAGGGTCGTCCAATTCTAGTAAAGGATAGCCTGCGTGTTCTAGTTGTTCTTCGATTCGTTCCATGTGCGTGCGTGTTTGAGTGTTGTTGCTGGTATCGCGATGCCCTTCTTCTTGAGGAAGGTCAATACATCGAGCAGGAATTGTGGGGCGTGGGCCACGACGGAGCGCATGGCAGTCTCTTGGTACCGTTTGAGCAGGCGGTTGTAGTCGAGGGGAACGGTCCTGGCTATCGTCAGGATGTCTTCATAGTCCCGCGTGTCCGACCGTGCTGTCTTGGTGATGATGAGGTCGTAGGGGTTGAGCACCGATAGTTCTATGCGCCGGTATGTCCGTACCTGTGTCGTGTCGACAGGATCGACGAGTTGCACACAGAAGATGTAGTGGGCGGAGAAGATGTCAATTATCATGCCGTTGGGGGAGAGGACTTTGAGGTTTGTCGCGCCGGGCTTGATGTTCTGGAAACCAAGCGTCGCGAGCGTTGCACGGAATGACTCATACTCGCCGAAGTCGGCGATGTCGAAGTCCACGTCGATTGTGGAGTCCTTGAGTCCCTGGAGGGTCATGGCCGTGCCTCCGACAGCGATGAGACGCACACGTTGTGGGAGATAGGGGTCGATGGCGTCGAGCAGTTCCATGAGCTGTGCGCTGGTCACCATAGATGGAAGTGATCAGGGCAACTATTTAAATGTTCTTAGGATATACAATATTTTGTACGTTTTCATACAATTTATTGTAATTATTTAACCAAAAGAGATAGTCCTGTCATTCTTGCTCTCCATGCGCATAATCCTTATAAGCCCGTCCGAAGGTCAAATCACCATGAAACATCTGACCGCGCTAATCCTCTTCATAATTATCTGTCCGGTTGTCCTCGCCCAGACAGGCACGATAAAACTCTTGGCGCTTTCCGAGAACCTTGACGGAACAGCCACAGGCACTCTTGCCTCGCTCTCCTTGGAGGTGCGTTCTGGCAATGAGCGTGTTTTCCTCGAGACCTTGCCCTTGGCCAAGGTGGAGACGCAGATAAGCATGCGTTTCGCGCAGCAGGTGGCTTGCAAGGAACTCAGGCAGGATTGCTCCAATGATGATTTCATCTACACCATCGTGTCCTCGCCAGGGCTTGTCGGCGGTCCTTCCGCAGGCGCCGCAGCCGCGGTATTGACTGCGTCATTGATCAGCGATCTCAATCTGAGAGAGGATATGGCCATCACAGGCACGATTAATTCGGGTGGATTGATAGGTCCTGTCGGCGGCATCAAGGAAAAGATCGAGGCGGCAGGAGCGCAAGGCATCAGGACAGTGCTTCTTCCAAAGGGCACCAAGATCACGCAGGAGAACAACAAGACTTTGGACCTGGATGATTGGGGCAGGAAGAACAATGTGACCGTCATGGAGGTCGCTACGCTTGACGAGGCCATTTTCCATTTCACAGGCAAGAATGTCACCACAAAATTGCCCGAATTCAAGATAGATCCCGCCTACGAGGCGCGCATCACAACAGTGGCGCAACAGATGTGCGACAGGACGAGGAAATTGGAGCACGCCACAGAAAGCATCATTGCAGATGACAACATATCGATCAGCATCAGGGATTCTGCCGCCAATTACTCGCGCCGTAGCCAGGAGCTTCTCAACACCAGTCCCTATAGCGCGGCTTCCTATTGTTTCCGCGCCAACGTGGAACTGAATGATCTTTACACGAGGAATATCAACCTCACAAGGACAGGATTATCGGAAAGGATCAGAAAGCTTTTCTTCGCCATCGGGAAGCTGAACACCGAGACAGAGTCCCGCAAGCTCGAGACGATAACTGATCTGCAGACTTACTTGAGTGTGCAGGAGCGTTTGCTAGAGACAGCAGACACCTTGGTTGAAGCCTCGGACCTATTGGACACCGACTTGGACAGCGCAGGCGCGACATTGGCATATGCAGAGGAGCGTCTTGTTAGCGCAAGAAGTTGGTCGTCTTTCTTCGGTCTTCCAGGACAGAAGCTCGTCCTTGACCAGGAATCGCTCAGGCGTTCCTGTCTGAACAAGATATCGGAGGCAGAGGAGCGTTTCAGCTACGTGCGCACCTATTTCCCGGACGCTTTGGAGGACACTGGTAAGACCATAGATCATGCGCGTCGCAATGCCGAGAACAAGAGTTACGCGCTTTGTCTGGGTGAGGCGGCGAGAGCCAAGGCCGAGGCTGATGTCATCCTGAGCGCCACAGGCTTTGAGGAGGACCAGGTGGAGCAACTCATAGCCCTGAAGCTGTCGATCGCGCAGCGGCAGTTGGCGCAGGCTGAGCAGGACGGTGACTTCCCGCTTGTCGGCTATAACTACTACCAGTACGCGAATGATCTGAAGGACGAGGACCACTACAGCGCGCTTCTTTTCTCGGAGTACGCGATCGAGCTTTCGAACCTTGACATGTACTTCAAGAAGGAGCGTTCGCCTTTGGCCATGTTCATCGACCGAAGGCGCGAGATGGACAATCTCGACTTGATAATCGTCGCCATAGTGTCCATGGCTGCCGGCGCCACGCTCACAGCGGCCGCATTGCTTTCAAGGCGCAACAGCGCTTCGTCTGTTGGCGTTAACAAACCCTCGCCGACGTCTCTTGCGAGACGCCGGCGCGGGAAAAAGAGGTGATTATGATTTGTTGTTACTGTAAGATAGTATGAATCCTATTTAAAGCTTTCGTAATTCTTAGCACTCAACAGTAGTAATAACTTGGTGACGAAAAGACGCTGTCAACAAAGCGGCACAATAACCGAAAACATCGAAGAATCACTTGATGATGTTGCGTCTGCGCAGGATTTCCTTGAATTTGTCGAAATCCGGCGATGACTTGATCTGCGCGAGCGCTGCCGCATCCGTCATACGCATGAACCCGAGGGTTATGCGCGCGACTTCACGAAGATCAGCGTCATCCGAAGGCACCTGTTCAGCCACCATCTCCTGGACAGGCTGGTCCTCGTCCTTGAAGAACCGTGAGAACCATCCTTTCTTGTCTCCCTTTTCCTCCACAGGCATCTCGTCGGCCTGCACAGGCATCTCTTCAGCGATTGGAGCGGTGTCGACAGGCGTGTCGTCGTACGGCTTTACATGTGGATGAGTCATTACAACCTCGTCTTCTTTCTTCGAGAACATGCCGAACAAGCCGGATCCCTTGCGTTTCGATGAGATGTAACTGTCGATGTCGCGCGAGATCTCTTTTTGCCGAACGTCCGAATCCATACTCCACCCCGGAGTGGTACAGGTATAAATAACTTATGCCGGCACAATGTTTTTATACTCATCGACGGTGGATACATCCATGAAAAGAGGTGTGCTGGCACTTGTCCTATTCTGCGCGCTGGCTGCGGCGACATACGCTGCGAGCGCTACAGGCAGCATCCCTCAACTTGAAACCACACTGAGCACTAACAAGGACATAGTCTATCCAAGCGAGATAGTCAGCGTCACCTTGCTCTTGAAAGCCAACGAGCGCTTGGACGAGCTGAACTTCACTGTCGACGTCCCTAACGCATATATCTCAGAACTGAGCAGCCCCTGCGTTGTCAAGGAGAACAACGTGTTCTACCACGGCGCGCTTGGCGAGGGCCAGACCATCCAATGCACCTTCGGCGTGCAGCCCACAAGCACGAGCGCGGTGAAACTGACCTCAAAAGCATGGATGACCATAGGTCCGGACACGGGGACTGGCACAGGACCTTCGATCACGATCGACATCCGAAGCACTGGTTCTCAATCCATCGGCACCTTCGACAAGATCGCTGGCGAGAACTGGACAGTCGACAACCACAGGATGAGCATCATCAAACGTGAACAGAACGATCCCGATCTGGTCTACATTGGTTTCGATGAACTCACAGAAGGCATCGCCAGGCGCGAGTGCGTCAACTTGAAAGATTACAGGATATGCCTGGTGAACAGCTCGCTCAAGGGCAACTTCGACCCATACCTGGGCTTCACTCCTTACACCTACAAGATCACGGTCTCAGCCATACTGCCGCAACTCGAGCTCAAGGTCAAATCCGACAAGACAAGCATCTACTATGGCCAGACAGTCCACATCACAATTGATTTCAAGAACACCGGCGAACTTCCCATAGAAAACCTGAGTCTGATCTCTGATTTCAGTTCCGCGGACGTGAAGAATGTCCAAGGGCCTTGTTCATGGAAGAGGAACGGCATGACGTTCGAAGGCTCGCTCTTCATGGGTGATTCAAAGCAGTGTACATTCGACGCAAGGCCATTGACCCAACAGTCCACCTCGTTGTTCACACGCGCGAACTTCACAAGCACAAGAGGCATCACCACAGTCACAGGTCCTTCAGTCGGCATAAGCTTCAAGACGAGCCCGTTCTCATTCGCGCTTTCCAACACCACCGCCAGACTAGGCCAGTGGGTCGACGGCAATCTCACGATCAACAACGCAGGCTCGCGCCCCATAACCTTTAGGGGTACGATAGGCAACGTCCCGGTCAACGGAACCACCACATTCTCCCAATTGGTCCAGAACGGCAAGAGCGTCAAGCTTGCGTTCAAGATGCGGGCCGTGAACATCGGCAACAACACAGTCATCCTGAACGGCAAATGGAGCGATGACGGCGAGGACTTCGATGGCATCGCGAGCGCCAATGTGATCGTCCCGTCCGCTAACCTCGTCGTCAAGAACTTCGGCCAGATGAACGTCTCGAACGGAAAGTCCACAAAGCTCGATATCGAGCTTGAGAACAAGGACGTTGTGGGACTGCGCAGCGTCATATTGCACGTCTCCGCGCCGCTGCTTGATCTGCCCAAGGGTTCTGAACCTGTCGATCTTAGACCGGGTGAGATGGTTCAGGTCTACAGCGCATCAATCACCCCTGCCAATGACACGGAATACAAGATAAACCTCACAGTCAACTTCCAGACCGAGTTCGGCCAGCGGCTTGAGACGACGAAGTTCATAACGTTGAAATCAGGCAAGGCCACCATCAAGGCGCTGGCGCCTGTGGCCAATCAATCCGCAGCGAAGCCGGCGGCGCAACCAGCCACGCAGGGCACATCGTCCACGCAACCCGCCACGACAGGACAACCGGCTCCGGCACAGCAGACCGCTCCTGCAGCAGCACTCTCCCCTGAGGATGCCGCGAGCCGTAAAGCACAGATAACGAAGGAGAACATCTTCATCGTGCTGGTCATATTCGGCATCATCGGCGTGGCTGCCGTGTTCCTCATACTCAACTCCAGGAAGGGCGACGAGTTCGACTCCCCCTAGTTTTTTAAACGAAGTGCCTAAACCATGCACTATGGCGCGCATAACTGCTACGATGGTCTATTGGCTCACCAAATCGCCGTTCATGGTCTGGTGCGACCTTTTCGCTCCGAAGGAGGAGAAAGAGGAGTATTCGGCTTTCACAAGGTCGCTGATGGAGCGCGGCACTGCTTTCGAACAGCTATATGACAAGTCTTTCCCTTCTGTTTCGCACATCGATTTCGATGACTTGGAGGATGGTTTCAAGAAGACGAAGGAATTGATGAAGCAGGGCGCTGATATCATAGTCGGCATGCCTCTTATCGATTCAGCGCACGGTCTGCAGGGCATCGCCGACGTGCTTGTCAAGAAGTCCACCCACAAATCTGTCTTCGGCCGTTTCCACTATGTCGTTCAAGAAGTCAAGTCAGGCAACGAGCTAAAGGATGAGTACATATTGCAGGCGGCGTTCTATCATCTGATCATAGGACGGGTGCAGGGCTATTCGCCGCTGTATTTCTACGTGGTCACCATGGAGAAAGACGGCTCGCCCCTGGCGCATAAGATCGAGTTCGAGAGGTACGAGCGCAGGATCAAGGACGCGCTCGTGATGATCCAGCAGATAGATGATGAGAAGTTCGTGCCACCGCCCAATGTCAAGGAATGCGACGAGCCGTGGAGCGGCTACTGCCGGAAGAAGGCGATTGAAGCCGATGATGTCAGCCTTGTGGCGAACGCAGGGAATGACAAGCAGATATTCCTGAGACCGGCAGGCATAACCACCGTCGCCAAACTCGCAAAAGTCCAGGGCCCTGTGCCAGGCATCGCCGATACAAAACTCGAGCAGCTCCGCAAGTGCGCCATCGCGTTCAAGGACGGTAAGTCCTCGCTTATCCAGGAAGTCAAGCTTCCGGCATCAGAGACCGAGCTGTTCATCGATTTCGAGGGTGCCGATGTCGACGGTGTCAAGCGCGAGTACCTGCTCGGTGTGCTGGAGCGATGCAAGGACAAGGAGTCTTTCCACGCTTTCGTCGCGAAGACTACCAAGGAAGAGGGCAAGATGATCAAGGACGCCTTCGCTTTCCTTGCAAAGCATCCTGACGCCCCGATCTACCATTACGCTTCCTACGAGAAGACCGCGATCAAGGCCCTGGCAGACCGCTACCGGCTTGACGCGAAACCTTTCCTTGCCAGAATGACCGACCTGCTGCAGGTATGCAAGCGTTGCGTCGCTCCTTCGACGAGCACTTTCCAACTGAAGGACTTCGGCAAGGCATTGGGCGCGGACTGGCGTGAAGGCATGAACGCTGCGCAGTCGATGGTGCTGTACGCTGAATTCCAGAAGACCAAGGACGCGAAGCTGATGCAGAAGATCATCGACTATAACGAGGATGACGTGCGCGCGACGGCGCTTGTCAAGGACTGGCTTGTGAATCAGAAGGTTTAGTGTTCGATCAGCACACAGGGCATCTTTCTTTTGTCTTTCCTATCGTCAACACCTGGCCTTTCTTGCTGCCGTACCTGTAGACCGATATGCCTTTGCAGCCGAGGTCATAGGCGAGCATGTAGACGCGTTCGACGTCTTTGACGGTCGCGCCGTTCGGCATGTTGACTGTCTTGCTTACCGCATTGTCTGTGTGTTTCTGGAATGCTGCCTGTATCCTGACGTGCTGTTCGGCAGGCACGTCATGCGATGTGACGAACACGTGGCGCACTTCCTGTGGCACGCTTCTGACACTCGCAAGACTGCCGTTCTCAAGCAGCTGTCTCTTGAATTTTT
>JAGVQG010000015.1 GCA_020051845.1 archaeon | reverse complement strand
GTTCAACACATCACTGTCACACAACCAAATAGCGCTGCTCTACGCCAACAGAACAGACATGATCCACAGCAGCATGCTACACCCAGGAGACGTCTGGACAGCAGACACAATAGCACTACCAACAACAGGCACAGCAATAACCGCCATCACCAACAACATCACAATAACATCTTTACCGCCTCTTTCGCTATCGACCTTGAACTCGACCAATGGCGCTAACACGACCGCAGAGAACCTGACTGTCAACGCCTTGGTGGACAACAACTACGCAGCGATCAATTCCACGAACTGGACATACGCTTACAATTGGCACAAGAACGGCATGCCAACAACCATCCTCAACTCACCTTTCGATGGCGGCTACTACTACGAAAGCCAGGTCACTGATTACGCGTCAGGCATAAACGGCAGCATAAACAACGATGCCAGCTGGATGCAGAACTCAGACAAGAATGGACGCGGCGCATTCAATTTCTCGGGCACAGGATACATAGATTATGGAACCCCCCCAGAATTAGGAGGCGCATCCATTCCTGGACGCTTCGTCACCCTGTCAGCATGGGTCAAACCCTCATCCACGACCGGCAACCGCGGCATAATGGGGCGTTATGCAGGGTATTACATGTACATCGCAACTGGCGTTCTTTATGCCACAGGATCGACCACGTGCACAGGCCCGACCATAAACACCGGAGTGTGGACGCATGTAGCCACAGTATTCGCCAACCAGACCATCTATATGTACGTGAACGGCACACCAGTGGCGTATTGCAAAGGCAGCGTGGCAGCGGCAAGCACCAACAGGTTCATCGTGGGCGCAATATCAACACCATCAATCACGTGGCAATACTCCGGATTGATCGACGACGTCCTGATGTTCAATGATTCACTATCACACAGCCAGATAGCCGCGCTGTACGCCAACAGGACAGCTGTGATGCATAGCAGCATGCTGAAACCAGGCGATAACTGGTACGCGGATGCCATCGCAATGCCACCCATAGGCGCTGCGCAGACAGCGATGACCAACAACGTGACAATCCAAAGTACCATGTTAGCGACCAGCATCGACGTCAACTCGAACAAAGCGCCTGGATTGGCCCTGCGCAACATAACCGCTGACGTTACACCGACAGACAACACGCTGACGTACGAGTATGATTGGTACAAGAACAACAAGACACTCACGATATTCAATGCGCCATTCGAAAGCGAGTTGCCGCAGGACGGAATCGCAAAGGACTACTCCATCTTCGGCAACAATGGAACAGTCATAGGCGCCTATTGGAACCAGACAGGAGGCAGGGACGGGCGAGGAGCGTTCAACTTCAACCCCGCAAATGCCCAATGGATAGAGTATGACAGGCCTGCGCAACTCATCAGCCCATCGACAACCACGACATTGATGGCTTGGATAAAACCGAACACCTTCGGCACTACCCGCACCATAATGGGAACCTATAGCATTGACGAGCTATACCTCACAGCCACCGGCAATCTCACATTCTGGGGAAGCGCCACATGCACTGGCTCGGCAGTCCAATTGAACAACTGGTCTCATGTGGCGGCAGTCGTCAATGGCACTACAACAACAATATACATCAATGGAGTGGCGAACAAGACCTGTGCGGCCACTGGCGTAGGCAGCCCGAACCAGTACACATTCAGGGTAGGAAGCGACGCTGGGAACTGGTACTTCGACGGCGCGATCGACGACGTGGCCGTATACAACGTGTCGTTCACCGCCGACCAGATGCTCGCATTCTACAGGAACGAGACAAACAAGATGACGCTCAGCATGCTTACACCTGGAGATGTCTGGAGCGCTTGCGTGACGCCCAACAACGGCGACACAGATGGCGTGAGAGTGTGCTCGAACAACTACACCACCTACCTCCTTGGCTGTGGCAATGTCACAAGCGACACCACACTACCGGTCGACATATCTGTAACCGGCGATTGTTTCAATATGGTGACTGCTTACGCCACACTCGATTGCGCAGGACACTCCATCACAACCACAGGAGCGGCCGTACTGTCAAATGGCGCCACGGGCTTCAATGTGAAGAACTGCATCATAGTCAGCTCAGCCAATGCAGTGAGCCTGAACAATGTCAGCTTCGCCAACTTCACCAACAACAGCGTGACCACGACCGGCGCAGGCACATACGCGATATACATCGCCAACTCAAGCAATATCAGTCTCCAAACGCACACTCTCACGGCCGCGGCAGGCACAGGCCTGTACATCCAGACATCAAATGCATCGATGAACAACACGGTCCTCAACAATCCTTCAATATGGTTCTATTCCAGCGCTGACTCGATCACAACATTCACCAACACCTCATTCGTGGCAGCCAGCAGCTCAGCCAGCTGGCCTGGCACGTTCTCTCCGACAGGAGCATACTACCTGACACGGACATTGCTGAACCCTGCCTACAATTCGGTCTTCCTCAACAGCACGCAGGTCCCGTTCATGAACACCACTGCGCACATATCCTTATTCAGCACACCCTACGGACTGCCACAGTCCACAGTAAGCTTCGATGACGATGGAGTGTTCGTGCTCTGCCCGGCAGAAATATGCTCAGGCCAGACCCGCTCAGGAACAGGACTGTCCTTCGACGTATCGCACTTCACCAACTTCAGCACCAGCGGCGCGTACCTGAACATCACTACAACCGCGATACCTTCTGCCGTGAACGCCAATTCACCGTACAACATAACCGGCAAAGTGAACGCGTCTGACGGGTCTGCGGTACAAAACGCGCTCGTGAGCATACGCGTGAACAACATCAATTACTGGCCTGGAAGCTGGTGGGACACATCTTACGGCTACAGGACGACATTCAACATCACAGAGACCTCGGGCAGCAACCTGACGAACTACTCGGTGCTGCTAAGCGTCGACACCGCGTCGCTCGTCACAGCCGGCAAGATGCGTTCGGACTGCAATGACATCCGTTTCGCCGATGACACCAACACTCAACTAAGCCATTGGATCGAGACAGGCATCTACAATGTCAGCGACGCAGGATGCAATTCGCCAAAGAGCAGAATCTGGGTAGAGCTCAACACGCTCGGTCTGCGAGCGAACAAGACAATCACCATGTATTATGGCAATCCGACAGCGACGATAGGCTCCAATATCACGAACACCTTCATCTTCGGCGACGACTTCAACAGCACGCTTGACACAACCCGCTGGGGAGGAGACACCGGGTTCTTCGCCACAGCAAACGGCTACCTCAACAACACAGGCAATTCCAACTACCGCCTGATGTCAAAGACCAATTTCACAGGCAATTATTCGTTGTACTTGAGGCAGATCACAAGAACGCCGACCGGCAACGGTCAGATGATCGGCGGCTTCTACGGCTCGACAGCCAATGCCGTCGGTTACTATCATTACTCGTCAGGACAATACTATTACAACAACGGATTCAATAGCCTTGGTAGGGTGTGGTACGACAATGACTGGATAGACATGATCCTGAAAGCGAACGCCACCCGGGTCGTGCTGACGGTGATCAATGGATCGAACGCAGCGCAATTACACACTATAACTTTGACCGCAGACATAGCAAACGAGAACATATCGATCGGCACGCGCTACGACAACGGCTTGTACGCTGAAGCGTACTCGTTCTATTGGGACTGGGTATTCGTGAAGCAGACAATCTCCTCTGAACCAAACGTCACGAACGCATCAAGCGAACAGAGAGTGATATTGACGGATTCCCAAGGCAATTACAACTTCCTTTTCACATCACCAGCATCAAACGGAGACTACGTGACATACGTGAACGCCACCTACAACGGCATTTTCACCGAGACCTACGGAACAGTACGCGTGGCCGTGGTGCCGACAATACGAACAGTGACTATCAATCCTGTCTACAACAGGAACCTCATAATCTACACCAATGTGACAGACAACAACCTGGTGTCAGTCAACTTCACGCTCACAGACCCGAACGGAGCTATCAAGTTGAGCAATAACGGCACGCAGGCAGCAGGACTCTGGCAATCCAACCCTGTCCTCCTGGACGCAGTGGGCATCTGGAACTACACCATCATCGCGCTGGACGCGGACGGATACAATGATAGCCGCGCTGGCAGCATAATGTTCGCGACAATAAGCGAAACACTCTCAAGCACCACCGCCAACCCATTGGACAATATCACCGTGTCCGGCATCATGAACCTCAGCGACGGGACGATTGCGGCAAACACACAAGTGAACGTCTTCGTGAACGGCGTCGCGGCAGGAAGTGGCATCGGTGGAGACGGCTCTGACGGTTCGCTGACAGTCACGGCGATGAACACCGCGGTCAACAACTACACTGCGTTGATGGGCAATGCATTGACCAACAACCAGACGATAGGCGTCGCCGCGAACGCCGCGTTCGTCAATGGTGACGAGATAATGATAATCCAGATGCAGAACGGATCAGGCGGAAAAGCAGGCACGTATGAGTTAAGGACCATAACCGCAGGCGGCGGGACATCCACATTCACCCTCAACGCGCCGTTGACCAACGCATACTATTCGGGAACGTTCGGCACCACCACAGCAATGGCCACGCAAATAGTGCGCATACCCCAATACACGACAGTGACAGTCAATTCAGGGGCGTCGATAACAGCGCCGGTCTGGAACGGAAGCATAGGCGGCATAATCGCATTCCGCGCATCAACAAGCACCACAATAACAGGAACCGTCGATGCTTCAGCGAAAGGCTTCAGGGGTGGTTACGCTGAAGCGTCGAACGCAGGACAATCACCTTCAGGCGAAGGCCAGAACGGATACATGACTGCGACAAATGTACGCACCGACATGGCGGGTGGAGGAGGCTATCACAGCGGCCAAGCAACTGGAGCAGGAGGAGGAAGCTACGGCACCTACGGAACAAACGGAACAATCGGCGTAGGCGGCCCGACAATAGGTATCGCAGGACAAGTCGCTGGACTAGCGAACATGAGCCTGATCTTCATGGGCGGCGGAGGTGGCGCAGGCTCGAGCGGCGCAGGCAGTGGCTCAAGTGGGCATCCTGCAGGACCAGCAGGAGGAGGCATCATATTCATCTCGACACCGACCCTGACTGTGACAGGAACAGTGAACGCCTCAGGAGGCCGTGGCTATACTGGAACGATAATATACCAAGGTGGCGGAGGCGGAGGCGCAGGAGGAAGCATCTACCTAAGCGCTGGCCAGATGACGCTCGGAAGCAACCGCGTGAACGCCAGCGGAGGACCGGGCGGGATTGGCGGCAGCTCAGCAGGAAACGGCGGAAATGGAGGAGACGGTAGGATACGGTTGGACTTCACGACCCTATCAGGCACGACGACACCAGCACAAGGATATAATGGAACAGCCAGCGCCGGTGCAGTCACTGATGCGAATGGATACTACGCACTCAATGTCACAGCACCCGCGATACAAGGATCATACCCCATAGCCGTCAACGCGACTTACAACGGACTGTACGCCGAGAACAGCATGACAATACAAGTAGGCGCTTCATTGTCTGCCGCGGCCTTCGTGAGCCCAACACCACAGAACGGAGCATACACGACCAACACCAGCGTGCCAATCAAGGTGAACGTCACCGGCGCACCGAACCTCGACCAGTTCACCTGGAACTGGAACAGCAACGATTACACGATGTATAATGACAGCCTTGTATTCATGGCGAACTTCGACAATATCACCTCTCTTGGTGAGAGCACGACGAAAGTCGTCGATATGAGCCGTTCATCCAACAATGTAACGTGCTCAGGCGGCGGCTGCCCCACGTGGAACAGTTCAGGCAGATACGGCGGAGCATATCTGTATGACGGCGCAGGCGACAACTTCCAGATATCAACGCCAGCAAACTTCCCGACAGGAACCAACCCAGTAACCATGGCAGCCTGGTTCAAGCTAAGCTCGTCTTCAACAGCACTGGGCGAGATCGCAGGGTATGGTGACAATAATGCTGATGGCAACAGGTTCGCGTTGATACTCGACACCGGCGTCGTCGGATTCGAATGCCGGAATTGCGGAAATACCTTCTCGTGGACACCTGACACGAATTGGCATCACCTTGCCGTTGTCCTTCCTGTAGGCGCAACAACCGCCCATCAGACACAAGTATACTTCGATGGAAATCTCATGACTGCCGGCCAAGGACCGGACGCGGCCCTGAACATACAAAACACTGTTTTGAGAATCGGCGGCGTCCCTGGATATGACGCAGCATACTGGTTCCCAGGATCGATAGACGAAGTGAGAGTCTGGAACAAGAGCCTGTCAGCAGCCGAGGTCCAGCAACAATACTACTCCAACCTCAACAAGTACGACAACACCTCCTGGTCGTTCTACACCAACCAGTCGAACCTGTCGGTCGGAAGCTACACCTACCAAGCGTCCGCGAGCGACCCAGCAGGCGGCTTCACAACCACTGAGCAGCGCACACTGAACATTGCCGTGGCGCCACCAACAGTGAACAGCATCAGCCTGACCACGACCAATACCCTTCTCAACGACACTGACCAGAACCTCACGCTGCAATACAGCGTAAGCGCATTCAACGGCAGGAACGCGACGAACATCACCAATTGGTACCGCAACGGCACGAGCATAATGGTCCTGAACATGCCATTCGAAGGATACGGCAACGAAGCGAACATCGCGCCAGACTACTCAGGATACGGCAACAACGGAACTATCACAGGCCCGGTCTGGAATTCAACCGCAGGCAGGAACGGCAGGGGCACATACCAGTTCAATGCAGGAAGCGACAACATCAATCTTGGCAATAGCGCCAGCCTGAACCTCGCGAACAATCTGACCGTCTCGCTCTGGATCAAGACAAGCGACAGTTCATACCAATTCATCGTCGGAGGATACAATCCGGGAGGTTCCTACGAGGGATACGGCTTGATGAAGAGCGGCATCAGCGCGAACAAGATCAGCGTCTGGACAGGTGGTCCGTCCTGGATAACCGGCACCACAAGCGTGACAGATGGAAACTGGCACCATGTCAGCTTCACTGTCTGGGGAACGAATTGCACGTTGTACGTCGATGGAGTCCAAGATGGATATGGAGCAGTGAATGGCCTTACCCAATACACCGGAACCAAATACCTCGGACAGTACACCGGCGGCGGATATAACTACAACGGCCTGATGGACGACGTCCAATTCTTCAACAGGTCGCTCTCACCTCGCGAAATCGCGTTGCTGGCCCAGAATAGGACAGACATCCTGGCGAACGACGAACTGCAGACCGGCGACCGCTGGAGCGCCTGCGTCACTCCCAACGACGGATTCCAGGACGGAGCGCGGGCCTGTTCGAACAACGTGACAATCCTGCAGCAAGCGCATCCTATCCTGATCCCGACATCGCTCTCGAGCGTCTATGATGTCCTGCTTCCAAGCGGCGCCACGATCTCCAACGGCACGCTTGGCGCGTACGACGTGCTGCTTACACTGCGTAACAAAGACACGCTCAAGCGGCGCGTCTCGTTCATGGGCTACTTCAGCAACTCGAGCGTCGACCTGACGAACATGACGTTGTACACATCGGCCGACAAGACGGTCGTCAACCTGAGCGCGGTCTCAGGCATAAGCTCGAACCATTCATTGTTCGTCGCCAACACCACGAATGTCGGCATCTACATCTGTCCGCACGCGCTGACTCTGTCGGATGTATGGCCTAGCTGCGTGAACGTGACGCGCATACAGTACGCGGATATCTTGGCAGGCACCACAAGGAACATCGAGGGCAGGGTCATCAGTGCGGTCATCAACGGCTCCGACTACCGTGTCGACAACCTGCTGAGCACAGGTGTGGCTGAGGGCACTTTGACGAATGTCACCATCTGGGACTCGGCCGAGAGCGACGGCTCTTTCTTGAGCGGTATGACTGTATATGTCAACGCGAGCGTGTTCTTCTACGCCAACTTCACGAACAGCTCAGGCCTGCCCGCGAACACGAGCGACGGCGGCTGCAGGATCGACTTCGCCTATCCTGCCTATGATGGCTATGAGTCGATGGTGTTCAACACCACGTACAATGTGTTCACTTCCAACAGGTCGTTCGATCAGGCTGGCATGGTGAACTACACTGTCAATTGCAGCTCCTACCTCGACACCGTCGTCGTCTCCGACAACGTGACAGTCGGCTACCAACCTCTGTCGATAACAGGTATCAACGTCCATGATATCCACAACAGCACAGTCTACGTCAACTGGACCACCGACGGCCTGTCCAACACCACCGTGAGATATGGCACGACATCCAGCCTGAGCTTGACTTTCACCAACGAAACCCACGTCACGTCGCATGACAACAAGATCTACAATCTGGTGGCGAACACCTTCTACTACTACAACGTCACCTCTTGCAATGATTTTTGGGTCTGCCAGACCAACGGCACATTCAACTTCACCACAGAACGCAACAACGTGGCTCCGATGATAACATCGCTTGTCCTGCATTCCACGAATGACGCATATCCGACAACTGACTACTCCATCTACCGCACATTGTCCACATCCGACTCTGACGGCGACAACGTCAGCAACGTGACGTCCTGGTACGTCGATGACATGCCTGTGCAATTGCTGCACCTCGGCTTCGAGGGCCAGACCAGCTACGCGACAATCAAGGATTACTCAGGCAATGCCAATGACATGACAGCATATGGCGGTTCGTTCATACGCTACGGCGGCGTGCGCAGCAGCGCCTACAATCTCAGCGGAGGCAATCTCACAGGACCGTTGCTGACCACA
The DNA here is from genome assembly GCA_020051845.1 of archaeon. Lineage (GTDB taxonomy): Archaea > Nanobdellota > Nanobdellia > Woesearchaeales > ARS49 > JAGVQG01. Next base: position 30,617 of record JAGVQG010000015.1, on the reverse strand, counting down.
AGGACGACGGGGATCAGCGTCGAGATGTGGGTGAATTGGGATGGCGCGAGCGAGTATGCGACGTTGTTCAGCGATGGCCAGCCTGGCGTGAACGGATACGCGCTCACGATAAGCGACGGTAACGGCGGACCAGGCAACAAGGTCACATTGACCATGCCGGGCGTCACCAATGACTCTCTCAGCAGCTCCTACGTGATGCCCACAGATTCTTGGACTCATCTGGTGCTGACGCGCAGCGGCAGCACATGGAACCTCTACGCGAACAATGCGTTCCAGGCGACTGGCACGGCAAACCCATCCACTCCGACAAGTGCGACAGTCATAGGCAACGCCCACGCTTTACTCGATGACCTGACATTCTGGAACACCACGCTCACCACAGGCCAAATCAGCACATTATACAGCCGCAACACAAGGACGATCGACAATAGCATGCTCGTGGCCGGACAGAACTGGCACCCCTGCGTCACTGTCAATGACGGCAGGGCTGACAGCGAAGAAAGCTGCACAGCCAATCTATTTGTCCTCAGCAACGAGTACATCACATTGACTGCGAGTTATGGCGAGAACGAGGCGCCGCCCTACATCAACGAGCCGGTCGACTTCTACGCGTTGGTCAGCAACAACACTAACCAGCAGAACGACAACAGCGGCGTCGAATGCAACGTGAGCCTCAATGGCGTGCTCTACAAGAACATGAGCTATGATTCAGCCACTTCGAAGTGGAAGCGGCACTACATGTATCCATACCCGAGCGCGACCACTTACACGTACTACCTCAGATGCACGAAGATGGCTTCGACCCACCGCATCAACGGCACGACCAGCGGCACGATCATAGTCGGCAATTCCAATGACCAGCTCAGCATATTCGACACGCAGGATATATCGCGTAACACGCCTAACGGCGGCATGATCTGGCCTGGACAGGCGGCTTCCTTCACGGCCAACTTCCTTGACTTGGGCAGCAATTACATCCGTCCTGGCCAGTGTTCGATAAACTATGGCGACGGTAACACAGGCTCTATGTTGGTGTTGCCTGGCGTGTCGTTCAACGTGAACAATGCGGCTGACATCCCAAGCAGCATAACGGTCGGAACCTTCGTCCGTCTCGCAGCGTCCCCCAGCGGCGAGATAGCCGAACTGGAGAACAGAGGCTCCATCGCGAGCGTGCATCGCTGGAACGGAGGAAGCTGGTATAGCTACCTCACAGGAACCGATTCATACTTCTCAAGCAACAATGCAGGCACAGTGTTCTACACCTCGAGCGGCAAGCTGCATGCGTTCGCGGGCCATAACGCTGGCAGCCTGAAGACGCCCATCAGCCACTGGACAACCGACGGCGGCAACAATCTCATATTGTACAAGGACGTGACAATCCTGCCCAAGCTGACGTACTACCCACGCGTTGTCATGGGCGACGCGAGCAAGGTTGGCGAATACTATGGAATGATCGCGAAGTCGTACAACCTGGTTTACTTGCTCAGGCCTGTCTCCGACACCAACCTCTCCAAGACCGACCTTGGTAATGGATTCACGGATGGTGACATGGACATAGCCATGAAATTCTACGGAAGTTCGACGAACGTCGCCTTGCTGGCATGGGCAGAAAACGACTACACGCTCAAGTGGACAACGGCATCGTTCCAGGGTGATGGTTCGGTCATCCTCGGCACCATACAGAGCATCTCGACCGGAGGCACGAGGGTCGATCAGATCGATTTGAGCGCCGACCCCAACTCCAATTACATGGGTTTGATCTATCTTGATGGTCTTGGAACGCATATGCGCATCTTCAACGGTGACACGATCGTCGATTCAAGGGACATCAGCTACACGCCGACATACAGCGAGAAGAATTACCATGGCTTGACAGCTGCCTGGTTCAACAACCCTGGAACAGTGCTCTTCAGCTACAGGAGACAGTCCTACTGCCAGATATTCGGCGAGGCATACACGATAGGTTCAGGATGGCTGGCGACTCCTGATCCTGTCACTGTGGCCAACGGACTGTTAGGCACGGGTTGCATCCCTGCTCAGCTTGCTTCCTCGGGCGTGCCTTTCAAGACCTTCGCGGCAGTGGTGTACAGGACGCAGGGCAAGGATGAGATGCGTCTGACAACGTTCCAGGAAGGTCATTACACCAATAGCATAAGACTGCACCTGAAGTCAGGTTCCAACAACAACATGCAGAACTTCGATGTACAGTTCTCGTCCGCTGGAGGGATGCTGGCATGGGGTAGGCAGGATGGCACCAAGCAGACAGAATACCTTCCCATGGCCTATGACTATCTCGGTCCGTATGAAAGCAGTCACGCCTATGCGGCAGAAGGCAACTACACCTATACTGTGGACTGTTCGGCTTCAGGCTACAACCACATCTTCAGGCAGGACGACATCCTTGTCGGAAAGGAGCACTTCCCGCCAAACGTCGAGCTCAATTCCTATCCTGACTTGGCTCAAGTGGGCATCACCACGGCCAGTCTATACTGTTCAGCAGGTCTTGACAATCCTGAGGACAGCATAACCAGCATCGAACTGTGGGGCGATTTCGACGGCACCTACAAGATGGTCGACCACCATGACTTCAGCCCGGGAACGAGCTCGCTGTCCTGGGAGCACTTCCTTGTGAGCGGCTTCGGCCCGAACGGCGGCGTCAGCCCGCGGCTTGGCGACTTCAAGTGGAACTGCAGGGCGGTGAGCGACAACGGCATGAACGCCTTCGCTGACGCGAACTTCACCTTCAATGTCTACCAGTCGATAACGAGCTGTCCTGCGACGATGTGGGGGGACGCGAGGACAGAGTCCGGCACAGCCAGCATCACGGCGACAGGCAACTGCATCAACGTCAACTGCACGGATTGCACCTTGAAATGCTTTGATAAGGATATAATCGGTTCAGGCACTGGTTACGGGATCCGTGTCAACTTGACCGACAGCATCCTCATCGACAGGTGCAATGTGCAGAACTTCTCCCACGACACCGAGCTGGAGTCCACCACGCGCACAAGGGTCATCAACAGCACGATGACGACAGCGACCCACAGCGGCGCGTACATAAGCGGCTCGCAATACACGGCATACGAGGACACGTACTTCACCGACAATGTGCGCGGCGCGATATTGCTCGCGAGCGACCGCACGAATATCACGCGCGCCTATCTGACAGGCAACACACTGGCAGCCATACAACCGGATGATTACGGCATAACTGATGTCATTTCATCCGTGTTCTCAGGCAACAACAACTCCATATTGATGCGCAACAGCACCGCGACCCAGCTGCCGCATATCTATTTCACGCAGACCGACCTGCAGGACCCTGTCACGCTGGATCTTGACTCGCGCGACCGCCTGCGTTTCACCCAGGTCCCGAGCTACACCACGAGGACCGATGTGTTCGCGGACGTGCTGCTCAGCCCGACATTGGCGACAGTGCACGACTCGGCGTGGAACAAGTACGCGACCATCACTTTCCCGACCAACTACACGAACCCGACGGCTGTCATCGACACGGCAGAGGAAGGTCAATATGCTGGTTGCGTCGATTGCGTGAAGGTCAGGTTCGACCAGGGTAAGTACTACTCGTTCAATGTGACCCACTGGTCAAGGTACAGTCTGGTGGAGAACTATTCCATCAGCATCTGCGGAGTCACCATAAACGACCCTGGCACGTACTATCTCTTCCGCGACATCTATAGCGACATGCCCGAGACCTGCATCCAGGTGAACAACACCAATGTCACGATCGACTGCGAGAACCATATACTGGACGGCTATGGGATCGCGCCGATAGGCATCAACGCCACAAATTTCAACAGCCTGACAGTCAAGAACTGCAAGATCCGCAACTATGGGACAGCAGTCGATGCACGCAACACCACGCACACCCGATTCGTCAACGACGATTTGGACAACAATCCGATCGGCATCGACACGTTCAATTCCTTTGATACCAGCATCAACTCCACGACAATCAACACAGGCTCGACAGGTATCAACGCGAGCAATGTTACGTTCGTAGATTTGAACAGCGATAGCGTGACAGGCCACGCCGTGGCGGGCTTGACAATTGTGCCCGCGCGTTTCGTGACCGTCGCTTCGAGCACGTTCGACAGCAATGGGATCGGCCTAGACGCGCCGAACGCCACAAGCATCAACATCAGCGGGACCACATTCGACTATCACACCGTGGCAGTCAACGCAAGCAGAGTGCCGTTCCTCAACCTGATCGGCTCGACCTTTGATCACAGTTCCAACGTTGCAGTCACCAATGTCCCGGCAGGCGTCGTCACGATAACAACAAGCTATCTCGACGACAACGGAATCGGACTTGACGCGCCCGACGCGAGTGTGATCAATATCACCAGCACAAGCATCAGCCGAAACACCGTCTTTGGCGCCAGAGTGGTGCCTGCGCACATAGTGACGATAAACACGGGCGCGTTCAACAACAACGGTGGAGTGGGCCTCGACATACCCAACGCCAGCGTGCTGATCATCAGCGGCTCGAGCTTCAGCTACAACACAGTAACCGGAGCGAGAGTCGTGCCTGCGCACTTCGTGAATGTATTGTCAAGCATCTTCACGAATAACGGTCTTGCAGGACTGGACGTACCGAACGCCAGCTCGGTGAACATAAGCGGTTCGAACTTCAACTACAACGCGGTCGGAATCAACGCCTCCAAGGTCCCTGACATCAGGTTCATAGGAGGCAACGTCAACTACAACACACAAGTCGGTGCGACAATCATACCCGCGACCTATGTGAACGTGAGCGGAACCTACTTCTATGGCAATCCCATCGGCCTCGAAATCCCGGGCGTCAACCGGCTGACCACCACCACAGCTACCATAGCATTGAACCAGATGGGCATCAACGCGACAGGCGGCCAGAACATCTCAATTATCGGCGGCGCTATCACGAACAACGGGCTATACGGACTGTACGCCTGGCCCTCCAAGCAGGTCTATGTGGATGGGTTGTACTCAAGCGCCAACGGCGTGGCGATAAAAGTGTCAAACGCAGACTCGTTGATCATCAACAATACCCTGACATCCGCCGACCAATACAACGTCAATGCCACGAACGTCACCGACTTCAAGTTCATGAACAGCACATCCAACTCGACAATCCAAGGAGTGAGTTTGGTGAATGTCCCGACAGCCACAATCAACAACACCGGCGGCAGCGGCCCAGTGGTGTTCTTCGGCGACAACGTGACCACGATGTCATTATCGCACGCGAACCTGTTCGGCGGCAAGGGCATATACCTGATCAATTCAGGCACTTTCTACGGCCGTGACATCATGTTCACGGCAGGAACAGACTATTCCTTCTGGATACAAAACACGGCATCGGCGATTTTCAACAACACGATGTTCGTCGAACGCACGAAGTGGTTGTACACGGACAACGTGCCGGAAGCGCTGATGCAGGACGTCACCATCGCGCGCTCGGGAACAACGGTGAGATATAATGCGACATCCATCTTCAACATCAGCGATTCGTTCATCAGCGACATCGATTCGGTGTACAACGTCACAACCACGGTTCTCGAACCAGGAACCAACTTCTTCAAGGTCGACTACAACTACCTGCGCCTATGGAACGTGTCGTCGAACATACGCTTCCAAAGCATACCTGCCTACACCGTGCCTGAGTTGACGATAGACCTCGATGACGGCAATGGAACACTGCACTGCTTTGAGGAGTACTGCTCAGAATACGACCGCGTCAGCACCTACAACATAAACTTCTCCGCGCCCGAATATGGCCAAGTGACCAACAACTTGAATATGAACAAGTTCGCCTATCCCAACCGCAACTGGCGCTATTACTCGGTGCGCGAGAGGGTGTGGGACAGGCCGCCCCAACAATATGAGGCGCTCCTGAACTCGACGGTGAACTCGAGGTCATTGAACACCAATTATTCGACCGAGAACCTGACTGCGTTCTATGAGATGCGCCGCGCCTACAGCGGCAACGAGAGCGCCATCAACTGGTATGTCAACGGCCGGTCGCAGACAGTGCTCAACATGATCATGTCGCCCTGGAATTACACGTATGATTACTCGCCATACCACAACACATTCAACTACGCCTCTGGAACGGGCCTTCCGACCTCAGGCATCAACGGCCGCGGTGCGTACTACTTCAGTGCCCTGGATATCTACAGCTACATCAATGTGACCACATCTTCTGTTTTGGGAGATGCTATCGGTACAAGAATAGGCGACAAAGTCACCTTCGCAGTCTGGGTGAAGCCCATGGCCTCAGACAATTACAGGACGATAATGGGCAAGCACGGACAATACATCTTCCGCCTGACCAACAACGTGCCGGAATTCGGCCCAACTTCGGGTGGCGGATGCAGCGCACCCACAGCAATCCCGACAAACACCTGGACACACCTCGCAGTCACAGTGGCTGGAAGCGCAACCACTCTCTTCGTGAATGGCAAGCCTGTTGTCTATTGTCATATGTCGCTTGGTTTGAGCGACAACAACTGCCCGACACTCATAGGCGGATATCCATACTATCCGGACTGCACAGTGCCAGGCGGATGGAATTACAAGGGATATCTGGACGACCTCACGATATTCAATGAATCACTGTCACCCGAACAAGTGATGGCGATGTACAAACAGAAGGACCGCGTGCCAGGACTCAGCCTGCCACTGGCCCTGACGTGGCATCACAGCATGCTCCATCCGGGTGACACGATAGGCTACGATGTGATTGTCGCGAACGACACTGCAATCAGTACTTTATACAGAAGCGCAGACACAACTGTGCGACGCGTCGACGCGATAAGCGACCTGGCAGTGGACAGCACATTCGGGACAGACCACAGCCTGCAGAACCTGACTGCGACATCCACTTACAACGCGACCGAACCGGCCGTCAACTGGACCAACTGGGCCTCGTCATTCAACTGGTGGCGCAACAACCAGAACCTGATGGTGATATCCGCGCCGTTCGACGAAGGATTCATCCACGACGCGCTCTTCAGGGACTACGCCCGCAACATCACAGGCACGACAACACACGTTTACTATTCAAGATACGACGGCCATGATGGCTTCGGAGCCTTCGTCTTCAACAACAACACAGACACAAACAGCTACATAACTCTCGATAGCACATCCGCGCTGGACACCCTTGGTGGCAAGATAGGAGAAAGGGTGACGTTCGCGGCCTGGGTGAACCCTGCAGTGGCAAACAATTACAGGACGATAATGGGCAAGCACGGACAATATGTCTTCCGCCTGACCAACAATGTGCCGGAATTCGGTCCGACGTCGAGTGGCGGATGCAGCGCACCCGCAGCAATCCCGACCAACGCCTGGACACATGTCGCAGTGACGGTCGCAGGCAGCACAACGACAATGTACGTGAATGGCGTACCAGTGAACCACTGCGCCATGGCACTTGGCACAAACGACAACAACTGCCCGACACTCATAGGTGGCTATCCATACTATGGCGATTGCAGCGTACCTGGCGGATGGAACTTCAAGGGCCGCATGGACGACTTGATGATAATCAACGAATCCCTGCCACCTGCACAGATATTACAACTCTACAACAACGGCACCGCGATCATAAACAACCAGATGATACGACCGGATGAGAACTGGTCGATGCAGGCGACGCCCAACGACGGCTACAATGACGGAAACACAGTGATGTCGCGCGTAGTCAATGTGACCGCTATCGACGGTGCTGTCAACGGAAGCATTTCCAGCACATACGGAACCAACAGCACCAGCGAGAACTTGACAGTATACGAAACAATCAACTCATCCATACCTGATCTTGCAAGCGGCTTGCAGACCACACCGCTCTGGTTCAGGAACAACGTCAAGCTGACACTATTCAGCCTGCCGTTCGACTGCGGATCATCCTTCACAGGCCACATCAAGGACTGCGCCAATGGCATCAACGGCACCATGGTCATGAACACGTACTACAACGAGACAGGAGGCCACAACGGCGGCACCTACGTGTTCAACGATAACTCTGACAGCGCGAGTGCAATAAACATAGACAACGACACAGCACTAGGTTCGGGCATAGGCAATAAGATAGGTAACAGGGTGACGTTTTCAGCCTGGGTGAACCCGACAGTCGCAAACAACTACAGGACGATAATGGGCAAGCACGGACAATATGTCTTCCGCTTGACCAACAACGTGCCGGAATTCGGTCCGACGTCCAGTAGCGTATGTAGCGCACCCGCAGCAATACCGACAAACACCTGGACACACCTCGCAGTGACGGTCGCAGGCAGCATAACAACCATTTACGTGAACGGCCAGCCAGTCGTCTACTGTCCAATGGCCCTCGGCACAAACGACAACAACTGCCCGACACTCATAGGCGGCTATCCCTACTTTTCCGACTGTTCAATACCTGGCGGATGGAGTTTCAAGGGCAGGATCGATGAGCTCATGGTGATCAACGAGTCGCTCACACCATCACAGATCCTGCTGCTGGCAAACACCGACACCCACACTCTGCACTCATCGATGCTCAACACAGGAGACACCTGGCACGCGCAGATAGTGAGCGAGCGCAACGTAGACAGCGCTGAGACCAACAACGTGACCATACAATCGATAAACGCATTGGCAACCACATCATTACGAAGCAACTTCAGCACCAACTATTCCAGCGAGGCTCTCATCGAGAACCACACGATCGACAACTCCAATCCTGCCGTGGCAGCATATTCCTGGGAGGCGACAAACAACTGGTGGCGCAATGGAACCAACCTGATGATATTCAACCTGCCGTTCACGGAAGAACCACTCCGCAACAGCCAAGTCGTCGACTATGCACAGCACATAACAGGAACACTTGTCGGCAACACATACTATGACGAGCACGGTTCGAGGTTCGGCACAGGCGTCTTCGTGTTCAACAACAACTCCGATTCCACTGGCGGCATCTATCTCGAGAACAACGACGTTCTCGGTGCGGTTGGCAAGAATATAGGTAGTAGGGTGACGTTCTCGGCCTGGGTGAACCCTGCAGTCGCAAACAACTACAGGACAATACTCGGAAAGCACGGACAATACATCTTCCGTTTGTCCAACAATGTGCCGGAATTCGGTCCAACTTCGGGTGGCGGATGCAGCGCACCCGCAGCAATACCGACCAACGCCTGGACACATGTCGCAGTGACGGTCGCTGGCAGCACAACGACAATGTACGTTAATGGCGTACCAGTGAACCACTGCGCAATGTCGCTAGGCGCAAGCGACAACGCCTGCCCGACACTCATAGGCGGATACCCATACTATCCCGACTGCTCAACACCAGGCGGATGGAACTTCATAGGAAGGATCGATGACCTGTTGATAATCAACGAATCACTCAGCGAACAACAGATGCTCACATTGTATTCGAACGGCACGACAATCGTGCATCCAAGCATCCTACTGCCCGGCGAAACGTGGTCTATGGACACCACGCTCAACAACAACGCAAAGGACAGCAACACCCTGATGACCAACACCATAGCTGTCAACAAGACGCCTGTCCTGCTCAGTGCCGTGTTGAACACCACGTTCGGCGCCAACCTGACGTCCGAGAACCTGACCCTGCACTATTTCGCCGACACGTCGTTGGATGCAGTGAACGCCCTCAATTGGACATTCATCCCGACCTGGTACCGCAACAACGCGCAATTCACGCTCCTGAACCTGCCTTCAAGCGCCCAGATCGTGCGCGAGAACGTGATGAATGACCTGAGCGCTGGCGCCACCATCACAATGCGCAACGGCATGCACATCAACTTGACGGCCGGCCACGATGGAAACGGCGCCCTTGTGCTCCCTTCAGGATTCGAGTCCTACGCAGACATCACGAACGCGCCCTTCCTCGCAGAAGCCCCTGGAACAAACCTGTCGCAGAAGTTGGGCATATCTGCGTGGGTTAATCCGACATCCGCGAGTGGTGATCAGACCATCATCTCACGACAAGGCGCATTTAGGTTGACAGTGTCTAGTGGCACCCTGCGCTACATCACATCCAGCGGCACGTGCGCTGCAACGACGCCCATCTCAGCAGGCAATTGGCACCATGTGGCTGTAGGAATATCAGGAAGCGGCGTCGAATTATTCCAGGACGGCCAGCTGGTGAAGAGCTGCACAGTAACACCTTCGCTATCCACAAACAACTGTCCGCCAAGCATAGGACAATATCAGTATTATGCCGACTGCCACGACATCACCTGGAATTTCGTCGGAAAGATCGACAGCCTCCTTGTCATCAACGACACCCTCAAGCTCAAGCAGGTCAAGGCGCTCTACAATGACCAGTTATCAATAATGCAGTCGGAGATGCTAACTCCAGGCGACACCTGGCAGGCGCGCATCACGCCGACGAACACCGTGACCGAGGGCGTCAGCTTCTGGACGAACAACGTGAGCCTCGACGACTATGTGAGGCCGGTGATCAGCGACGTGAATGTCTATGACGTGACCAACAGGAGCGCGACGATCAACTGGACGACCGACGTGATCGCCGACAGCCTGTTGGAATACAACGTCACCGACTTGTTCGGCTTGAGCTTGTCCGACAGCAACCAGGTGATGTCGCACTACAGCTACCCTGCAAGCCTGCGGCACAACACAGTATACTACTTCAACATCACGTCGTGCGGTGTCTTCGCGAACTGCAAGACCGTCGGAACGTACACGTTCCAGACGCTCAAGACCGAGCACGCGCCAGTGCTCAACAGCATAATCCTGAACACGACCGATATACTGACGAATTACACCACAGAGAACATCACCCTGCACCTGAACGTGACGCAGGACGCGGATGACCGTGACATAACCAAGAACATAACGACCTGGTACTTGAACAACGCACCCTGGGCAGCGCTCTACCTGCCGTTCGAGGCAGGAAGCAACGCCACGTTCACCGAAGAATATTCTGGCTATGGTCCAAACGCAACTGTCACTCAGAGCAGCGGCTTCCCATTGTGGAACAACTCGCTGGGCCACGACAACTTCGGCGTCTACATCTTCAATGCCGCCGATTCGACGAGCCAGCGCATCGACGCAGGCACCATCGCTGACAGGCCGCGCTTGAACACTACGATGATGACGATAACCGCATGGATAAGGCCGACCTCGATTCGCTCAGGCACTGTGCTCACGATCGGCGACGGGACGCAGACGTTGTTCTCGCTCCTTGACGACAGAGTGCAGTGGTACAACGGCGCCTACAAGGCGAAGATATTCACGCCTGAGCCGGAGAATGACACTTGGAACTTCATCGCCTACACGCTCAATGGCACGACAGGCACGTACTATCTCAATGGCCAGGCGCAACAGACCCACACAGGAATAGACGTCAACCAGTCGATATTGCTACCGACATCCGCGATCAGGGTCGGTGGCAGTGGAGTCGTCTCGAGCGCCAACTTCAACGGCTCCATAGACGACATCCTTGTCATTGACAGGATCCTCTCGCAACAGGAGATCGCGCTGCTGTTCAGTAACAAGACCGACGCGATATCCAGCGCAGAGACGGTCAAGGGACAGCTGTGGCAGGCCTGCACAACACCAGTTGATCAGTATGTCGAAGGCAACACAGGATGCTCGAACAACGTGACCATCCGCAACGCGCTGCCGGTCATCAGCCTGTTGATACTCAACTCGACCAATCCTATGCTGAACAACACGCTCAACAACCTGACGCTCAACATCAGGTCGAGCGACGTCGACCTTGACAGGATTTCATTGCCGACGACATGGCATCTCAACGGCAGCGTTTTGATGCTCGCCAACCTGCCATTCGAGGCTGACGGAAGCGAGACGACGAACGCCAAGGACTACTCGAGCCTTGATCACAACGGCACTGTCGCAGGCGCGTTCTGGAATTCCACAGGCGACAACGCAGGATTCGGCGCCTACCAATTCAACGGCAGCCAGTACGTGGCATTGGGCAGCTGGTTCGACAGCCAGGCGTTCACCATGGAGTTGTGGGTCAAGCCAGAGGCAGGCCAGGACGCCGACGCAGCCATGCTTGACAACAAGAACACGGGCGCGAGCTGGTCCATCAATCAGAACGGCAGCCAGACGAACAGCTACCTGTGGTCGATAGCCGACGCTGGAAGTCGCAACATCTCATTCACGCTCACGCAAGGGATATGGCAGCACCTGGTCATCACGCGCGACGCGAACACGCGGAACTCATCCGTGTTCATCGACGGCGTTTTGCAGGACAGCGTGATCGGCACGACAGCGATCACCTATGACGGATCGCAGTCGCTGACAATGGCGCGAGCGACGGTTGGCGGAAGCTTCTGGAACGGTTCGATGGGCTCGTTGCGGATATACAACAGGTCGATGTCGGCCAGGCAGGTCAAGCAGATGGCATCGCGCACAGACCTCATCCACAGCGACGAGCTGTTCAGCGGCGAGAGCTGGAGCGCCTGCGTGACCCCCAATGACGGAACGACAGATGGTGTCACGGTATGTTCCAACGAAGTCACAGTGTTCGACATGAACCCGCCAGGCATCAGCGAGCCAAGGCTGTACTTGATAACCAACCAGAGCGCTCGCGTGAATTTCACCACTACGCGAATCGCGAACATAACGATGGACTTCGGCACCACGACGGCGTTCGGAAGTCAGGTCACTGACGCGGCCTTCACGGCAAACCATGATTATGCGTTCACAGGGCTAACGAACCACACTATATACTACTACAACATAACCGCATGCAGCAAGGCAGGCGTTTGCGTGAGCGCAGGCCCCTACAGTTTCATGACGCGCAACACCACGCACTTGCCCTTCCTGACTGCGCTGCAATTGACGACGACAGACCCGTTGAGGAACGACACGAACCAGAATCTCACACTCTCCATGAGCTCGGTCGACATCGATGGCAGGCAGATCACGAACATCACGACCTGGTACAGGAACAACAGAAGCATTATGCTGCTGCAGCTGCCGTTCGAGGCGAACGACGGCTATGAGAATGTCACGACCCGCGACTTCAGCGGCCAGCTGAACAACGGCACTGTCGATGGCGCTTCCTGGTTCGCAGGCGTTGGCCACGACGGCTTCGGCGCCTACGAGTTCAATGGAAGCACGGACGTTACCGTCCCTGACAAGGATGCATTGAGCCTGCGGAACTTCACGGCAAGCGTATGGGTGAAGACCACGGGCGGCTCTGACCAGCTGGTATTCGGGAAGGGAACGGTCGTGCCGGACTATGAATACCAGTTGGTGACCGACGGCAGCAATGCGAGGTTCACCTTCCAACAATGCGACGGATCGCAATATATGAGTGTCATTAGCTCGGGTGTGTCTGTCACTGACGGCGGCTGGCACCATGTGGCGGTCACTGGCAACGAAAGCGACCTCGTGGTTTATGTCGATGGTGTGCAGCGCGGAAGCACGACCGCGACGACTGGGACCAAGTGCGCAAACGCGCCAGAACCTCTACGGATAGCCTATGGTTGGGGTGTCTACAACTTCTTCAACGGAACAATCGACGACCTTGTCATCTACAACCGCTCGTTCTCCGCCGGTCAGATCGCACTGCTCGCGGCCGACAACACAGGCATAATGGTCAACGACGAGACAAGGGCAGGCGATGTCTGGAAGGCCTGCGTCGTGCCCAACAACCAGGTCGCTGACGGCGCGATCAACTGCTCCAACAACGTGACGATTTTCAGCGCGGATTACCCGATCCTCGCCGGCATATCTGCCTATAACATGACCAACCAGAGCGTCCGCGTCAACTGGACGTCTGACATCATCGCGAACAGCACGGTGCTCTACGGCACGACGACCGCCCTTGGCGCCGCCTTCGGAACCGGATCGTTCGTCTCATACCACAATGTCTTCCTGCAAGGCCTGCAGAACAACACACTATACTATTACAACGTCAGTTCGTGCACGCAGTCGAACTATTGCGCCATGAACGGCACCTACACGTTCAGCACGACGCAGAACACGAACAGGCCGCGTGTCATCAGCATACACCTGAACACGACCGACCCGATGACCAACAACACAGCCCAGAACATGACCCTCAACCTGAACGTCATCGACGAGGATGGCAGCCCTGTCACCAACACGACCACCTGGTACCGCAATGGCAGGAGCTTGATGCTGCTCAACGCGCCGTTCGAGGCGAACAGTGGCAAGGAGAACGTCAACACCACAGACTACAGCGGCTACGGCCAGAACCTCAGTGTGATAAACGTCGGTTGGAACGGCGCCGGCGGAATCGACGGTTTCGGTGCCTACGAATTCAACGACAGCGGCTACCTCGACGCAGGCAACCGCAGTTCTCTGCAACTCGGGTCGGCCGCGTCCATAGGCGCCTGGTTCAAGACAGGCGACAACAGCAGCCAGGACTTGCTGTCTAAGACCGGCGCAGGAGAATGGGAGTATGGCCTCACAACAGAAGAGAACGGCAATCTGCGCTTCACGATGTACCAGTGCGACGGATCAGTGGCTGAGACGGTCGCGACGACAGGCCTGTCCTACAACGACAGCGCCTGGCACCACGTGGTGGCCATGCGCGGCTTCGGACTGCAGATCTTCGTCGACGGCATTGAACAGGCGAGTAACATAACATCGCTCGGCCCGGCATGCAAGGGTGGCGCGCCTCTGCGCATAGGCTTCGGCACAGGAGGAAGGATAGGCTTCAATGGAACGCTTGACAACGTAGCAGTCTACAACATCACATTGACACCGACACAGGTCGGGCTGTTGTACTCGCATGACACCAACACGATCTCCAGCGAGCTCATAGCAGCGGCGGATGTCTGGCAGGCCTGCACGACTCCCAACGACGGAACCTGGGACGGAGCGACGGCGTGCTCGAACAATGTCACGATCAACACGCTCAACCCGCCGGTGATAAGCGACCTGCATGCAGAGCAGATCACCAACAAGAGCGCGAGCATCAACTGGACGACTGACATGTACACCAACGGCACTGTCGAATACGGCCTGACAGAATCGCTAGGCAGCGCGGTATACGACCCGTCGTTCGCACTGGTCCGCAGCCTGCCGCTGACAGGCCTGACCAACCATACCACCTATTACTACCGCGTCACGTCATGCAGCCACGCACTCATCTGCTCTGTGAGCGACATCTACAGCTTCACGACCCTCAACACCACCTTCATACCGGTTGTCACAAGCATGACGCTCAACAGCACCAACCCGCTCACCAACGGCACGAACGAGAACCTGACACTGCATGCCGTGACATATGACGGGAACGGCGACAAGGTCTGGAACATAACCAACTGGTACAGGAATGGAAAGAGCATAACAGTTCTGAACATGCCGTTCGAGCGCAGCGGCGCCACGAACGCCACTGATTATTCGCCGCTTGGCAACAACGGCATACTTTACAACAGCCCGCAATGGCTCGCGGACGGTGGCCACGACGGATCAGGCGCGTTCTCGTTCAACGGCGATGTAGGGGCTCCGCAGATAATCGGCGCCACTAACAGCGAATCATACCTGTTCCCCAACGTCAGCTTCACTGTCAGCGTCTGGTTCAACGCCTCATCGCCGGATTACCAGCAGCGCCTTGTCGGCTACTATGGCATCGGTGGCGCTCTGCCGTGGTTCGTGCGGTTCAACGACGCGACGACGATACAATTCATGCGTGCGAACGGCACGTATGGTGATTATGTGGAAACCGTGTTCGTCAACGACGGATGGCAGCATCTGGTCGCGAACTATGACAGGACGACCCACAAGATGTACTTGTACCTCAACGGCGAGCTCAAGAACGTCACGAATGCGACTTTCGACATGCCCTACAGCCAGAGCCTGAATTTCGGCATCGGCGGTTACGTCGCGTCGCCTGGCGGAAGCACTTTCGCCTACAACGGCACAATAGATGACGTCCGCATCTACAACAGGACGCTCTCTGCTCAGCAAGTGCGCGCCTTATACGATGGCCGTGACGACTTGATGGTCTCGCAGGAGTTGCGCGCAGGCGATGTCTGGAGCGCGTGCGTAGTGCCCAATGACGGCAATTCAGACGGAACCAGCGCATGCTCGAACAGCATCACCATACTTGACATCACGCCGCCTGTCATCAGCAACATACTCGTTCATGACATAACCAACCAGACAGCAAGCATCAGCTGGACGACCGATGTCAACGCGAACAGCACCATAACCTACGGAACGACGACAGCGCTTGGAAGCAGCGCAGGCTCGGACACGCTCATGACCTCGCACGATGTAACGCTCGCAAGCCTGCAGGCAAACACATTGTACTACTACAACGTCACCTCCTGCAGCCAGGCGCACATCTGCACGACGACCGGCCCGCTCACATTCACGACCATTAGGAACAACTTCCTGCCGGCAGTGAGCCTGATACTCAACAGCACCAATCCCGCGACCAATGACACTGCGGAGAACCTGACGCTGCACATCACGGTGTCTGACGCGGACAACGACCCTGTCACCAACTCCACCACTTGGTACGTCAATGGCCAGAGCCTGATGGCGTTGAACATGCCGTTCGAGGCGAACTACGGTTACGAATTGAACAAGACATCGGACCACAGCGGCTATGCCAACAACGGAACTGTCTACAACGCGACCTGGAACGCTACAGGCGGATACAACGGCTTCGGAGCCTACACGTTCAACGGCGTGAACAGCATCATCACCGCACAGAACTCATCCTCGCTTGCCATCAAGAACGGCAGCTTCACGATATCCGCATGGTATTACCCGATCTCCGCAAAGAACGGCAGGATCATCGAGCGCGCAAGAGAAGGAGGCGCTGGCGGTCAGGACGGATACTACCTCACCTTAAGCTCGGTCGGAACGAACAGGCTGTATGCACAGGTGGCGAACGCGACACGGAACTTCAACAGCATCGTCATCGACAACGCGTACGTCCTGAACAGCTGGAACCACATTGCATTGGTCATAGACACGACAGGCAACTTCACCGTGTACCTTAACGGCGAGAGGAATGCCTCGATGTACATCGGTGGCTACAGCTCGTCCAACTTGAACGGCTACAACGCCTTCGGCATCGGCGGCTACCCCAATATACCCTCCACCAACGCCTTCAACGGCACGATTGACGAGGTCCAATTCTACAATAGGAGCCTCTCGGTCGAGCAGATCCGCGCGATATATCAGAGCAAGACCGACATCATCGTCAGACAGGAGCTTGCAGTCAACGACATCTGGCAGGCCTGCGTGCGGCCCAACGACGGACTCGCGGACGGCGCCAGAAGCTGCTCGAACACGGTCACTATCCGCCAGACAAGCGCGCCGACGATCAGCGACGTGGTCGTATATGGAATCACGAACAGGAGCGCGATCATCAACTTCACCACTGACATCGCCGGCAACACCACTATACAATACGGCACGACACTGGCGTTCGGCTCGGTCAAGACCAACGTGAGCTTCGTCCTTCTGCACAGCAACAACGTCACAGGCTTGTTGAACAACACGCTCTACTACTTCAACCTGACCTCGTGCGGTCCGTTCGACAACTGCAACACCAGCGGCCCCTACAGCTTCACCACATTGAACACAACATTCCCGCCGTTCATCAACTGGCTGGTGCTGAACACCACGAACACTTCTGTAAATGACACGACCCAGAACCTCACATTGCACCTGAGCTCGACAGACCCCAACGGCCTGCCTGTGATGAACATAACGACATGGTACCGCGACAACCGCAGCCTCATGCTGGTCAACATGCCATTCGAAGGCAATGGCGATGAGCCGGACAAGGCCACTGACTATGGTGGCTATGGCAACAACGGGACGAACTACGGCGCTGTCTGGAACTCGAGCGCAGGCCACAACGGGTTCGGCGCCTACCGTTTCAGCGTCTCAGGCTACAGGATAGACCTGGGATCGTCGCCGACATTGCGCTTTGGGAACAACGGCACGTTCACAGTGTCCATATGGGCGAAGACGGCGGACGTCACGACAGACCGCCGCCTCGTGACCAACCGCAACGGAAACACGGGCTACGAACTGTTCATGTCACAAGGAGGGACAGGCACTGTCAGCGCGTACTACAGTGACGGAACCACTGTCGCCTACGGCGACATCATCGCTACAAGCATAGCGGACAGCGACTGGCACCACATCGCCGCTGTGTTCGACAAGCCCAACAACAAGGTCATCGGCTACCTGGATGGGATATACAGCAGCGAGATCAACATCGGTCCTGTCACAGGGTCGATCGACGGTGGGAATACAGTCGTCGGTGCGAAGACCTCGACCCAGTTCTTCAACGGCACGCTCGACGACCTGAGCATATGGAACAAGACCCTGTCAGGCCGCCAAGCAAGCATGCTCGCGCAGGACCGCACGGATATCATCGTGTCGGATGAGCTCGCGACCTTCGAACGCTGGTCTGTCTGCGTGACGCCTAATGACGGTGTTTTGGACGGCGCCCGCGTCTGCTCGAACAACTTGACGATAATGGACTTCACCCCGCCGGCGATCGCGAATGTCACGGTATACCACCTCACGAACAACAGCGCAGGCATCACCTTCGACACGAATGAATACGCCAACGGCACGATCCACTACGGCACGACCACCGCGCTTGGCGCGGCCGCAGGCGTCGCGTCGTTCACCTATGGCCATGATGTGACCCTCAACGGCCTCCAGAACAACACGCTCTACTACTTCAACGTGAGCGCCTGCGACCTCTCAGGCAATTGCAACCTGAGCGGAGTCTTTGACTTCAGGACGCTCAACACAAGCTTCGCGCCATACATCGTGAGCATATCACTCAACAGCACCAATCCGCTCACCAACGCGACCACGGAGAACTTGACTATGAATCTGGTCGTCGTCGACGGCAACGATGATCCTGTGAAGAACATAACGACATGGTACGTCAACGGCACGTCATTGGCGGTGCTCAATGCGCCGTTCGAAGGCGGCAGCATCTCAGGCAACAGCACAGGCGTTCTCAACGCCACCCGCGATTACTCGGGCAGAGGCAACATCATCAACGCCTACAACGCCACCTTCAACCCCGCCGGCGGCCACGATGGCAGAGGCGCCTACTCGTTCAATGGTAGCACAGGACAGTTCCTCGGTGTCACCGAAAACAACAACGCACTAGGAATCACCGGCCCCCTCACAGTCTCGGCTTGGATCAACATCAACGACCGCACTGACTTCAGCAGCATCTACGTGCGCAGCAGTTATGGCAACAGCAACGTGGGTGTCTGGCTCACTGTTGAACCCGACTCAGGCGGCGTCGGCGGTCTGCGCGCTTTCGTCAACGGCCCAACCGCCAGTCTCGCTCGCGGTGCGACACAAGTCAGCGAACATGCCTGGCACCACGTCGCCCTTGTCTACAACGGCAGCGCGATGATACTCTACCTTGACGGTGCGGTGGACAACATCACCCAGGCAACAGGTTTGATATCCTACGCAGGAACAGCCAATCAGATCGGCGCGGTCGGCAACAACTACCCCTTCAACGGCACAATCGACGATCTCCTCGTACTCAACAGGTCACTCTCGCCCGAACAGATCAGAATGTTATATGAGAACAGGACCGACACCATGGTCTCGCAGGAGCTGCGCTCTGGCGATGTCTGGAAGGTGTGCGTCGTGCCCAACGACGGCAACTCAGATGGTGCCGGCGCCTGCTCCAACAATGTCCTGACGCGCACATACCACCACATCTGGCTCAGGCCTGACACGCTGTCTGCATTTGAGTATATGGCAGAGGGCCACAACCTCAGCGACGGCGACCTGATGGCAGGCACGCCTGTCACTATATTGGTCCGCGACCGTGACACTATGCGGCGCAGGGTGTCGCTGACAGCCGACTTCGAGGATGGCGACGTGAACCTGAGCACCATCTCGATCATCTCATCAGGCCCCAAGACAGTCGTGAACCTGACCGGTGCCACAGGCATAGCGCAGACGCACTCGCTATATGCTCCGATAGCGTTGAACCAGGGTGCCTATGTCTGTCCGAACGCGTTGACTCTGGATGATCTGACGCCCAATTGCGCCAATCTGACGAAGGTCAGCTATCAAGAGATGTACGTGGGCCTTGTGCAGCGCATGCTGGGCAACCTGCACATGAATTTCAGCATCGACTATGGCTCGGGCTTCTACGATTACAAGGTCGACGGCTTGCTTGGCTCAGGTGTCGCTGAAGGGGAGGTCACCAACCTCACGATCTGGGACTCGACAGACACCGACGCAAGGTTGTTCAGCGGCTTCAACAAGGGTGTGGGCGACATGGTCGGGTTCTACGCGAACTTCACCAATGTCAGCGGCCTGCCAGTGAACACGACCGACGGCGCTTGCGTGATCGACTTCCAAGCGCCTGCATATGATGGCGCAGAGCCGATGAAGTTCAACTCCACATACGGCATATTCACCTTCAACCGCACCTTCGCCGCTTCAGGCGTATTCAATTGGACAGTGAACTGCTCTGGCCTTGGCGACCTGCTCTCGGTGAATGATACGGTGAACATCAGTTCTAACGCGCCGCCTTCAGCCCCTGTCCTCATCTATCCCGAATTCAACGGCACGACCTTCGACCGCTTCGTGAACTTCAGCTGGTACAACAGCACAGACGCCGATGGCGACAACCTCACCTACCTGCTCGAGGTGTCCAAGAACCAGACCTTCGGAAGCGATGTGATCGTCAATGTCACTGTCGATCCTGTGCAGGGCTCGAACATCACCAACTTCAGTCTCGCGCAGCCTCTTGACCTTGACGTTCTGTACTATTGGAGGGTGCGCGCCAATGACAGCGTCTCCCTCGGCGCCTTCAGCAATGTGAGCAACTTCACTGTTCCGTCGCTCCTCTCGCTCGCTCTGGTCCAGAGCGACGTCAACTTCGGCAGCCTGACGCAGGACGTGTCTGTGAACTCGTCGGTCAACGGCACAGGTCCCTTCGTCCTGCAGAACAACGGCAACATGGAGGCCAATGTCACGATAACAGGCACGCGCCTCTTCACCCAAGGATCCTTCCCGTCCGACGCCTTCCAGTTCTTTGTCCAGGAGAACCAGACAGGATCGTTCAACCTGAGCGCGTCCACGACGTCTTGGACGAATGTGCCTTCGGCGAGCAGCAGCATAGACATCATGATGCTTGACTGGTTTGTCTCGCGCCACAAGGCCAACATCCACCTGAAGATAACGCCGCCGTCGGACGAGCCGGCAGGCGCTAAGACAGCCAACATCACCATGAGCGCAGAATGAGAAACCAAACAGAATCCACAATGGCCTTGTCGGCATCCGGCCTGTCAGCAGTTCATTCTACCACAACCAATGCGCCTAGGATCGCATCCCGCGTCCTGGCGTTATTCTCACCAATTCATTCTACCACAACCGGCGCGGTGCCGGTGACCTCATTCCAGAGGGGATCGGCGCCGCGCTTTTATTGTCCTAAAGCAGGGATGCTGTTGCTTTCAGCGCTCTGCATCATCGTGCTTGCCTGTTCGATGACGTTCGCCTTCGGCATCACTCCTGCCCATGCCGAGACCACATTCGTGCCAGGCGATGAGTTCGTGAACCGCTTCAGCGTGGTGAACGACGAGAATCTCGTGGGCACGATACATGTTTCCGTGGAAGGTGAACTTGCCGACCTCGTGGTGTTGGAACAGAACGACATGACCCTGGGTTCTGGCATGGTCTCAGTGCCCTACGTCATCAAGTTCCCTAATAACGTGCCTCCTGGCGGCGAGTATGTCGTCAAGCTCTTCGCCGAACCTAAGGTCGGGTCCCAGGGTTCTGTCGCCGGCGCTACTGTGCGTCTTGCCCATAAGGTGACCATCAAAGTCCCATATCACGGCAAGGCCATAAGCGTGGACGCCGACGTGAATGACGCAGGCACCCGCCTTGATCTTCTCGCGAGCGTGCGCAACGTGGGTGCCGAGGACATCAAGGTGCTGTCAGCCACATTCAATCTTTATGACGCCAATAATGAATCCTCGCTTGTGCTGACCACGAAGACCCAGTCGCGGTCCTTGCTTGTCGGCGAGAAGGGGCTTTTCAATCTCTCTTTCGACGCTTCGAAGCTCCTTCCAGGTACCTATGTGCTTCGCGCTGTCATCGACTATGATGGCAGCTCTGACGAAGCCACCCATGCGTACACGCGCGGCGTGCCGATGCTTGATCTTGTGAGCATCCCTGCTTTCGTCGTGGCTGACGAATTGAGTCCGTTCAATGTTGTCGTCCGCAATGCCTGGAACGAGGAGATGAAAGGTGTGTTCGCCGATGTCGATGTCGTCGGCAGTGGTGGTATAGTGCGTTCTTTCAGGACCGAATCGTTGGATATCGGCGCCCGCCAGCAGGCGGTGTTTTCGCCCTTCTTCGACGCTCGCGGTCTTCCTGTGTCAAAGGTCGGCGTCGTCGTCAGGCTGCATCCTGACAAGGGACGCATGCAGGAGTACAACGCCAGCATAGATATAGTGACCAAGACTGATTATGAGACGATAAACGCGACGCTCGCGCCCGCCCCTGTGGCGGTTGTCGAGCCGATCGCGCCCATGGTCGTCCTTGTCCTGACCTTGATACTGCTGATCTACACTATTATATGGTACTTGCGGGGCAGGCCGCCTAAGGTGGCTGGCGCTGGAGGCGAAGCAGGAAGAGTTAACTTTATATAGTACTCAACTATGTCGAATATAGTTAAGTGTATATTGGTAGTGAAAAGGACAATATTTATATACAAGTGGAGGTATTTGACCCAGCATGGAAAAGAATAAACAAAAGGATGCGGGAAAGCAGCTTCTGCTACTATTAGTAGTTGCTGTGCTGCTTGTGTCCTTGGTAGGGACATGGCTGGTGCTACAGAATAGCTTCAGCGGTGCGCCTGCGGCTTCAAGATCTGGTGTTGTGACTTTCAACAAGGTCTCACCATCGGCTCCGGCAGTCGCAGTAGGCAGGACTGTAGAGACAGCGACAGTATCGTTTATAAAACAGGGCTAGGCCCCAAAGGAGGCAGAAATACATGGCTAAAAAAGAAGACATTTCTAACGCGACATTGGCGACACTCCTCGTGGTGGCCATAGTCGTTAGCGTTGGCGGCACCTATGTCGTGTTGCAGCGCACACCCGGAATCACGGGACTCTATACGGGCACGAGCCAGACCGGTACGATTTCGTTCAACGAGCAGGGCGTCCTGTCGATCAGGCTCACTGACGCTGACTCATCGTTCGGCAACATCACAGCGAACGGCACAGGCGTGTGCACGATCTCCACTGACCAGGCAGCTGGCAGCGGCGGAGTGAACTGCTTCAAGACCGAAGGCGTCAACTCGATGACATTGAACAATGACGGCAACGTCAACGCTTCGGTGACCATCAACGCCACAGGCTTCTCGCTTGGTACTGGCGGTGGACAGAACTTCAAGGCGACTGACTCTACGGGCGCATGCCCTGGCGCAGGCACTTTGACGACAGCATTCACAGGTCTGCCGCAGGGTGCGGCAGCAGCTGTCTGCACGAACATGTACTTCGTCGACGGCGATGACGACCTGACGATCGACTACCAATTGTTGATCGGCACAGACGTCTTGCCAGGCAACCAGACAGAGAACGTCACGTTCTGGGCAGCCCAGGTATAAGTAAGCGGATTGTTTTTTTCTTTTTTTATTGATTTTTTAGGATTTTCTTGATGTTCTTGATATTCATCCTTTTCAGGATATTTGCCATCATTTAGTGGTTTCGTGGTTGTCACACTTCACAAAACACTCACCCTAACATTTATATAGGTAGTATTGTGTTGGAAAGACAGAGAAAGGAGGATTCGTGGGTCGTTTTAAGAACGCTATAGGTATCAGGACATTCAGGCTTTGCCTTCCTGTCCTGATTGTCTGCATTCTCGCTTCATCTGTCCTTGCTGTCGGCATATCGATCCCCCAGGATTACAAATGGGAGTTCATGCCAGGGTTTGAGAAGGCTGTCGGTTTCCGCGTCTATAATAGCAATCCTGTTCCAGTCAACATACTGCTTAGCCTTGGTGGCGACCTTTACCAGTACGGAAACATATCCGAGGATATGCTGCAACTTGGACCCAAGGGCGTCGGGTCGTTTGTCGTTAGGCTGAAGCTTCCCCAGGACATCGAACCAGGCGTGCATCGCCTCACAGTCACTGCCCATGAACAGCCGGTTCCAGGGCATTCTATGTTGACAGCCACAACGGCCGTCACCGCTTACCTGCAGATCACCAAACCATACACTGGCAGGTGGCTGACAGCGAAGTTGTACGTTCCATCCACAAGCAAGGAGAACGAACCTCTCAGTCCTCAGGTGACCATCGAGAACCTGGGCGATGAGGAAGCGCCTGATGTCTATGCTGATGTGACTTTCTATGACGGAAATACCTCTGTGGGTAAGGTGCAGACATCGCGCATGCCTATCGCAGCGCGCGGCACAGGGACTGTTTCCGCGCTCTGGGACAACAGGCTGACGCCGGGTGTCTACCGCGCTGATGCCGTTGTCTATGGCGGCCAGAACAATGTGACTGCGGACGCTGATTTCTTTGTCGGCACTCTTGATGTTGAATTGTTGAACATTACGAAAGTGTTGCAGGTCGGTCACGTGAATCCGCTCGTTTTCACGCTCCAGAACCGGTGGAACAACGCTCTTCGCGGTGTTCGCGCGGTGTTCATGGTAGGCCCGAACGTGACTGATGGTTGGCGCACCGCTGGTCCTGAATTCACGCTATATCCGTGGGAGCCGGTGACACAGGAATATTACATGAACATCCCGCCCGTGATCAAGCCAGGGAAATATCCTGGTGTGCTGGAGTTGACGTTCGCAGGCGGCACTAAGAAGTTCGCGCTTGAGTTCGACATAATACCTGATGGTTCTGCGGTCATAGAGTCGCCGGCGAAAGTCAGCGGCATCACCAATGTGGTGCGGCTGTCCTTCATCCTGCTGCTTGTCATCATAGCGATTATCTACTACCGTCAACGCAGGAAGGAGAGGATGAAATGAGACCTAAGCTTACCAAGAGGTTCATTGCGATGCTGATGCTGGCATCAGCAGCTATTGTCGTGCTTACCAGCGTCATTTTCGTGCTTGTCTATGTGCAGGCCGCCTACGAGATGCCGATGACGCTGAAGGTGATCAACAATGGCGCGACAGGTTTCGACCTTAACACGAGCGTCGTCGCTTTCGGGAGATTGCATCCTGGCGAGATTTCGGACCGATACTTCGATGTCAACAACACAGGCACGACGTCTGTGAAGGTGATTGTCAAGACTTTCGGTGACGTGACTCCGTGGGTGCAGATCGAGCCTCAGCCGTTGTTCATAACGCCTGAACAGGGGCACGGTAGTTTCAAGGCGACGGCGACTGTCCCATTCGGCGCCGTTGAAGGTAGCTATACTGGCAGGATGCTCGTGATTGTTTTGCGTGAATAGAAACGGTTGAGTGAATGAAAAAGGGAGGGTGAGATGAGTAGTCGTCGTCCGGTGAGCAACCGGACGGTAGGTGCGCTTGTTGTGCTGTTCGCGACAGTCACAGTGCTGCAGGTCACTGTCTTCGTGCTCTCGTTCAATCTGGGTGCGGAGGATGGGCCGCAGGTCACTGGCCATGCCACAGGCACGTCTCCTGCTGGTATCGTCGGCTTCTTCTGGATCCCTATAAACACCTGTGAGGTACCGCTCACCACTGGTTGGAGCCTGGTTTCGTTGTGCAGGAACACGTCAAACACGAGCATAGGGTCGGTGATGTCAGGCATCGACTACAGGTTCATCATGCGCTGGAACGACCAGACCCAGAGCTTCGATGTCTACAGCCCTCTCGCGGCAAGCCCGCCTTTCACGACCATGGAGTTCAACACGAGTTACTTCGTCAACCTGAACAGCGCCGACACCCAGATAATGATGACAGGCATCGAGGTCCCTGACATCAACATATCGATGGTGCAGGGCTGGAACGGTCCTGGTTATCCGTATTATTTCAACACGACCATACTGAAGTATTTCAACGCCACAAGGCACCGCTATTTGATGAAATGGAACGCGTCGTCCCAGGAGTTCGTCATCTACAGTCCGCGCGCTGCAGTGCCGACTTTCATCAATATCTCTGCCGGCGAGGGTCAGATGGTGAATTCTTACGCGGTCGACCAGTTGTCCTACAACAAGACCTACTTGAAAGGTTGAGATTCTCAGCCACCCAAAATCTTATTGTAATAGTCACTAATTAGTGGTGGTGTCTGGCAAGATTAATATATCCTGGAGCATTACCCTGTCCTGATGGCGCTCAACGATATCGTCAACAACATCTGGAAGTGCACTCGTGGAGCTGTTTGCGCCACAGTCCTTGGAATCTGCTCGCAGGCATACGCGGCAACTCCAGCTGACAACACGGTCCCTGTCTCGACGCCGGAGAACAGGCCTTTGATCCTCAAGGTCGAGGATTCGACGACAGATGCCGATGGTGATCCGCTGACATTCATGGGTTTCTGGACCCGTCCTGCGCACGGTGTCGCGACAAGGGCGGCTGACGGAAAGACAGTGACCTATACGCCTGACAAGGACTATGCGGGCGCTGACTCTTTCCAGATGGGCGTCGCTGATCCGAGCTACAATGAGGGCGTCGTCACTTACAATGTCACGATGACAGGCGTCAACAGCGCGCCTGTCATGATATTGCTTGCAGATCCTTCGGCTAACCAGGGTGGCGGTCCTGTCTCAGTGCCTGGCTTTGCGGTCATATCTCCAGGGCCTGCCGATGAGAGCGCGCAGAAGATAGTCTCCAGGATAGTGACCTCGTCCCATCCTGGATGGTATTCGCAGCAGCCGCAGATATCTATCGACGGAACGCTGACCTTCACTCTCGCAGAATATCTGGAAGGCGCGAACGGCGCGTCCATCACAGACCTGCTGTCATTGAATGCGAAGGATGATGGCGGCACTGCCGATGGCGGAGTCGACAACTCGGATAAGGCTTTCGGCATCAAGATAATCCCGCTCGATCCGGCTGTGGTGTTCACTGACCCGAATCTGAAGACCACGCGCGAGGACCAGTTGTGGAAAAAGCCATATGGTGTGGATAACTCGCAGTTGTGCGAGACGTTCGTCGAAGGGGCCCAGGCCGTCGCTGATGTTGATTATCTCTTGGCAGCGCCTACGGCGAAGATAAGCGCGAAGCTGCCGTACAAGATACCGCCCACGGCGCCGGGCGATGAGAAACCTACAAAGGAGGATCTTCCTCCCAAGTATAAGAGTTCCAAGCTCGGGAAGATCCTTATGGTCACTGACATGAACCAGGGTGATGTTTCATTCACGATCGACACTCTCGGAGCGCAGACCTTCAACCCTGTGCTCAATAAGAGCGTGACAGAGCAGGGCTACATGATAGGTATGGCGCTCACATTGCCTCAACTCGAATATGTGGAGAGTGGATCCACCCTGACTGAACCAGTGCAGACGCTGAAGAGCATCGCGCTCGGCAAGGACAAGGCCAATGGCTATGCATTGTGCAAGACTGCGTTCAATAAATCCACCGGGCCAAGGACCATGAAGATGAGCACGAGCGTACAGCGACCGTTTGATCCTGCTATCGAGATCAACCCTGTCCGTCCCTATGGCGCCAAGATCACATTGACATGTAAGATGGCGGAGTCAGTCACCCTTCCAGCAGCATTCTCGGACGGAGCAGGCTATGTCGGGATAGGTGGCATCGAAGGCGAATTCACGCGTGCCAGCCGTAATGATTTCTCCCACGTCCAGGTGGATGATGGGGATGTGAAGACCCTGGTCGATTTCTTGGCGTCTGCCTATGGTGAACCTCAGCGGTTCTCGAAAATAAGGTTCATGCGCAAGGAACTCACGAACCAGAACCCGAAGTGCGACTGGGTCGTGCAGGGCAATGTCACTAAGACTAACATTCCAGGTCTCTCCAGCGAGACCTATGTCAGGGCACAGAACCTTGGTAATGACCACTATCTGATCGGGTTCGGCATGAAAGTGCCTGCCTTAGGCCAGTCAGAACCGACGCTCAAAAAAGGCGCGGGCTTCGTGAGTGTTGTCCAGGTCGATACAGAACAGTAGTGGTCATCTGGTCATCTGGTCATTTGGGTATTTTTTGCCGTTTCAATAACTATTTGTGGTCGAAGCATTTAAAAAGGAGTGAATGTATTGCAGCGTCATGCGAAAAAAGGGGTTGTCGCTGATAGTCATAGTCTTGGCTCTTGCCATAGTCTTGACAGCGCAGGTTCTTGGCATCTTCATAGGCACGACTGAAGGCTATGTTGTGTACATGAACGGCTCCAGGGTGGTCGGCGCCTCTGTGAGCGTCACTGTCAGCGGTTGTTCTGGCGTTGGTTGCAGCGGTAGTTCTACGACAGACGCCAATGGCTATTATGTGGTGGGCAACCTGAACCTGCCTGGTGGCGGCGGCGTCACTGGAACAGGCAGCAAGGGCACTGCGTCAGGCTCTGCTTCTGCGACAGCAGACCCCTATCAGGCCGCTTTCATGAACATCACTCTTTGCATACCGCCCTCGACTCCTGTCCAAGTGGACCAGGGTGACACACACGGCCTGAGCGTCACGCTTTCGTGGACTTCTGGCGCCGATCCTCTTCTGCTCTCGACGACAGACCGCCTGTCATTGGATGGCGGCGCTGAATCAGTCCAAAGCTCGGGCTATCTTTGGAGTCCTGTGGCTGCTGTCAGCAACACCACAAGGACCTGGCGCGTGCGCACCTGCAACAGCGCCTGCTGCTCGCCTCAGGCGACAGACACTTTCATTGCGTTCAACGACGCGCCTCCAGCGCCTTTATTGACCCCTGTGCCGAGCGGCCACTATGGTGATGCCAATTTCAGCTGGGTGAACTACACTGATCCTGATGGCGACGCTACCTATAACGAATTCCAGCTTGACAGCGGCGGCGTGGTTTCGCCCGCGGACAGTCCGCGCAGCGCTTCAGGCCTGGCATTCGGCAGCCATAGTTGGCGGGCGCGCACCTGCGATAGTCGTCCTGGTTTCGCGTCTAATGCCTGCAGTGCATGGAGCACGGATAGTTGGACCATAGGCAATAATCCTCCTAGCGCGCCCAACCTTACGCATGTCGACGCCACCACTAGCGCTGGCGCGACATTGCAGTGGACCTCAGGCATCGATCCTGAGGGTGACTCTACCCATGATGAGTACAAGATGGGTCTTGATTCAGGCTTTGGCACTAACCTGCAGGATGTGAATCCCGCGACCTCTCCACAGACAGCGACAAGCTTGACTTCTTTCAAGATATATTATTGGCGTGTCCGCACCTGTGATTCCTTCGGCGCATGCAGCGCATGGGTGGATGAGAATTTCATGACATACTTCTGCTCAAGCAGCGGCGGTGGAGGTGGTGGTGGCGGTGGTGGCGGAGGATGTGACTGCCAGAACCAGTGTGAGGCAGGAGTCTCCTATTGCAGTGGTGATTCTCGCGTTGTCTGCGGTTTCTTCGACTATGACACTTGCACCGACAAGCAGACAATAGCTTGCGGTTTCCGCGAGAAGTGTTCAGAAGGACAGTGTGTGCCATTCTGCCAGCCTGATTGGAGTTGTGATGGATGGGGTATGTGCAGCTATGGGACGCAGGCAGACTGGACAGTGGACCACAAGGTGACCATATGTCACAACGGCAAGAACACCCAGGAAGTAAGTGAGTCTTCAGTACAGACCCATCTCGATCACGGAGACCATGTCGGTCCGTGCGGAGTCGGCAGGCAGAAGCGTACCTGCTCTGACATCAACATGTGCGGCGTCAACTCTGACAGGCCTGAGATCGCGCGCACCTGCACGCTTCCAGAGTCAGAACAGCCTTTGCAGGTCCTTGGCATAGAGTTCCCTGGTGTCGTCTCGATACCTGTGCGTTCGGTCCTGTTGCCCATCGCTGTCCCTGCATTGCTGCTGATATTGCTGCTCGTCATGACTGCGTTGTTGGCGTCTATTCTCTTCAAGGAGGAGTTCATGCACTTCGTCTTGCGCATGCGGCTTATCCGCATACACAGGATGATCGACAGGAAGAGGTTCGGCACTGCCTATGGCTATTTGCTGAACCGCGTCGAGCCGGTCGTTAAGAAGTTGCAAGGCTACCTCAAGGAGTCAGTGCCTTCGCACCGCGACACGATAAAGAAGTACTACTCGTCTAAAGCAGCATTGCACCACGCTCTTTCAGACACTGTCCGTAGGACTGGCGAGAACGTGCTTGCTGAGGCGTACTCCCAGCGCGCGAAGGCCTTTGATGAACACGTCGCGCGGTTGAAGAAGATAGGGTAGTGGATGTGTTCCATTAATGATGTGGTGGTAGGTCAATCTGGCATTTGTAATTAGATTGAAATACCGACGACTATACTTCAAAACCTTCAAGTGTTTGATCGACTATGGTCTGACCTATTCTCAGAAGAATGATTGTGACTTGCTTGCCTTCTTCATGTCGAATCGGCGTATATTTGTCGTAGCTTCTCCGAATTTCGTGGAGAATAGTATCAAGTACACTTATGGCCATCCCTCGTGCGGCAAGAATGAACACGTCGGGTAGATTTGCCTGCAATCTTGTGATTACTTCCTGAGTCCTAATAACTACATTATCCTCTGTCTTAACAAATATTACGTATTTAT
>JAGVQG010000046.1 GCA_020051845.1 archaeon | reverse complement strand
TTCGGAAACGCAGCAAAAATAGGCGCACCCAAAAGATACATCGGAAAACGAGCAGTAGTAATCATCCTAGAGAACTAGACTAATTGTGCAACACTGCACATTCAAATCTTCTCAGAAGATGACTTCACTTATTTCGCTACCTTTAAATACCCTCGTGATAGTGTCGTTTCTTACGAGAATATACTTGGAGGTGTATTCCAATGATGAAGAAGATTGTAGCATTACTCGCGGTTTTCGCGTTGGCCATGCTTGTCGCTTGCGCTCCTAAGGCGCCTGAGGCGGTTGCGCCAGTCCCAGAATCGCAACCCGTGCCTGAAGCTCAGCCCGCGCCAGAAGCGCAGCCTGCTCCGGCTCCTGTAGCACCGCCTGTCGAGACAGCTCCTGTTGAGACAACGCCCGCGGCTCCAGCGACTGGTGTCGTTGTGACGGGCAACCAGCTCGGTGACGCAGGTGCGACCTGCGCGACAGCAGGTGGAGACACCGGTACTGCCGGCGAGAAGGACAAGTGCTGCTCGGATGCATTGAAGGTCCCGGCGCTCTTCCAGGGCGGCAAGTGCCTGCCGATGAGCTAAGGTAATCTGGTTTTTTATTTTTTTATTGTCTTGTTTCTATGTTGATTATCTATCAATTCTGTCGTAAGCCTTTTATACGATGATTGCTGTCGGCTTATGATATAAAGAGGCCATGGTGAAAAGGTTTGTCGCATATCTGTTGATTGTCGTACTTCTCGCATCTATATCGTTCGCTCTGAACCAGGACGCTTTGGCCGAGGCGCGGTCTAATGCGGTGCGTGATGGTAAGGTGACTGTCCTTGTCTCATTGAATGATGTCTCTCTTGGTAGCGCGGGTCTGGACGCGCGCCGTTCGCAGAATGCCGTGATAAGGCAGGGATTCCTTTCCAGGCTGAAGGACAGGCAGAAGGGAAGGATCAGCACGGCAGGCCAGGATATCATTATGATGCATGAGTTCGCGACCAGCAGCGGTTTTGTCGCCCGTGTCACGCCTTCAGGCCTTGATTTGTTGGCTTCGGTCGCAGGCATCAAGAACATAATGCCCAATAGGCAGTTCAAATTGCAGTTGGCCCAGAGCGTGCCGCAGATAAAGGCGGATGCTGTCTGGAACAGGACCGTGAACAGCCAGAACTTGCAGGGTCAGGGCGTCGGCATTTGCATATTGGATAGTGGCATCGACTACAGCCATCCTGCTTTCCAGGGAAGGATCGTCGCCGGCCGTTGCTTCCACCCGACCGATTGTATGGGTGATGTTTACAATGCGTCTGACAACGCGGCAGGCAGCCACGGCACCCACGTGGCAGGCATCGCGACAGGCAATGGTTCCTATGTGGGTGTCGCGCCGGCAGCAAGTATTATCGCCGTGAAGGTCTGCGGTTCAGGCACGTCCTGCGATCTTGCCGCCATGTCGATGGGTATGGATTGGTGTGTCAATGAATCAGCGACTTACAATATCTCGGTCATAACAATGAGCATCGGTGATGGTGGGTATTATACTGAGGGTGGCGCTTGTCCTGGCTATGATGATACGTTGGAGAACGCCATTGACGTGGCCTGGCAGCAGGGCATTGTCTTCACGGCTGCTTCTGGCAATTATTATTCGGGCAGTCCTGGCGTGAATTACCCTGCGTGCAGGGGCAATGCGACTGCTGTCGGTTCGGTCACCAAGTCCGATGTCCAGTCCACATTCAGCCAGCGCGGATCGTTGTTGAGGGTGATGGCTCCTGGCGAGTCCATAACCTCGACGGTCCGTGGCGGCGGCTATGGTTCAAAAGACGGCACTTCGATGGCGACTCCGCACGCGGCCGGTGCCGCGGCTTTGCTCGCGCAGAACGAGAAGTTGCAGGGCAGGAACATCACGCCGGGCAAGATACAATCTTTGTTGCTCCAGACCAGTATTTTCGTGAGCGGCTATCCCCGTGTCGATGTCCTGTCCGCGCTGATGTTCGCGAATGAGAACCTCTCGATGAACAGGTCTGCCAATAAGGTCGAGAAGCAGGCAGTCGGCAGCGTCATGTTCGGCTCGAGCACTGTTCTTGATGATTTCGACCAGTGCGCCGTCATCTCGTACAACAAGGTCGAGGTCAACTCTTCCAAATGCCCGCAGTTCAACAAGAGCGCGACGTTGCAGTTGGCCAACCTGAGCTTCTCTGGGAATGTCGTTCCTCTTCGTGATGGTGTTTTCTGCGATGATTGCATCGTCCTCGACGGAAGCAAGTCATCGTTCACATTCAACGTTTCCCACTTCAGCGCCTACACTGCTGGATCCGCGACTTTCCTTACGATCTGGGACAGCACTGACGCGTCTTCATTCCTGCACGCAGGCCTTGCCAGGTTCCCGAACACAGTGGTCACCATGTACGCGAACTTCACCAATGCCACAGGACTTCCAGCTAACCTGACCGACGGCGGCTGCAAGGTGTCGTTCAATCCGTTCTCTACATGGCAGGATATGTCTTTTGACGCGACAGACAATCTCTTCGCATTCAACAACACCTTCCCGACAGTCGGAAACCACACTTTCAGGATCAACTGCACAGGCCAGGGCGATGTCCTTTCCCTGCAGGATGATGTGACGATAAGCTCGGCGCACGTGCCCGAGTTCGGGACGTGGGCGTTGCTCATTGGCCTTGGTCTGACCATGGCGGGTCTTGTGTTCATGCGCCACCGCAATCCTTAAAACCATCCTTCTATTCCTCATAGTCGAGGTGTTGTCATGAAATTCATCCACGTTGTTTTGATTGTCGCTGTCATCCTGCTCGTCGCATCCTGCGCCAAGCCCAAGGAGGGTTTTATCGGTGATGACGAGTCGGTTCTGAACGAGAGTATGCCTGCTATCCCTGAGGAAAAGGAGGGGCCGGCTGCCGATGAGATAAACATCAACAACGCGCTCAACGACGTGGAGCATGCGGATGAGGTGTCTGTGGAGACTCCAATTGTCAACGGTTCTCCTGTGAACACCACTCCCGAGGTGCCTGTCGTGACCATAACGCCTGTGGTCCCTACCGAGTGTCCTTTGATAACGGCTGAGAATGTAAATATCGCCTGCGGCCATGATAAGATGCCGACGATGCAGATAGTTGAAGGCGCTTGCAAGTTCAGCTGGGATGACCTCTGGTTCTCTATCAGTGCGAAGAAGGCGAAGAACGCCGACTTTGACCTGTGGATGGATGACAACAACGTCGACCAGGAGTTCGACGAGCTTTTGCCGCGCACTGCACGGCTCGAAGCCGGTGGACTCAAGCACTTCATCTGGTTCACTGGTTCGACTCTTGTCGAGGGCATAAGCAACAGTATTCCTGCTTGCAACGGCGATGGCTTGAGGAAGGCGGTCGCCAAGTCGGTTCCCAACGCGACCATGGCCGCCATCGATGCGACGCCTCAGTCGGTTGAGATAGACTTGCAGCGCAAGGAAGTGGATAATGCCGCCTTGGCCCAGATGCTCACCATGACCTACAAGTTGTCAGGCGCGTTGAAGACGGTCGATGAGGGTAATACTACAGGAACAGTGAAGGTGAAGTTCGACAGCGGTGTCTTCAGCCTTTACGCCACTTTCAAGGACCTGCCTGACCCCAAGACCAAGCACTATGAGGGTTGGGTCATGAAGAAGACAGCCACGAAGTACTTCATCATCAACACGGGCAAGCTTCAGTTGCTCGACGGCGCCTACAAGGACCTCTATAGATCGGGCATGGACTTGTCAGGCTACACGACGTACTTCGTGACCTTGGAAGAGGACGGCAAGCCAGGTCCTTCGGCGCACTTCCTTGAAGGAAGGATGGTCTGAGAAAGATTTCTGTTTTTCACTTTTTTCATCTTGTTTGTTCTTCTTTTCCTGTTCTGTTTCTTTATCATTCACGCTGATTTTAAACCACTGTTAAGTGATAACACAAGGAAAGGTTTATAAACGTTTTTCGCCTTCCCCGTCGTATGGCTCAGAGACGGGGATTAGTGTATGTCAGTGGCCCTGGTGCGGTTGTAAGCACGAAATGGTTCGATGCTATGGCGAACGGTTTTCCAGAGCTTATGATCGAACGCCATGCCACACCTGACTACGCACGCGCCGCATCAGCACAAGCGGTTCTATTCGATGTCCGCGAGGGCATTGATTCGCGCCTTGTCGATGCTTTGTTCAGCAATCCGCCAAGGGAGCACAGGGATTTGCTCATGATAGGTGATGAGGATAAGGTCAGAGAAGTCCTTGAGCACAATGTCAAAGGCGGACCTATGTGGTTCATGGACGATGGCGCGCCTTTTCCGATTTATCTCCCATTACGCCATTCTGGCGGAGATGGTTTTGACAAAGCTGTCTCAAGATTGTTCTCCCGCACGGCGCTCAATGGGGTGGTTCGTCAAGCCGCGGCTCGGTATGGGATTGATGAATGGTTGATTCCGCCGACAATTGAATACACTAACGCGAGCCTGTCCTTGCAGAATCTTTCATCATACTTACGTAAGCACGCGTCTCAAGAAGGGAAAGGTACGGATCTGGTTGCGTGTGTTGATGAGCTTGCTGATGCTGTGATATTGGATGAAGGTCTATATATCAATCAGAGAAGATCCAGATTGGGTGCCCTTGGTTTCGATAAACAGGGCGGCGCAATCCCGCCTAAATGTTTGGATTTGTTCGGGTTGTTCGAAGGCGTGCGCAGGTCACTTGCGGTTTCGGACCAGAGTCATGTCATTGAGGCGTCGAGGTTACTGGACAGGAAAGCTTCTGTCCTCGCACATAGTACGACGGAGGATATACTTCGTGGGCGCGAATTCGGGGACCCGTCCAACAAATTCTCAAGCAAAGGTGGCGCGCACAATTATGGCGTGTATGTCAAGGAGTTTGACGATGTAGGGATTGCGGTCAGAATCGCCGAGCTTGCGACGGTGTTGCGTTCGAATGGTGGATTCAGGATAATGACCCCTCCTTTGCCTCTCCTGCCTGATTGGTCGGATGCTGTCCCTTGGGCTGAAAGTCGGTATTCGACAATCGTGAGTTGTGAGGGTATACCTCAACTGCAGATTGGTGTGGCAGGAGGTTGTACTGTGCGCGAGATGTTCTTGCAGAACGATTATCTCAGATATGCTCTGAAAAAAGGTCATGATGCGCACGATCCTACTCATAGGCATGCTGCGCTGCTCTCTGACACGCTTTGCACATATATCAATGACAAGATGCTAAGTGATCTTGTTGTTTTCAATCACACGGTCAGGAAAAGCGGCTTGTGGGAACAGCCGAATCCTACCGAGGATTATGTGCGAAACACTTATTTGGATAAGCTCGCAGAAAGCCTCGTCCTTCTTGAGGCGCGTGTCGGCATCGATGGTTCAAGGTCGAGGCCTTGGTTCGATGACGCGATATCGGCGGCTTTCAACAAGTTGCCGTATGGCAAGGATTGCCGCGTGAGGCCTTTTTTCACGCCTTTCCGCGACAGCAATACTACCAACACTGTGCTCGTCGAGGGAAATTTACCTGACGAGGATGATGATGGGCGATTGCTTGTCGGGCTTTTGCACGCCATGATGTACAATGCCCAAGAACGTTCTACGTCTGATGGTGCCAGGATTTTGCGGGGTGAGCATAAGGACGTGATGCTACGTGCGGCGGTAATCACAAAAACGTTCATGGCCAATAAATTGCAAGAAGAACTCGGGCCTGACTTATCATTGGATAAGATTGGCGAAGCAGTCCGTGATCCGAGCCGTGTGCATAGGATTGCTCATAATTATGTTCTTGAGCACTTGATTAACGTTGATTTGGATCTGCCTTCGACCCGGCTTTGGGGAGAGAGCATATGCCAGATGATGGTGGATCCTTATTGGCGGGTGGATTCTGACAGTGATACTATGCGATTGTTGCTGCAGAACGTGGTTCTGCACCGCGCATATGAGGTGATAGCTAACGAATGTGAGGGTGTTGTGGATCCGCGTCAAAGGCGGCCTCACACACTTGATTCTACGATAAATGAAGTTCTCGTGTCACGTGAAGGTGATTTTTTCAGGCCTAATAGCTAATCTCTTAAATATTCGAAGTATTTGGGCATAGCTTTGGCGTTGTCGAACGTTTTCCTCAAGTGATATTGCATTGCAGGAATTGCGCGCA
>JAGVQG010000027.1 GCA_020051845.1 archaeon | reverse complement strand
CTTTCAGAAGTAGTTTAACTCTACCAACGCGGCACAATACCGCATTTCATCCATCGGGCTCAAAGCCCGAGGAATTCATGCGGTGCCGCTTATTTTAAAACGTGTTGCGAGGGGACATGTCCAGTGGACGGAAATATTCCGAGACTTTCGGAAATAATACTACTATTCCTGAAAAATTCGGATCACCTTCTATCGTGCGGCAATTCCTTCTTTCCCGTGATTTGGTGCTCGTGGATCTCGCGCAGCAATCGCAGCGTCTCCTTGGCGTGCTGTTCTGTCCGCACGTTGACGTTCAAGTCGTATTCGGCTCGCCGCTCGGCGAATATCGACTCTCTGCGCTGCGACAGGAGGATGAAGGATGAAAGAAGTATGGCCTCGAGAGAGACGATCAAAGTTAACAGACCGAAAGGATACGGGTCGAACGAGTTCTCCACAAGGACGTTGTAGACAATCCACCCACAAAACCAGATGCAATGCAACACGATGAACCATGTATTGCTGCAGAATACTGTTATCGTGTCGGCAACACGCTCCACTCGGGATATGTTGCGTTGTTGTTGTGGGACGTTGAACCAACTCATCAAGACGATGATGTCGCAACGACTATAAAAGTCTGACCGCTCAGAATCCGGATTTAAAGCACTATCCCGCACCCTAGAAATCAATATATAATGAGAAAGAGGCGTCCGGACAAAGGGGGGTGTTGTTTGTGGCAACCGTGACTGATGAGGAATCCGAGAGTCTTCGTGAATATCTGATACTGCCTGGTTGGATCGAGTGCAAACCCGAGGAAGTTTCGCTTGAGACCAAGCTTGGCAAGAACATATCATTGCAATACCCTTACATGACCGCGAGGATGCAGTGCGTCGTCGGTCCAAAACTTTCTCAAGTGGCTGGCAGGAACGGCATCCTGACTTGTGTTCCAAGGAGCCTGCGTGATTCTGACAAGCAGTTGATAATAGACGCGAACAAGGCGTCTCGTCTTAAGAAGGGTGAGATCGAGACCACGGACAAGCCCGAATACGCGCGTCCTGACTATACCCTTGATCAGGTCGTTGCCAGGGCGAAGAGGACTGGCCACTCAGTCATTCCAATTCTTGACCAGTACTTCAAACTGCAGGGCATATTCTTCTATGACCCTAACAAGATGCCGCAGGTGGCTCCTTCAACAATGATCAGCGCAGTCATGACGCCGCTCCGTTCAGAACAGCATCCTGACGGGCTCCCTTACCTGATTGATGGCGATTCGACACCGTTGCAGGAGTTCCTGAAGGACAAGCGTGTCGTACCTGTGCTTCGTCCTGACAACACGCTCGTCAAACTCGCGTTCCCGCAGAAGTTTGACACTAACTACATCGGCATCGCCATAGGCACGCGTAATGATTGGGATGCTGAGATGGACAAATGGGCGCAACAGGTGGACACGATGATGATCGATTCATCGAACGCGTGCTTCCCTGACGCATTGAACATATTGCGAAGGGCTAAGGAAAGATATCCTGACATGCCGTTCGGGATAGGCAACATCGTGCGTGGTTCAGACTTCAAGATTTTCGCTGAGGCAGGAGCGGATTATGTCATCGGTGGCATGGGTGTCGGTTCTATCTGCCAGACAGGCGCAAAACGCGGCAACGGCAGGGGGCAGTTCACTGTGGCCAAGGATCTTGCTCATGCGCGTGATGACTATGCGGAACATAACGGCAGGTACGTCCCTGTTGTCATAGACGGCGGCATCGCATCGACAAAAGACATGACAGTGGCGCTCGCGTTCGCTGACCTGTTGATGATGGGTAATTACTTCAACAGGTTCTATGAAGCTGCCGGCGAGAAGTTCGACTCAGACGGCAACCCCACTCTCGACGAGAACCTCACGCGCAGGATTGAGACATGGGGAGAAGGCCATCCACGCGCGAGGCTCGTGGGCATGTATGGCATGAAATTCCAGAAGGCTGCCCAAAAGGAGACGAACGCAACCGACCAGGATAATCTTGACCACGTCATAGAGCGATACGGCCACAGCTCGCTTTCAAGTGCGACAGTGGAAGGCGTCGTCGGCACTGTGGAGTGCCGCGGCAGGCTCAAGCCGTGCGTGGAAGAGGACGCGAGGTATATCCGCACGACGATGGCGAATTCCGGAGCTAGGAACTTGGAGGAATTCCGCAAGAAGGCGGTATTGGAGCACGCTTCAAAGGAGACAACGAGGGACATGTACCCTCACGACATAAACGAGAAGAAGGAGTGATGATCATGGCAGGGAATATCACTGTAATGAAAGCAGGAACGGTCATTGTTGGAATGCAATGGGGTGACGAGGGCAAGGCGAAGATACTCGATGCGATGCTCGAGGATGAACGATTCGACGTCGTAGCCCGTTATCAGGGCGGCGCGAACGCGGGTCACACCATCTGGCACAACGGCAAGAAGCACGTCTGTCATCTGATACCTTCAGGCATATTGCACCCCGACGTCACGAATGTCATGGGCAACGGCATGGTCATACACATTCCGTCGCTGCTGAAAGAGGTCGATGAAGCCAGGGCTGCTGGCGGTGATCCTGACAATAAACTGATGATATCGTCAAGGGCCACTATTGTGCTTGATTATCATATCAAGAAGGACAGCGAAGGGAGTGGTGTCGGATCGACAGCAAAAGGAATCGGTCCGGCGTACACGTCCGTGGCAGACAGGTCTGCCGTGAAGGTCCAGGACATCCTTGACGACACGGCATTGCGTGCCGCTCTTGAAAGATTCAGGCAAAAGAATCCTGGAGCCGATATCGAGAAGGATTGGCTGGAGTTGCGTGAGGCTCGACCGAAGATCGGTCACATGGTCAATGACACGGCACACTACCTATATCAACAATTGCGCAATAACAATAGCGTGCTTTTCGAAGGCGCCCAGGCTACAATGCTTGACAAGGACCACGGCACATTCCCCTACGTGACATCCTCAAATCCCACGGCAGGCGGTGCGTGCACTGGCTGTGGCGTTGGTCCGACATGCATTGATGATGTTGTCGGCATAATGAAAGCCTACGTGACCCGGGTCGGCCGCGGGCCTTTCCCTACCGAGCTTGGAGGGGAAAAATCAGCGGAGCACTGTGAAGAGAAGACGCACGTGCTTCGGTTCGAATTGGACATGTTCGGCATTCCTTACAGCCTTGACGAGAAGGACCGACCGATGTACGAACCCCAAGATCCAAAAATCCTCGATATGCTGCGCTCGAATGATGATTTCACGAAAGGCGTGGCCATGAGATTGCTAGGCGGGGAATATGGCGCTAGCACAGGACGACCGAGACGCTGTGGCAACCAGGACCTTGTGGTCGCGAATTATGCCATCGAGATCAATGGCATCCGACATGTGGCACTCACCAAACTCGACGTGCTTGACAATCACGAAGAGATTCTGGTCGCCACGGCATACACTGATCCAAAGACAGGCGAGACTCTTGACCACATGCCTGATCGTCGCGATGTCTTCGAACGCGTGGAGCCTGTGTATAAACGGCTCCAGTATGGTCCTGCTTCGGAAAAGGTCGCCGGCTGCACAAGCTGGGATAAGCTCCCTGACAGGGCAAAGCGTTACGTCGAATTCATGGAGAAGTTCATGGACCGCCCGATCAAGTACGTCTCGACGGCTGCCGAACGTGACTG
Organism: archaeon; assembly: GCA_020051845.1. Classification (GTDB taxonomy): domain Archaea; phylum Nanobdellota; class Nanobdellia; order Woesearchaeales; family ARS49; genus JAGVQG01. The sequence goes on along the minus strand of JAGVQG010000027.1, from coordinate 1,588 downwards.
CATGATAGTGAGATGAGTAGGTAACAAAAACTCGCTGCTCGGAGCTATCTCCGGACTAAAGTCCGGAGCTTTACGCTCCTCGCTGATTCGCGAGTTTTTGGAACAAGAAATTGCGCACTAAAGTGCGGGGCTTTGAACCCGCGCAATTTCTTTGTAAAGAAAACCTGCTCCGAGCGGGATTTGAACCCGCGTCACCGCCTCGAGAGGGCAGTATCCTTGACCGGACTAGACTATCGAAGCATAAGACGGTCTTGGCTAGGGTCGCTTTTTAAAGGTTATGCTGTGTTTTGAGACGTTGGTCCATTAAACTTTTGAATGGACGCTATTAAAACCGCACCATGCTTATAGCGACCTTGATCCAAGTCATTGAACCGCCGATTTACAAGGGCGAGGAGCTTATCATCACGGATCATACTCAGGTCTATGTCTGTGATTTGAAGGATTTCGATGGTCTTGAGGCCGCGATTAAAGCGCAGAAAATCAAGGCAAAAGTGCATGACCCTGTGCCTCACACTGACTTCGCGTCCAAGGTCGCGAGGGACATAGAGGACGCGATCTCGCCATTTGAAAGACCTCAATTGTTCCGTGCATGGACGACGCCCACTTTTCAGGTTTTCAAGGCGGTCCTCACTGCGGATTATAACGCGCTGCTCCGTGAATATCTCTCGTCTATAAAGCAATTGTAAGGAACGTTTAAATATCAGAAAAACATGGTTTCACTTGGTCAAGGAATGATTTCCTTGCCTGAAGAGTCCGTTCAAAAGAGGGATCTGCATCAACAAGCACGACCAGTACGTTGAACGACTGTATAACAAAATCAAGGATGACTACGATCTTGTCGAGCGTCACGTCGTGCTCGCGTCCAAGCGTTCTATGAAGGCCGAGATCGACCTTATCGGTTACAAGGACAACCACATCGACGTCTATGAGGTCAAGTGTTCTTTCCGCATATGCAAGGCAAGAAGGCAGTTGAGGCGCATAGAGCGTTTGCTTTCAATCCCGAAGAATGATATCTCTCTGTTGTTCTATTGCGGTATGGCGGATAAACTAGAGCGCATTGCAGCATAGACCGGAATATCGACGCTTTTCTTGCGAAAGGATTAAAATAGCCCACAATAGCCAATAGTCGAAAGGAGGCGGGTGATGGCGAGCAAAAACAAGGTAGACTGGCGTTTCAACATGGCGGTCTTCTTGGGTTTCTTGCGCAGGCACTGGTTGCTTGCGGCTGGCGCCGTCTTCTTCCTGATAATAAAGGAACTCGCGTCGATAGCCCAGAACTACCTCTTCAAGATGGTGGTGGATGACGGCACCTTGTTCACAGGAGGCTCTCTTTCAAAGGCGTTGTTCATCGACCAGTTGTGGTTCATCGTGATTCTATTCGGTGGCGTCGTGCTCGCTCTTGTCGTGGGACAGTGGATGTTCATGCATCTTGTCAACAGGCTCGAGTCTTTGATGCAGCGGGATCTCAAAGAGCGGTTCTTTGCGCATAGTATTTGTTTAGCAGAGTTGTTCTGTGAGCATTCGGCGTAATTCTTGTCGGACGTCTTTCTGTTGTGATTGCCACGTTGCCAGGAGCGATGCGAGTGTT
>JAGVQG010000043.1 GCA_020051845.1 archaeon | reverse complement strand
GGAAACGCAGCAAAAATAGGCGCACCCAAAAGATACATCGGAAAACGAGCAGTAGTAATCATCCTAGAGAACTAGACTAATTGTGCAACACTGCATATTCAAATACTATCCCTTTCAAAATGAAACTTTCGTGATTCTTCCGGTTTTCACATCCAACCAATGACTTTTATCGATGGTGCCACACAGCACAATCAGTGGCTGTGAAGACCACAACCACTGATATCAAAAAGAGAAAAGAAGGTGTTGGCATGAGAAGAAAAATAAGGACATCATCGATGATAGAGTTGGCGATATGCTCCATACTGCTGCTCGCAGTCGGACTGCTGATCGGGCCGCGCATCGCGAACGCCGCGACCGCAAGCACCACAGCAAGCGTGACGAGCAGCCTTCCTGTAGCGAGCAGTGCTGTCCTGAACGGCGGCACAGCAATCATCCTGACGACCAACACCACAACAAGCGTTGTCGGCACAGTGACTGTCACCGATGACAACGGCTGCGAAGCGATCACAGGCGTCACCTCGACGCTATTCAGGACCAACGTGAGCGGCGGCTCAGGCGCGACGAACGACAACCAGACGCACTACAGCGCCACATGCGTAGCTAACGCGGACTGCACAGGAGGCGGAGGCGACCTGACACGCACCTACAACTGCACCTTCAGCATGGTTCACTACGCCGATCCCACTGACGCAGGCTCGCTGAACGCCGACACGGATTGGACATTCAACGCCACGCCAAGCGACGGTTCGACAGGAACGAGTTCCTCGACAACCCGGGAACTCAACACCCTTGCGGCACTGGGACTGGAGACCACCTCGATGGCCTTCGGCACGATCGCGCTGGGCGCGAACACGACCACGACGAACAAGAACATCTCCGTCGCGAACCTCGGCAACGAGGGCCTTGACGTGGGCCTGACAGGCTACGGCACAACGAGCGGCGACAACCTCTCGATGACCTGCACCGTCGGCACAGCAGCCATCAACAAGCTGGAATACGGCGCTGCCGGATTCACCTACGGCGTAGGAACCGCGTTGACCAACATCTCCACGACGCTCGACCTTGACCTTGACCGCAGCAGCGACAGCACACACTCGACCAAGACGGTCCAGTTCGGGTTCGGCCTGCCAGCATCAGGTGTTAGCGGCAGTTGCACAGGCACCGTGGTGATCACGGCGGTCAGCGACCCGACTCTGGGTTGATCCGACTTTTTATTTTTTCTTTTTATGATGATTGTGGAGACTGAATGGGAAATGGGATCGTAGGGATCATTGTAGGAGCGATGTGCTTGGCACTTATCTCGGCATCCGCGCTCGCCATCGGCGTGAGCCCGCCACGCATCATTCTAGACGGGGTCATGCGCGGAACGCACAGCCAGGAACAAGTCATGCTCAGCGGCATCGCTGCAGGACAACAGGTGAGCCTGCGATTGGACGGGAACATGGCCGACTGGATAAAACTCGGCGAAGGGCCGACATTCTTCTTCACCGACGCCAAATCCATGCCACTCACCATCGACGTCGATGTCCCTGCGACAGCAGCCAACGGTTTCTACAATGCGACCCTCACCATCCTCGCATTGCCCGCGGCAAACACTAAATCCTCGGGCGCAGAATCGACGGTAGCGGCCGGTGTCACTGTCTTCGTCAGCGCACGCGTCACAGGCGATCAGATACGGGACTTCACAATCACAAAGACAGCCATACCTGTCGTGGAAGAAGGCAGTCCTGTCGTCATACTCTTCACCATCAAGAACAACGGCAATGTCGAGGCAGCTCCCACATGGGTGCACATGAACGTCTTCGACAAGCTGCGCAAAACGCTTGTCCTCTCACGGGATGCGCTCAGCATTGGCCCAGTCGCTCCGCACACCGAGGCAACCAAGGCAGCAGCCATCGTCAACACACTGAGCAAGGAGCAATACTGGGTCAGCATCACGGCCTATGACGGCGACAAGCTCATCTACGAGACACAGGCGCCGATCGAGGTGGTGGAGAAGGGCAGCAAGCTCAAATCAGGGCTCCTGCATTCCATCGACGCGCCAAGCACGGTCGAACCAGGGGAGATCGTCAAGATAGTCGGCCGCTTCGAGAACACGGGTGAAGTGCCTGTCTCGGCCAGCCTCAAGACCGAATTCTATGAGGGCGACAAGCTTATCCAGGTCATGGAAAGCAACGCCACCCTCGTGGCAAGCGGAACAAAGGATGATCTCACAACATATTACATGCCGCCAGAAGGAGGCACTTATACTGTCAAGGGTTTCGTCCAGTATGATGACAAGAAGACCGCGGTGAAGGACGCATCCTTCAAAGTAGGGACCACTGGACTCCCGATCATCCCACTTGCCAGCGGGTTTGTCGCGAGCGTCGTAGGTATCGCGCTACTTGCGATGCTGCGAACCAGGAAGCACAAGACAACAACAATACCTGAACAGTGCCACTCAGAGTATCCTACGGACATCCGCGACTCGGATCCAAAGGAGGACATATGAAACTTCTGCCCTGCCTTCTCGCCCTTGCGATCATCCCTGCGGTAAGTGCCGGCACGCTCAATGTCGGCATCAGTCCGACGAGCATCCTGGAGGACCGCCTGCTGCCAGGCAGCCAGGTAGAACGCACAATCCAGTTGAGCCAGAGCGGCGAAACGCAGGATCTGATGGTCACGATTGAGATCCCTCCTGCCCTGGCAGTCTGGCTGACCATCGTCAACGACACATTCATGCTGCCCAGCGACAGAAGCATCACACTCCTCGCATTCCACATAGACATACCATCAGATTCACAAGGCACGCGCAATGGGACCATTGCCATCAAGGTGCGACCGCGACAGGCAAGCGACATAGGCACAGAACTCGTCTTCCCAGTGCACGTCAACATGACCGTAGTCGGAGAGGAAATATCTGACTACCAGATCAAACACATCAGCATCCCCGAAACACGGCAAGGCACGCCGCTCTTGGTGAACCTTGACATCGACAACAAAGGCAACATCCCTGCTCGACCTGACAGTATCATACTGCACATCGCAGACAACCACAACAAGTCCACATTGATGACCCTGGAGAGCACAACCATCCGCCCAGTGCCACCTCTGACAAAGACAACCACAACCGTCGCGTTCACTACCAACCTCGCCCCAGGGCAGTATCTTGCCACTGTCCGCCCCTTCAGCAATGGAAGTGCCCTTGGGGACGAGAACATCCTGTTCGACATCACGGAAAACACGGCAAAGCACGGATCGTACACCATGCCAGTCATAGCGACCACCTTACTGATGGCGCTGGTCACAGGCATCATGAGGAAAAGAAGATGAAACAGAATCTGGCAATCGCCCTCACCATACTGGCGATGGCAAGCATCGTAAGCGGCACGGCGCCCACCATCGGCACGGTCTCGGCGCCGACAACCATCACACTGACAGCAGGCAACACGACCACCATCACCTGTGGCGCGACCATCACCGACACGGATGGCTTCGGGAACATCACGAACGTCAATGCGACGCTCTTCGACAACAACGAAGCGGGCGCCACCAGCGCCGACGACAACAACAACCATTACACCGTCGCTAGCTGTGACCTGGGCAGTGGAGAAGGAAACACCACGAACGCGGTCTGCGAGTTCACCCTCCAATACTACACCAATGCCGGTTCTGCGTGGGAATGCAACATCACTGCGACGAACGGCACGGACAGCGGCAGCGGAACAACAGGACAAACCCTCACAGTGCAAGAACTCAAGGCACTAAGCGTCACCTCGCTCGCCTATGACAATGGCGCGGGCGGCACGATAGCGCTCGGAGCCACAAGCGACCAGGAGACAATGACGATCACCAACACAGGCAACACCAACATCACGACGCAGGTGAACGGCGGAGCGACAGCGATGGCCTGCGCCATCGGCAGCATCCCCCTTGGCAACGAACGTTACAACACCACCAGCGGATTCAGCTACGGCAACGGCGTCCTGCTCACTGACACGGCGGCGACCGTGCCCGGATTCTTGGTGCCACAGCGGACGAACGATGGAGTAGCAAGCACCGACGTCATCTACTGGCTGCTCGGAATGCCTGTCAACGGCGTGAACGGAACATGCACGGGAACGATAACCGTGACGGCGAACTGACATGGCCCGCACCACCCTCCTACTGACCATACTACTGATCCTTGCCACGGGCGCCAACGCGACTGTGCAGACAAGCGTCTCGGTCGCCAACGCCGCGCCGACAATAGACCGCGTCAGCACCTATAGCAACTACACCAACAGCACCTCAAACACACCAGCCACCGGCTTCTCGTCCGCGGCCAACACAATCTTCATCCAAGCGAACGTGTCCGACCTCAACAGCTATGTCAACATCCAGAGCGCACAGTATCTCATCTTGCTGTATGACAACACGACTGAATCGACTTTCTCGACGATGGCCGCCTACGCGAACATGACGTTCGAGCAAGGAAGCGGCATCCATGCGGTATACACGGCGAACCACACATTGCCCACAGGGACCTACTCGCGTCTCGGCACGGAGACGCCGCCGCTGTACTTCCGCATAAAGATCAACGTGTCGGACGGAACTGACGCGACGACCAGCAACACGAACGCTTCCCAGAACGCCGATTTCACATTCATCGGAGAGACGCAGCAAACGACAACAACAGGCGGCTCCAGTTCATCCGGCAGTGACGCAGGAACAACAAGCATCATCGTCACGCCAGGAATCGTGTATCCATTCACAACCCCTGTCGATAAACCAGCCAAGCAGCCGAAGGAGACGAAAACGACAAAAACAACCATCAAAGAGCAGACACCCACTACCGCGCTCTTCGACATAGACGTGAAGCTGACCGCCGACAGGGTGACCGCAGGCGACCCACTGCTCGCGAAGGTGACACTCATCAATTTCGGCAGCACGGGAAGCGTCGATGCTGACATCACCTACATCATCACCGACGAGAAAGGCACGGTGCTCCGCCAGGAACGCGAAACAGTGCCTGTAGAGGCGCAGAATGAATACCTCAAGAGCTTCGACATCTCGTCACTGCCTGACGGAACCTACAAGTTAATCGTTGACCTGAGCTATCAAGGACAGGTCTCGCCAGCAAAGTCCGAGAAGACGTTCATCATCGATAGGAGCGGCAAAAAAGGATTTCCCCTGACTCTGACAGAAGAAATCATGCTCGCCGGAACGCTCATCACAATAGGACTGGGCGCGACGTTGCTCATCAAGACACTGCCGCGCAAGAAGATCCCACTGAAGCCGGATAAGAAATGAAATGTTTGAAGCGTCACATCTCGCATCACACCTTCCTGGCACTCGCCATAGTCGGAGGAGTGTGCATCACGCTGCTTCTTGGCGGGGATCCATCAGGAAGGTCGATGAGCAGCATAACCGAACTTTTCACGGGCGGTTTACTCCTGCCGAGGATAGTCCTCGAAAGCGGGCAATGGAACGGCGCGCTCTTCGATATCGTCGTCACCGTGCCTGAGGAGTCCATACATCTACAAAATGGGCAACCGCTCCTGGTCACGGTGGAGTTGACGAACTTCGGACGGCCGGGAGAGACCAATGTTACGCTCACCTACCTCATCGCAGGCGACAATGGGAGACTCGCGCTCATCGAACACGAAAAGCGCGTGGTGGAGACGCAACAATCCTTCCTCAAGACGTTGGCATTGCCAGGAGTCGCGCCAGGACAGTACCACCTCTACGTCGAGCTGCTCTATTCGAACGCCAGCGCGATCGGCACTTCACAGTTCAGAGTGATAGACTAGAAATCATAGGGCTGCGGTTCTTTCGATGGAGCCGGCGGCGGCAGTTTCTTCTTGCCTTTCTCCAATCCTATCTTGGCAAGCACCATCTGGTGCATCCTGTGCAGGAATTCCTGGCGATCCTCCATCTTCAGGATGTCGGTGAAGCCCTGCATGACTAGCTGGAAGGCGAAGGGCGTGGGGATATCGGTATCGATCTCGACGAGATTTATCCTGCCGTCCTCGATGCCCTTGATTATCTTCTTCGTGTTCTCGATGTCCATCAAGTCCTCGAGCACCTCGCGCCTCGCCTCCTTGAGGATCGGGAAATCCGTGCTGATGCGCTGCAAGGCGCGCATCAATATCTGTGAACCGACCTGCTGGCGGCCGACATTCTTGGTACGACCCATGTAATTGCGCAATATCATCAACGAACGCGTGGCGCAATGCCTGAAGCGGCGCTTGAAAACCTCGCTGTTCTCGATGGCGTTGGCCATCACCAGGTCCAGCTTGTCAGCCTTCAGGAGCTTGAACGCCGCGAGCACGTTCACCTTTCGGTCGGCACCGACGTAAAATCCATTGTCGTTGATGCCGACCTCGACATCACGATGCTCTGTGCGGCCGATGGCGAAGGCGACCGCGCGGCTCAAGCAATCGGTGACGCGCCGTCCGTACAACGCATGGACCACCACCTTGTTGCCGCGGTCAGAGCGGTTGTACTCCAAGAGGATCGTCTTGTCGTCAGGCACGATCTTGGCGTAGTCATACTGCTCCTTGATGTACTCATAGACAGCGCCGGCTGCGTTGTCGTCGGCGTAAAGATATCCCTTGAGCCAGGCGACGATCGAGTTCTTGCTTTCCTTCGCAGCGATCCTATCGGCGACAAGCCTGCGCAACCTGCCGATCTCCAACGCGAGGTCGAACGACAAGGGCAGCATCTCGCTCGCCCAGCGAGGCACTGTCGGAGGACGGTTGGCGCTGGCGCTCACCTGCGCCACCATGCCGCGGCTGAACTTGAACTGGTAGGTATCTCCACCAAGCACGAAGACATCGCCAGGCCGCAGGCGCTCAAGGAATCCCTCGTCAAGATGACCTATGGTCTGATCACCGATCTTCACCGTGATGAAAGACTCCTCGGGAATTGTGCCTATGTTGGTCATGTAAATGACGCGCGCCATCTTCCCACGCCTCCCCAGCTTACCGCCGTCGCGCCAGATCTTCGCGTAGACATGCCTGTCTTCCAGGTCCACATATCTTCCAGCGAGATATGCGAGAGTCTCGTCGAAATCGTGGCGCACGAGATCCTTGAAGCAGTAGGACTTCCTTATGAGGTCGAACATCTCCTGCTCATCCCATACCTGGTCGATGGCCATGCCATCCATCTGCTGCGCGAGCACGTCAAGGCAGTTCGTCGGGATGTGAAGCTTGTCGATCTTCTTCTCAAGGGCTGACTTGAGGATGACTGCGCACTCCACGAGATCATCACGGTCCATCACAAGCAACCTACCCTTGACTGTCTGATGCAAACGGTGGCCGCTCCTGCCTGCGCGCTGCAGGAACCTGGCGACTGATTTCGGCGAGGCCATGCAAATCACCAGGTCGATGTAGCCGATGTCGATGCCCAGCTCGAGGCTCGTGCTGCAGACTACGCACTTCAGCGTGCCGTCGCGCAGCCTTTTCTCTATCGAAGTGCGGTGCTCCTTGCTGAGCGAGCCGTGATGCGCACCTATATTCTCCAAGTAGTTCTTCGGGAAGCGGTCCTTCAACGTGTCGACAACCCTCTCAGTCGCCGCGCGCGTGTTCGTGAAGATGAGCGTCGTGCGATGCTCCTGGATCAGATTATCCATCAATTCGTAGAGCGCCTTATGCATGACGTCGTGCGGCGTGTCGACAAGATCAGACACGGGGCTGAGCACCTTCAAGTCCAGGTTCTTCTGTATCGGCACTTCTACGATGAGACAATGACGATCGGCGCCGACCAGGAACGAAGCCACATCCTCGATCGGCGCGATGGTGGCTGACAGACCGACGCGGCAGATATGATTGGCGATGTGTTCCAAACGCTCGAGCGATAGAGATAGATGCACACCGCGCTTGTTCTCGGCGAGGGCGTGGATCTCATCGATTATCACCCACTCAACACCTTTGAGCAGATCCTTGAACTTGATGCTTGAGAGGACGATGGCCAGGCTCTCGGGCGTGGTTATCAGGATGTGCGGCGGCAGACGCAGCATCTTCTGCTTCTCCGATGCCGTCGTGTCGCCTGTGCGGACAGCGACGCGGATGCCTAGACGCTTGCCCGCCAGTTCTTCGATGCCGCGCAACGGCTCGATGAGGTTGGTGAATATGTCATTGTTAAGCGCCTTGAGAGGAGAGATGTAAATGCAGTAGACCCTGTTCTCCAGTATCCCTTTCTCAGCGCTGTCGACCAATTCATTGATGATCGCAAGGAATCCTGTCAGGGTTTTAGTTGCGCCTGTCGGTGCGCTCACAAGAATGTTCTCCCTCGCATGGATCCTTGGGACAGCGAACCTCTGTGGCAAAGACATGGATGGGAATTGCTTGTAGAACCATTCCTTGACAAAAGGATGAAGGAGCTTCGCTACTTCTTTCTCGTCACTAGGATCCTTCAAGGTTGTCAATTGTTCTTTGCTTTCCATATTGAAAACAATTTGTAAACTTTCGTCTTGACCTATAGATACTGAGGACTGTATAAAAAGTCTGCGATGGGATGTCAAGAACTGCGTTCTTGACCCAATGCGACACGGTCGCATGGGCACAGAGCAACAGCTCCGTTGCCCACGAAAACGCCTGCGTTTTCGTCGTGTCCAGTGCTATGGCTGCTTACGCAACGAGACAATCATCAAGCGTTCAATAGCCCTCGAGACAGGTATCCCCTGGCGCCTGCACAATTCCTTGAACCTGCGCAATATAGACTCATCCACAGTCACATCAATGCGCTTGCGATAAGTGGTCTTCGGTACTCGTTTGGAGCGCTCGAACTCCATCAACGCTTCAATAACTTCGGGATTCTCCGAAACCGCCTTCCGTGCATAGTCAGCCAGACTAAGTCCTGATCGCATCCTTGATCACCTTCTGAATCTTCTCGATGCTAGTGATATTCTTCCTCAATATCAGCACAACACCCTTCGACACCTTGTCTCGGTCATACAACAGCGCCTGTTCCTCGAACGAACCCATGATTATCGCAGCTGCCGTGCGTTTATTCCCTTCCTCGAATGCATGATCTATCAACACGGCCCTGACAATGATGGCTGTCGCCTTCAACCAGCTCTTCTCCCTGTTCGAAGCCTCAATAGCGAAGTCAAGTGAACCAGGATTGACCAGCCCACCTTCATCGAACAGTTGGTTGATGGCGATAATGTCCTTCATCGACGTGAGTTCATACATTTCATGTGTATAAATACACATAGAATTTATAAAGGTTTTGGTGAAAAACCACACAAGATCAAGAATCCTATCTCCCAGACATTATCCTTCTGAGATGCAACTCTCGCCTGCCAATCCAATTCTTGACAGCGACAGTGCCAAAAATCATCACGCAGCCGGCGATGACGAACACGAACCCCGGAACCACAGGGACGAACATACCTAGAACTCCGACAAGGATCAATATGGAACCTATGAACTTAGTCACGATGTTCCACGCAAATCCGCCGCGGTTCATGATATTCCTTTGTTCGACCGGATATAATAAGATTCCTACGCCAAAATTTCCACACCACATCACAATGCGTAGTATCCGAAGAACACCATGAACGCCGCGCAGATCATGACAGGCCAGAAAATCAACGGCTTCCAGGCGATCACTTTCTCACCATCAAGGCCCCAGAAAGGGATCATGTTGAACATGCCGAGCCAGGCGTTGATCATGTAGCCATAGGACGCTATCCCACCAAGAGGGATCGTCAACGGCAGGAAGAAAAGCGCGATGATGATGTTCATCATAGGACCCGCGAGCGCGATGAGCCCGTGCTTGCGCGGATCGTGCTCTTGCGAAGTGAAGTAAACAGCGCCTGGCGCGAGGAACAAAAAGCCGAACGCGGCGATGACGACGCTGATCCACAGCATCTTGTCAGCCGACCTGAACTCTGAATGAATGCCGAACCTCGCAGCGACCAGCTTGTGGCTGATCTCATGCAGGATGATGCCTATGCCTGCTGTCACGAGCGCGACAGGGATGGCGATCAGGAGCGACGCGTTGATACCTGCCAACGCGAGCGCGAACGCGAGCGACGACAGAACCCAGGCCTTCAACAAATCGCGTTTCTCGATGTGCGAGAAATGGATCATGCTGAATCCCTCACGCGCGCGATATAGTTGTTGAGCATGGCATTGAAGTCTGCAAGAATCCTAGGATCGCGCTGCACTTTCAAGTTATTGGCACCGAACTCACAGAGCCTAGCTTCACGTGTGACGCTCAATGTATCGTCGAGGCCGTTCCATCCCGTGTTGACAGGGAAACCCGCCTTCGCAAGACCAGGATCCCATGTGGCATCGACAAGAGTGCGCTTTCCGCCTGTCGTGAGTATGAGCGCGAGATGCGTGTACGTCGTGCATGAACCGAGGAACGGCTCTAGCGAATCCTGCGGCAATGGAAGATCCCGTATGTCATACATCATCTTCGCCAACTCAACGGTCTCGCCGGTTCTGATGAAAAGCTCGCGCAACAGCAAATGCTTGTGCCGGCAATCGCCGCGCATATTCCTTACAACATCCACCACAAATTCAGCTGGAGACTCTAGCTTGCAGACGCCCATGGCCTGATACGGGATAGCCTGCACATACTCGAAGAGCCTCTGCCTCGCGTCGGTGTTATCATGGCTGCACGCGGTCCGCTCCTCGACAATCTGATGGAGTTGCATAGCATGACACTTCACTGGAGTTGTATAATAGTTTGACGGTTATCACGGCCCAGTGAGAGGCAACGTTAATATGCTACTAATCTTTCGCACTTGTTGGGTAAAAGGGGGCAGTTGACGAATAAATCGCGTTAAGATGCTACTAATGTTTCCATCAAGTGTGGAAAATAGTCGCGTTCAACGAATGAATTGAATTAATACGTTACTAATGTGTGTCATCAGTTTAGCAAAGAGGGAGTAATGAAGGAAATGGTGTGTGCCGACCTGTTTTTCCGTCGATAGAAGGCCGGAATAATAGATTAATGAATAGTTAATATAATTAAAGAATCATAAACATAATTAATGAATAGCTAATTTTAAAAAGAACGGGCCTCCATAGCAGGACGGAGACTCCAATGAAGGTTATACCACTTCCAAAGTGGGCAATGCTGCGCTACGCAGCACTATGGACAAGGTTCCACGACCGCGAATTCTGCCATGCGGATGCGATGGAAGTCCTGGGCGATGACCGCAACCTTTGCAGTGTCACGCTGAACACCTTCAAACGCCTCGGGTGGCTGTCTGTTTCTCTGGATCCCGAGGATGCGCGAAAAAGAACGTACCGGCTCATCAGCCCTGAGCAAGCGGTGGAAGGGATGCTGCCATGAGACCGCATGCCAGCACAAAGGTCACGCCTTTGCCGAAATGGGCGATGCTGAGGTACGCGGTCCTCTGGAAACAGTTCAGGGACTATGACTTCACACATCCCGAAATGATGGATGTGTTGGACGACGACCGCAACCTATGCAGCGTCACGCTCAACACATTCAAGCGCCTTGGATGGTTGAGCGTAACCCTTGACCCGTCGGACGCACGCAAAAGAACGTACCGCCTCATCGGCCCTGACAAAGCGGTGGAGGGGATGCTACCATGAGACGGCAAATAGGCAGGCATCCAGCGTACGAGCCGTTGATGCTGCTGGCGCTCGCCATCGGATTGATAATGGCCTACGGCGCGCTGCAGCAGAGCAGCATCACAGGACTCGTCACACTCGAGACAGGCACTGACCTTGAGAATACCACGACGCTAGGCACGCCATTGGTTGGTCCGCGCGAAGTCGTCACGCCAACACCAGTCGAGATGCCGACTGTTCCGATTGAACAGCCGCAAGCGCCGATTGAGGCACCGCAGGAGCAACAGCCAGTAGGCACTGTGCCGATAGAGTCCGCGATAGTTCCCACTCCGACAATCACACGACCGATGATGGAGCAGCCACAGGAAGAGCAGCCACCCACCATACTGCCAGAGCAGGCAATCGTGCCGATAATAACCACAACCGCTGAAAGGCCGACGACAGAGACCGGGCTAGAGACAGAAGCGCGCGAAGGCGGCGCTCTTGCGGAGACAAGAAGCGCGATCATCGCGTACATGTCAAACAGCGGAACCAACGGGCTCAATTCGCCGAAGATCCGCTTCTGGAACAGCAGCGGAACAGGAAATTGGAGCGCTGAACTTGAATTACCAAGCGCGGGCTCGTCAGTCAGATACGTCGTCGCCCGAACGTCGCCGATCAACTCCAAGATGATCGTGGTTTCATTGAGCGACGACGGCTGGCTAGACGCCTACGTCTGCGTGGAGAATTGCAGCACGGCATCCGTATGGAATTATACGTCCAACATCGGACAAGTATGGTCCACAGCGGCGGCCCAGCGCAGGTTCGACGTCGCGTTCGAGACAGCGACCGGCGACGCATTGGTGATATACGGCGTGCTGAACACCACGACGACCAAGGACGTTGCGTTCAAGGAACTGCGCGACCAGAACACAAGCTTCACCGGAATAGCCGAAAACTACATCGATGACACGGGCCACGCAACGGACGTGCAATACACATGGATAGGCGCCGACCGCGACCCGAACACGACAAGCAACAGGATCGCACTAATAGGATTCGACAGCACCGATTCAGACACAAACGCCTGGATCTGGAACAGCACGAATTGGACAAGCCAACAGTCAATAACAGACGCAGCGACGGCGACCAGCGCAAGAGAAGCCATGACCGTCAAATACGCAGCCGACGGCTCAAAAGCAATGGCTGTCAGCGGCGACAGCACATCAGGCAACCTGGCGACATACATCTGGAACGGCACATGGGTCAACACGCCAGACTATGACGCAGGAACAGCGAACAGCGACGTCACCTGGGTGAAGATAGCCGCACAACCGACATCCGACGACCTACAGGTCGTAAGCGTCGACAGCGGCAGTGACCTGTACGCGAACTACTGGAATGGTTCGGTATGGCCATCCACAGCGCCAGCAGCGCTTGACGGGACCGTCGACGTCATCACGAGCAGGATTGCCGACTTCGCCTGGCTGCCATCAGGCAACAGCGGAATACTCGCATGGGACACGGACACGACAGGCACGACGCTAAGCTACCTCGTCTGCTCGCCGACCTGCAGCGGCGCCGCAAGCACGACTTCGACATACGCCGGAACAGGCGCGTGGCTGCAGATGGCGACAAACCCGACATCCACCGACAACACGCAAATACTCGGCGGACGCCTCAATTCGAACTTCGACATAGGGCTGTTCGACTACAACGGAACGTTCGTCAACTACGGAGACGGAGCCGCGACAACAAACACCTCTGTTTCGACGTTCGAGTCGTATTCGATCGAGTTCAACCGCGACAAGAGACCGCCGGCGCTCAACTTCACAGGACAGACGCCGTCAGACGGATCGACTGTGACGACGACATCCACGATAATCAACATCACCGCAAACGAGGTCCTCAGCGCAGCCGTGCTCGACTGGAACGGCACAAACATCAGCATGACCTACGACGGCAAGAACTGGTACGCCAACGGCACCGAGATCGACAACCTCACATTCTACAAGGCATATTCCTGGGACACGAACGACAACTTCAACAAATCACTGACGCGCAACTTCACAGGACCGGTCAACAACGCGCCAAGCATCGCACTCCTCTCCCCTGCGACAGGCACCAACACGACCTTTACAGGATTCAACTTCAGTTGGAGAACGACGGACGACCGCAACCTGTCGATGTTGTGCAACCTGACCATCGATGGCGTCCTCAACGCCAGCAACGCGGCGTCGGCCAACAACACCATCATCAACAGATCAGCTGCGTCCTTCACCGACTCCACACACAGCTGGAACGTGACATGCACCGACGGCAAGAAGACGAACACCAGCGCGACCTGGACTTTCAAGGTAGACACGACGCCACCAGCGTTCAGCAACAACCTCACATCACCATCAAGCCCGATAACATACAGCCCGACAACGACCGTCAACTTCAGCATAAACGCAACCGACGCACAGAACAGCGTCGACACTGTGCTGTTCACGTTCAAAGGAATCACAATGACACCAACAAGGAACGCGAGCACCTTCAACATAACCATGGGCCCGCTCGCCGCCGGAACCCACAACTACAACTGGACAGCCAATGACTCGCTCGGCAACAGGAACACGACGCCATTGTATTCATACGTGGTGCTGCCTGCCACGTCGACAATCAACTTGACGCTCAACGGACAGCAGAATAACCACACGGTGCCAGTAGGCAGCGTCGTCAACCTCACGGCCACGCTCACCGCAGGCACTGGCGCGATCCAACTCTACAGAGACGGCGCACTTCTCAACAGTGGAACATCACCGATCAGCAACCTAAGCACATTCAACACTCTCGGCGTCTTCAACATAACCGCGCTCTACCCCGCGACGCAGAACCACACAGCATCCTACGCGACCTGGTTCGTGACAACGACATCGACCATCGCACCGACCATCAGCCTGATCGCGCCTGTGAACGGAATCAACACCACATCGACAGCGTTCAACTTCACCTGGCTCACGACGCACCCCACATCAGCCAACACCAGTTGCACATTGACGCTCGACACCACGACCTATGCTGGACAGCAGACGCTCAACAACACACCCATGAACAGGTCGATAGGCGGCCTGACTGCAGCGACGCACAGCTGGAACGTGAGCTGCACAGACGGCATCGAAAGCAACGTGAGCGAAACGCACGCGTTCACTGTGGACACGACAGGGCCATTGGTGAACATCCTGTCTCCGACAGCAGGACAAAACATCGCGCTCAATGGAACGCTGAACATAACGATCAACGCCACGGATGTCCGTGGGGTGGACGCTGCCTACGCCACGATAACGCTGCCTGACACGACCAATGCAACGACAGTAATGACCAGGATCGGATCGACATTCAACGCAAACTTCACCGACTTCACGCAGATAGGCAGATACAACATAACGATAATCACGAACGACACGCTCGGCAACTTGAACGTGACGAAGACCCACGTCACGCGCACGCCGGCGAACGTCGTCGACGTGACAGACGGCGCCAACAACCCGCAAGGATTCACGCTGACCACACTGCGCAACACATCAGGCACGGTGGACCTGCAGATAACGATGACAGGATACACCGTGTCCCAGATAACGATCTACAACCATTCAGAATCATCGCCATTCGCGCTGCTGCGCGTCAACAACCGGACGAACGATAGTGACAACTTCATGCAGACCTTCGCCATTGACCTGTCGATGATGAACACGAGCGCGGCGAACGTGACGATAACATCATCAGGCACGGCGCTCTTCAAGTGCGCGCCGTTCAACATGACGACCGGCAGATGCGACGACCTCGGCAACTACACACAACTGCTGACAGGAATTGTGCCTGGCCAGAACGTCAGCATATGGTTGACGGCGAACGACCCTGGTTTCGGCACCACGATAAAAGGCGTGAACGGAACCGACGACTCCTATCTAGACAGCGGCAACCCGACCACAAACTCCGGTTCGGCCGTCAACCTAAGAGTTGGCAGGCGCAACGCCGTAAACATATTCCGCAGCATCATCAGATTCAACATAACAGGCATACCGTCTGGAGTAAGGATCGACAACGCGACGATGAGATTGCTGTTCCTAACGGACGTCGACGCTCCAGGCTCGCTCACGCACAACCTGCACAGGATAAACGCGACAAGGCCGTGGTGGGAATTGCAGGTCACATGGAACAACTACAACACGAGCAACGCCTGGACCAACACCGGCGGAGACTACAACACGACGCCTGCCGCCTCGGCGACCTTCGGCGCCGCCCAGCTCGGCACGTTCATATCGTACAACGTAACGAGCGACGTCGTCGAATTCGTGCGCAACGCGAGCCAGAACAGGGGATGGATCATCAAGGAATCAACCGAGACAACCAACAATCACCGCCGAGACTACGCGAGCAGCGAGAACGCAAACACATCCATGTTCCCGCAGCTCATCATAAACTACACAGACATCACGCCGCCGATTGTTATGAACGTCACGCCACAGGGCTTGGTTTACAACAGGCTACAGCAGGTCAACATCACGGCAAATGTCAGCGACAACATCCAAGTAGACACGGTCTACGCCAACCTCACCTTGCCAAGCGGCTCGGTGACAAGCGTTACGATGAGCAGCGTTGGAGACGGAATCTACCAGGGCAACTACATCACAGGCAACGGCGGCTTGTACAAATTCAACATAGTGGCGAACGACACAACAGGACTGGTGAACAGCACGGCAAACGGCAGCTTCACGATCAACCTGCTGCCGTCGATAACACTCATCTACCCTGCAGACCAGGCCAACGTCACGACGCCGTACCTCAACTTCAGCTGGCGACCGATCGACGACTACAACCTAACTCTGCTATGCAACTTAACAATCAACGGCACAGTCAACCAGACAGGAATAGTCGCTGTTAACAACACCATCGCCAACTTCACTGTCTATGGCTTCAACAACTCAGCATACAACTGGAACGTGTCATGCACTGATGGGCAGATATGGAACACGAGCAGCACGTACGCGTTCAACGTGACGCAAACCAAGTCGATCGCTACATCGATGTCAAGCGCATTGCAAGGAGGAATCAACTGGACTGTCATGACCTTGCCAGTCACCAACCTACCTGCCTCGGGCAACAACGGCACGAACTCGACAGCCTATGACATCATGATCCTAGCAATAGGCACAACAGTCGACCTGTACATGAAAGCCGATGGCGACCTATTGACAGCCGGAGGCAGCAGGTTGGGCATCAGGAACGAGACATACAGCCACAACCTGACCAATTCCAGCGCCATCGGGACGTTACGGCAGATGACGACCAACTATGCAGACAACCTGGTGGCAAGCAACATACAGAACGGGACGCGCGTTTACTTCAAATTCTTCCTGAACGTACCCGCCAACCAGGCAGCTGGCACCTATAATAACACTGTAAGCTTCGCGACAGTGCAGAACGGCGACCTGCCGCCTTGATTGCGATGGTTGATCACTGAAAACAACCAAAACACATCTCGTCGTGCGCCAGAGAAAACTATATAAAGAGAAGCACCATTGGCATCAACATGGCAAAAGAGGCATCTTCCAATAACACAGAGCTAGCACTGGCAGTGGTCGCCGTCGTCGCCTTACTGGGCGTCGGGGCTTTTATTTTCCAAGGCGCACCATTCCAGACAACGAACGAACTGACAGGCCGCGCAGTCGACAACACGCTTTCGCGTGTCGTGATCCAGAACTACGTCGCGATCGCGAAAGGCGGAAACCTCAGCGACCAGATCGACTTCGGCACCATCAACATCATGCCGACGTCGAACATCAACGGAACGGCGAACTACGACCCGACCAACACAGGCTACTACGTATCCGTATCTGCCGACTCCAACATCGGAGTCGACTTCTGCATCAGGGCCAATGCGAGCCTCACAAACGCAGGAGCGAACACCATACCTCTTGCCAACTACACCTGGGCAGATGACACGACGAACGGCGCAGGAAACCCTGCCCCATTCGGCATTGCGCTCACAACATCCTACGTTGCGACAAGCGCAAGCACGAATGTTCTGCCAGGCAACGACAACTACTACCGTTTCTGGCTTGATGTTGACGCTGCAACGTCGCCAGGCACTTATAGCATCTCTCATTAATATCCGAAATATTTATTAGGGAGTTGTGTTCTCTAATGCCTGAAAGAGGTGATATTAATGATACCACGAGGGCAGAACT